>DYOW01000172.1 GCA_020720325.1 Desulfobulbus propionicus
TTAATCAATCTTATCAATAGTCAAAAGATGTCCCATTTTTTCCATTTTGCATTTAAGATAGTTGTAATTTTCTTCATGGGGCTGGACTTCAATAGGAACCCTTTCAACAATATGAATTCCGTATCCCTCAAGACCCACTATCTTTTTGGGGTTATTTGTAAGGATTCTCATGTTTCTGATGCCAAGATTCCGTAAAATCTGCGCGCCTATTCCGTAATCCCTTAAATCTGCCTTAAAACCAAGGCTGTGATTAGCTTCAACAGTATCCTGTCCTTTATCCTGAAGGCTATAAGCCTTTAGTTTGTTAATAAGACCTATTCCCCTGCCTTCCTGTCTCATATATAAAATAACGCCCCTGCCCTCGCATGCAATCTGTTCCATTGCGCTATGAAGCTGGGGTCCGCAGTCGCATCTTAAAGAGCCAAGGACATCCCCTGTAAAGCATTCTGAATGCACCCTTACAAGCACATTTTCATCAGCGGCAAAGTCTCCGTCGCCCATCACAAGGGCGAGATGTTCGCTGGAATCGAGTAGGCTTGAAAAGGCAATGAGATGCCATGTTCCGCCAAAATTTGATGGAAGTCTTGCTTCTGCTTCTCTTTTTACAAAAGATTCTGTCCTTAATCTGTAGGCAATAAGGTCTGCAATTGTGACAATTTTAATATCATGTTCTCTGGCAAATACCTCAAGATCAGGCATTCTTGCCATTGTGCCGTCATCTTTCATTATCTCGCAGATAACAGCGGCAGGTTTTAATCCGGCAAGCCTTGAAAGATCCACAGAACCTTCAGTTTGTCCTGCCCTTACAAGCACACCGCCGTCCCTTGCCCTTAAGGGGAATATATGCCCTGGAGTCACAATATCCTGGGGGGTGACATTATCAGAAATTGCGGCAAGAATGGTTGTGGCCCTGTCATGTGCGGAAATACCTGTTGTAACACCTTTCGCAGCCTCAATGGAAACAGTAAAGGCTGTCCCAAAGCGGGTTTTGTTACGGGAGGTCATCATGGGGATATCTAATTTATCAACAAGTTTTCCTTCAAGGGAAAGGCATATCAAACCCCTTCCGTATTTTGCCATGAAATTAATTGCTTCGGGGGTTGTTTTTTCTGCAGCTATAACAAGATCGCCTTCGTTTTCGCGATCTTCATCGTCAACAAGGATATAAATTTCACCCTGTTTAATATCTTCAATAATATCTTCTATTTTGGTGATTGCCATAATGTTTAAAAAGAAAAAGGGGTATCACACCCCTTTTTTATGTGTAAAATTAATAAAATCTTCTTCTTGCTTTTCTTCTTCTTCTTTCAGCTTCCTGAATTTTTCTACGTTTTTTTTCACTCGGTTTTTCGTAATGGCGTCTTAGTTTTAACTCTTTTTGAAGTCCGTCAATCTGAATTTTTTTCTTAAGAATTCTAAGAGCTTTTTCCAGATTGTCGTCCTGGACATCTACTGTGATGGCCAAGGATATCCCCCCCTTCTTTCTAAAATTTAAGTTTATAACAATAACATTAAAACAATAGTTTTGTCAATTATTATTTTAAATAAATTTTAAGGTAATCAGCTGAATTTACTTTTAATGAAATAATTCAACCTGTTTTTGATAATCTCTTCCGCCATAATCACTGCTTCCCTGAGGCTTTCACAGCTTGCAACGCCTTTTCCTGCAATATCATATGCAGTTCCGTGATCAACAGATGTCATTACAAAATGCAATAATTTTAATGGTATAAAGCCTCTGATCATGATACATGCACACCACAAGGTCAAATTCCCCCTTTGATGAGCGGTAAAATATTATTATGACAAATATCATGACCGGACAATTCTATTTGCTCGTTACAGCGTTATTATGATTCTAAGTAATGA
>DYOW01000173.1 GCA_020720325.1 Desulfobulbus propionicus
ATCGACGCAAGAATTGACGAAAAAAATAAGATTATCGCGGATCTTTCTCATTCCATCAAAAACCTCATCAGCACGGTCATTGATCCGCTTGAAGCTATGAAAAAAGAGCATTCCGATAGTTCCCCGGTAATTGAAAACGCCCTTAAAGGCGCGAACCTGATTCGGGAAATTGTCAATGCAATGAGTTTTTCTTTCAAAGGCTCCATTGATGATTTTTATTATGATGTAAAGCATAATACAGGGAAAGAGGCTCTGACTTTGCAAGACATTATTGTCCAGTCCCTCACATATTCGATCGGCCATATGTTTGATGGTAAATATTTTGGTACTTTTCTGAGAAAATATTTCCCTGAAAAAAGCCTCCATAAGAAAGCCAAAACGGCATGGTCAGAAAAATCTCAAGATATAAATCTTGAAGAGATTCAGCTTATTATCAAACAATATTTTTTAAGTGATATCAAGATGGACTTCACCAATACCGCTGATTTGCGTATTGGCAACGATAAGGGTTCTGCCATTAAATTTCTTATTCTCTTTCAGGAATTGATATTTAATGCAATTAAATATTCCGCTTTTGTTGAAAAGGACAAACGTTTTTTAAATATTATTTTAACCGCTGATTCAGACAAGGTTATTGTAAAAATTGAAAACCGTTACAAAAAAATTGTAAAGGCTAAAACCTCCGGTCTTGGTCTTGTGATTATCGAAAACTTTGCCAAACTTCTGGAAACTGAACCGATGATTAACAAAGATAAGGATATTTATTCCGTAATAATTCAATTTTCTAATTTGTGGGAGAAGAATATCGAATGAAAATACTATTTGTAGAAGATCAGATTACAAGGAATATCTCAAGAATTACCCGCTTATTTGAAAAATATCTGACAAAAAATGCAAGGAAACAATTACGGGAACTTGAAAAAGACGATTACCCACCCGGCCCGGAAGAAATAAAAAGAATTGTTGAAACCTCGAACCTGATCGAAATTGAATACCGTTTTCCCGAAGCCTTACAGAAAATCATTACTTGCCATGAACGTTATTCCCTTTTCATCGTAGACAGAAATCTTTTTGAGGAAGAATGCTATGATTTTGAAGAGATCAAAGCAATTGATCCGTCTTTTTCCGAAGAAAAATATGAATTGTATGCAGAAAGGGAGGGGGATTATCTTCTATACCATCTAGTCTTTAAGACGGATGTGCTGTCAAAATTTTATTTTATGACAGCATATTCGGCCAATGATGAAATTCGAGGAAAAAATTATATTCAAACCTATATCGATCATAAAAAATTTTCCACCGATAACTTTATCGAAAAGGGAAACGAAGAAGATTTTGATCGCCTGAAATCCACGATTGACAATATCAATATACTTAATCTTCAACTTGAAAATCGTTTTTATCTTCAGATTCTGAGAAAAAATATTGACGATAAGGCGGCAGGTTTTTTCTTGGAAATTCTTACAACGCCCAATGACAGCCCGAAACGGATTCGGGACAACCTAAACCGGATGCGGCTAATTTATGAAAATATCATGGATGTTTGCGCCATAAAAATTCCGGGAATGAGAGCCGCTTGCGGAGATGAAAAAGGGGGGAAGACAGTTATATGGATGAACAATAATAATCACATTGACTCTAATATTCTCCGCAATTTCCTATTCAGCATCAGAAATATATGCAATACATTCGGGAGTCACAGTGATTTTCATCCTAACATCGTTCCACTTTATGACCCCACATCCGATACAGTCAATGCCCTCATCTATGCGCTAAAAGACGTAATTCTCTGGTTTGGAAAAAAATGCAGTTAGCATATTTGATAAATGTGAGGAACAATCAGGGGCACTCCCCTTATTTCAAAGG
>DYOW01000174.1 GCA_020720325.1 Desulfobulbus propionicus
CGACTTGCTCGGGTTTTTGCGTGAATGCTTCTGCCCGATTAATTGTAAAGGCTTTAATTAATAATTAAATTAATTGCGGTTTGTTTTTGATAAAATGCTTCAAAAATTCATTATTAAAAGCTCAGTGACCTTTTGAACCTTTCCAGAAACGCTATAAGTAGCTTTAACCTCTTTAATATTAAAATCTTGATAGTATTCTCTAATTTCAGGAGTGTCATTAATTGACATGATAAACTTGCCTTTTAATGTTTTGTAAATATTTTTTAAGGTTATGAAGTCTTCTTTGCTGAAAATATTTTTTCCGTAGCAATTTTCACGATTAAAATAAGGGGGGTCACAATAAAAAAATGTTCCTGCATCGTCATATCTATTCATTAAATCCTTATATCCCTTGTTTTCAATATAAACTCTTGAAAGTCTTAAACAAGCATTTGATAAGTCTTCTTCAAGACTAAGAAGATTTAAAGCGGGCGGTCTCTGGTGTGACGTAGAAAAGTAAGGATTGTCAACTTTGCCACCGTAACCATTTTTAAGCAGATAATAAAACCTTACAGCTCTCTGAATGTCTGTTAAAGCGTCTGGATTTTCTTTTTTTAGAAGGTCAAATTCGTCTCTGGACATCAGCATCCATTTAAAACACCTGATAAATTCCTCAAGATGATTTTTAACAACTCTATAAAGCGTCACAAGGTCTTGATTAATATCGTTAATAATCTCAACTTTCGATTCATCTTTTTTAAAAAGCAACCATGCTGCACCACAAAACACCTCGCAATAGCATTGATGCGAAGGAATTAAGGGAATAATCTTATTTGCAAATAAAGACTTGCCACCAAAGTATTTTAAAAAACTTTTTTTCACATTACTCCTTATTTAACAAAAATATTAAAATGTTGATAACCTTGTCAGTATACTTAAAATAGCGTCTTTTGTTTCGACTGTGACGGTTTATTAAAAGCCTGTATCTCTGCACTATCCCTTTTTGCCAATATCTTCTGTATCGCTCTTCTTGAGAGTCCCGTTTGTCTTACAATTTCATTATTGCTTTTGCCGACAGATTTTAGCTCAAATACTCGACTTCTCATGTCTTCAGTTCTAAAACTGTAGCTTGTCGGCACATCTACAATCTCTCCACCCCATTTATAAATCAGTTTTTCCATTGTCGTCATCCCAACCCTCTCGGCTAAAAAATGCTTTTCAACAACCTTTTGAGGCACATAAATCCGTTGCCCTCCAAACTGGTCAAGAAAATCCTTCAAGTCTTTATAATCAAGCGTTACTTTGAGTTCTTTTAACGTCACGTTATACCTCTTGCTTATTGCTTAATGTTTAAAAAAATAGGGTTAGAGGACAAAAAGAACAATTAGATTTTTAAGTAGTCAAGTATGGTGTCTCGTATTTCTTGCATTTCTTCATCAGGTATGACAAGGAATGGTCTCGCAGGAACTTTAGCGGATTTTTCGCCTGCCGAATTTGACATCCTACCCCCAAACTGATGCAATTCAGCATAATCTTTATTTGTTCCCACTATTGCCGTGGTTTTATCGGATTTTGATGTAATTGAACCCATAAGACCGCCAGACATTCCTTTTAAAATAAGAGTTTGCCCGCCTTCTTCCCGCACTCTTTTTGACAGGATCCATCGTTGAGGTCTCCCCCCACTGTCAAAATTTTCAAGGACAGTTTCTTTCATAATCATTGCAATGTTTCGCATACAAGGTGAAAGGTCGCTTGTCTTTGAAATTAGCTTGTCAAAAAGAGATGAAAGCTGTTTGTCTTCTATTGTTATGTCAATTGCTGCCATGTTTCTGTTGCCCTTGTTTATTTTATCCTAAAAAATTATCTTTGCCAGGGTTATAATC
>DYOW01000075.1 GCA_020720325.1 Desulfobulbus propionicus
TGCACAAATCAGGGCGTTTGGTGTATTCTGAATAAGGACTGCAAGTTTTCCCTATATCGCAAAATTACGGACTTTCCTCTTTCTTAAAACTTTTTTAACTTAACACTTTTTTATTTATATAATATTTTTTTCCATAATCAAGCTCATCGTCTCTTGATTTAATCTCACCATCAATCTTCTTTAAAAGTAATTCCTCAAATATTTTTGAATAAACCGGACCCTGTTTAATGCCCATAGCAAGGAGGTCATTTCCTGTTATTTCAAGTTTTATATCCTTTGTATGGCTTATAAAAAAGGATATTGCCTTTTGTATGGTTTCATCATCCGATATAATAATAAGATATAATAATATCTCAAGCTGAATATTTCTTAATTTTAAGAATATCTCTGATTGAAGAAAAGTCTTCTTATTTACTATTTCTTTAATGGTATTTAATACACTGAGATTATCTTTTATAAAATAAGCGCCATATTTATCCTTTATATCCAATCTTTCAATAATGCTTTCTATTTCAGGTAATTTCCGGTTATACAGCAAAACAAGCAGATGAACAATCCATTTTTCAATTTTAGTCTCCTTAAAAAGAAGATTATACCATGAGATTACTTCCTTGCTTTTTTTGAATAAATTCTCAGTCTTCTCTGAAACAGACAGATCAGAATAAATTATTTGTAATAAACCCAGTTGCTGGCATCTTATAATTATATTTAATGGTTCTTCTTCGTTTAGTATGTATTTAAGTTCATTAAAAAGCCTTATACCTGAAAGTTTATTAAATACACCGAATCTAATTGCGTTTCTTATCATCTTAACGGTCTGCTCGGTTATCCGAAATCCGAATCTGTTTTCAAATCTTACAGCCCTGTAAGCCCTGGTTGGATCATCAACAAAACTTAAGCTGTGCAGCACCCTTATATTCTTCTGTTTAATATCATTAAACCCACCGAAAAAATCCAGCAACAAGCCAAAATCTTTGGGATTAAGCCTTATTGCAAGGGTATTTATGGTAAAATCCCTCCTGAAAAGGTCAAGCTTTATGGAAGAAAGAGACACAACAGGCATTGCGGCTGGATATTCATAATATTCCCATCTTGCGGTGGCTACATCAATCTTGAATCCATCAGGAAAGGTTATGCCTGCAGTAATAAATTTTTCGTGTGTATAATACTTTGCATTGTATTTTCTGGCAAAAACCTTTGCAAATTGTATTGCATTTCCCTCAACAACAAGGTCAATATCCATGTTAGTTTTTTTTAGTATTAAATCCCTCACAAAACCACCCACAACATATATGTTAAAATTCAGTTCATCAGCGGTTTCCCCAGCATCTTTTAGAAGCGCATATAATTCAGTGGAAATTTGTTCTTTTATGAGATAACAGATATTTTTATATCTTGCATCCTTAAAAAGGGGTTTAACCTCATTTTCTCCATATTCCTTATCTGTAAGAATATGGATCAAATCGGTTCTTGTCACAACGCCTATAATCCTGTCGTCCTTTACCACAGGCAAAAATCTCTGCCTTTCCGAGATGATAATATCCTGAACCCTTGAAAAATCATCATCAGGATGCGCTATCTCAAAATCAGTGGTCATAAAATCCCTCACAGGCATCTCTGCAAAGCCATGAGAAATTGTCTTTTCCATTGTCCTTGATGAGATAAGTCCTATCACCTCACCTTCTTTTACCACAGGAAGCACGGTAAATCCGTAAAGTGAGAGCTTATCATGGGCATTTTTAATGGATTCTTCCGGTTCAATTGTAACAGGGGGATGAGACATAATGTCTGCTATTTTGGGATAGGTCTCTGTTACTTTTTTTACTGCATCAATAAGGATTTTTTCCGCCTCAACCATACCGCCCACCTTAAGTGTTGCCGAGGCAGAAAAGGGATGTCCACCGCCTCCGATTTTACCAAGTATTTCACCTACATGTAAGCCGCCTTTTTTGCTCCTGCCCACAATAATTATGTTGCTTCCCATCTGTCCCATAATAAATAAGGTGGTTATATCCTTTAAATCCATAATCTGGTGGGAAAGGGTCGCAAATTCCTCAACATATTTATCAGTCAAGGCCCTTGCAATCACAAAGTCATTTCCTTTGGTTGTCTTGTGGATTGTCGCTGTTTCAAGTAGCTGGTTTAAAAGAGATATGTGTTCAGGACGCCATGAGTATGAGATATATTTTCTTATTTCTTCGGGTCTTGCGCCTTTTTCAATGAGAAAACCCGCCATTTCAAGGTCTTTTTTTGTGGTGGATGAAAATGTGAATGAGCCTGTGTCTTCGTATATTCCCAGGGCAAGAAGAGTTGCCTGTTCCGGGGTTAATTGTAACTTATTGGATTCTTTAAGGAGAATCCCAAGCATCATTGTGGTGTTAGAGCCTGTTTTATCCCTAAATACAGTTCCTTTTATTATATTTGATTCATTATTATTATCAGAAAGATCATGGTGATCATAAACTGTTATTTTAATGCCTGGTTTATCTAAAATTTTGCTGATTTCTCCGATTCTGTTCCTGATTATGGTATCTACTACTATAAGCTCTTCGAGAGTGTTAAGATCAATTTCTTTTAATGTATAAATTTTAAATAAATCAGGACGCTTATTAAAAAATTTCTGGATATTTTTTTCAGTTGAGCCTGGAAAAACAGCCACAGCTCCGGGATGTAAAAAGTGGGCTGCAAAAAGAGAAGAAACAGCGTCAAAATCAGCGTTTAAGTGGGTTGTTATTATAGATTTGGGTGATATGACCAATTTTATTAATTTTCATCAAATATTACATTGTGTCATTTCTTTTTGGGACTTTACTCCAAATTTATCAAGAATTATTGCAAGAGGGCAAAATCCGGTTAATGAAAAAATTATCATATTTATCCCGGCAAGAACAGGAAAGAAAAAAAAGAACTTATGAATGAAATATCCAAGTATTGTCCCAGCAAGAACCACAGAACCTGCGACAAGCCAAACTATTCTTTCAATATACCATTTTGAAGTGTCAGATTTAAACATAGTTATTTTATTACCCCTTTTTTTTGAAAAAATTAACAAATAAAATGTTAAGATAATTATTATTTAGGGAAGAATCAACAAAAAAAAAGAGATAGTTTTGTAAAAAAATTCTATATTTTTTATAACAGGATTTTAAAAATACAAAATTATTTTCTTTTTGTTTCTACGAAATTTCTTAGCGCTTCTTCATCCCACGGGGCAAGATTTAAAAACTTTACTCCCATGCCCCTCATTTTGGAAACACCTTCAGGCTCTGATCTTGACCACACCACCTTTCCCTTAACTTTAATGGGATAATTAGCATCAGGAAGGGTAAATTTTATATCAAGAACAGCTCCTTTCTCAAAAGGACGGGCAATTGAAATAAAAAGTCCCACTTTGCTTATGTCTTTAATAAAATCTATACACTTTCTTTTGTCGTCATAGAATTCAGCTTTTATTAAAGCATTTATTCTTTGCGCCCTTGCTGCTTCTTCATTTTTTTCTTTGGCTTTTTTTTCTTGCTCTTTTTCCTTGAAAAACATTTAATCACCCTTTATAATAATATTTTTTTAAAACTATATACTAACTTAAATTTAATTACTTTTAACCTAACAATTTTTTATTTTAATTTGAGGTAAAAAAAATGTCAAGAAAATGTGAAATCTGCGGCAAAGGTCCTGTAACAGGATGTAATGTAAGCCATGCCAACAACCATACAATGAGAAGATGGCTGCCTAACCTTAAAAATGTAAAGGTTGTGGAAAACGGTCAGACCATAAGAAAAAAAGTATGCACAACATGCATTAAAAGCGGAAAAATTGTAAAGCCTTTGGTCTAACTGTAAACCCTTTCAACATTATTGACCTGGCTTATCTTTAAAACATTTGCGATCACCCTTTTAAGTTGTTTCAAATCGCTTACACCCACAACAAATTCCAGAAGGGCAACCTGAGCAGGTATTGTTTTGGCTCTTGCTTCAATTATATTTGCCTCTGATGCGCTTATTGCATTGCTGACTGCCGCAAGAATGCCCTTCTGATCCAATGTTTCAACCTTTAACTTAACCGGATACGTCATTCCTATTGTTGAATTCCAGTTTATATCCACAATCCTTTCTGTATCCAGCCTTTTAAGGTTTCTGCAACGGTCGCTGTGAACCGTAATTCCCTTGCCCCTTGTGATAAATCCTATCACATTATCCCCTGGTATGGGTGAACAGCAATGAGCAATATGAAAAATAATATTGTCAACTCCGTCAATTGTAATAGGAGCCTTTGATAAACTCTCAAGCTTTCCTGTTACAACCTTTTCAATTACCGCCTCATCTGTTTCAGGAACTTTTGCAGATATTTCCTTAAGCGCCCTTTTGGCTATGTGAGAGGCCGAGACCTTGCCAAATCCAACCGCCACATAGAGATCTTCCAGTGTCTTATAATTGAAAAAACGCACCAGCACATCGCCTTTTTCTTTGATTACTTCATTTAAATCAATTCTGTTTTTCTTAAATTCACTGGAACACAGCTCTTTTCCAAGAACAAGACTCTTTTTTCTCTCCTCATTCTGGAGGTATTGCCTGATTCTTGCGACAGCCTTGCTTGTCTTGACAAATTTAAGCCAGTCCCTGCTTGGATTATGATGATTTGAGGTTATCACCTCAACAACATCACCGTTTTCCAGCTCGTATCTTAGTGGAACAAGAACTCCGTTAACCTTTGCCCCGGAACAGTGATGACCAACTTCGGTATGGATTGAATAGGCAAAATCTATAGGAGTAGCTCCTTGTGGAAGCTCTTTTACATCACCTTTCGGAGTAAACACATAAACTTCATTCTGAAAAAGGTCAAGCTTTACTGACTCCATAAACTGTCTTGGATCCTGCAGCTCCTTTTGCCATTCCATAAGCTGAGAAAGCCAGTCAAACTGCTGTTTTCTATTATCCGTCACTATATTTCCTTCTTTATAGAGCCAGTGAGCGGCGATACCCTCCCTTGCAACCTTGTCCATATCAAAGGTTCTTATCTGTATCTCCATTCTTTCGCCTTTATGTCCCACAACAGTTGTATGAAGTGACTGATAACCGTTTGCCTTGGGAAGGCTTATGTAATCCTTAAATCTTCCTGAAATAGGTCTCCAGAGTTCATGGACAATACCAAGGGCGCCATAACATTCCTTGGTTGAATTAACAAGGATTCTAAAGGCAATAAGGTCATATATCTGATCAAGTCCCACGTTTCTGGTCTTCATTTTTCTGTAGATACTGTAGTAATGCTTTGGTCTTCCGAGAATTCTTGAGGATATGCCATACTCAGCCATTTTTCTTGCAAGAATTTCCTGAACTTCCTCAATAAAACCCTGTTTCTCCCCTATGGTTTCTGCTATAGCCTTTTTTAAGGCCTCATATTCATCAGGATGTAAGTACATAAAACAGAGGTCTTCAAGTTCCCTTTTAACCCAGTCAATACCAAGACGCGCGGCAAGAGGTGAATAAATATCAAGGGTTTCCTGCGCAATTGCCCTTCTTCGTTCTTCCTTCATAAATTTCAGGGTGCGCATATTATGAAGCCTGTCCGCAAGCTTTACAAGGAGAACTCTCATATCCTTTGACATGGCAAGGATCATTTTTCTTATGTAATCCGCCTGTTTCTGAATCTTTGTCTGGTATGATATCTTTGAAAGCTTGGTGACACCTTCAACAATATTTGCCACATCTTCGCCAAACATCTTTTTTATATCATCATATGAAGCCGGCGTATCTTCTATTGTATCGTGAAGAAGTCCCGCGGCAATTGATGGGAGATCGAGCCTTAGTTTTGACATAATATATGCGACTTCAAGGGGATGGCAGAGATAAGGCTCACCTGAAAGCCTCTTTTGTCCTTCATGCATCTTTGCGGAAAACCGATAGGCCTTTTCAATAAGTCCAGTTTCTGTTCTTGGGATATAAGCGCTTACATTATCAATAATATCATCAAGTTTTATCATGAGTTATGTTTAAAATCTTATAAGCTTTATTTAATAATATTTTAAAAAAATTTACTCAATAATTATTAAAATATTAAATAAAACTTAAATAATTTAATTATAATAAATTTCCTTTATTTTATCAATTACACAGGAGGCATGGATATTTTCCGAAGTTTTTTCCTGCCTTATAAAAAATTCCACTTCGTTTTTTTCCTTAAAAAGTTTTCCTATTGTTATCCTGACAGGAATGCCAAGAAGTTCCGAATCCTTAAACTTTACCCCGGCCCTTTCATCCCTGTCATCAAGCAAAACCTCAATGCCAAGTTCTGAAATGCATTTATATAGCTCATCGGCATAATTTAATACATCCTGGCTTCTCATATCAACAGGGGTGATAATAACCTTAAATGGAGATATTGATTGGGGGAAAATAATCCCGTTTTCATCGTTATTCTGCTCGATACACGCTGCAATTATCCTGCTTACGCCTATCCCGTAACATCCCATTATTATAGGATGTGTTTTGCCTTCCTTATCAAGATAAACAGCCCCAAGCGCGCTGCTGTATTTTGTGCCAAGCTTAAAGATATGACCAACCTCTATTCCCTTTCTTATTTCAATATCTCCCTGGCATTTGGGACATTTATCATTGGCTGTAATATTTCTTATATCTGTAAAGGTTGGCAATGGAATATCCCTTTCCCAGTTTGCATTTATAAAGTGATAATCCCTTTCATTTGCGCCTGTGATAAAATTATTTAAGCTTTTAACTGAATTATCCGCAATAATAGTGACATCTTTTGGCAAGCCAACAGGGCCAAGAAATCCCACCGGAGCATTTAATCTGATTTCTATCAAATCACTGTCACACATAGCCACCTCATCCACACCCAAAAATCTTGCAAGCTTAATCTCGTTTAGCTGGTGGTCCCCGCGTAAAAGCGCCATTACAATTTTTTCATTTACAAGATATACAAGGGTCTTAACGGAATTTTCAGGTGATTTCCCCAAAAATTCAGTAACCTCGTCTATTGTTCCTTTCTGAGGCGTATGAACCTTTTTTAACTCCGATAATTCTTCAGGGCTTTCCTGTGAATCGCTTAGTATTACCTGGGCAAGCTCAAGGTTTGCCGCAAACCTGCAGGATTTACATATTGCTATGCTGTCTTCGCCTGAATCAGCAAGAACCATAAATTCATGGGAGGCATCCCCTCCTATTGCCCCTGTGTCAGCCTCTACTGCCCTGAAATCCAGTCCGCAGGATTCAAAAATACGGCAATAACAATCATACATCTTGCGATATGTCTCATCAAGGGACTCCATATCAGCATGAAAACTGTAGCCGTCCTTCATAACAAATTCCCTTGACCTCATCACGCCAAACCTCGGTCTTATCTCATCACGAAATTTTGTCTGAACCTGATATAAATTTATGGGCAAATCCCTGTATGAACGCACCTCTTTTCTCACAAGGTCAGTGACAACCTCCTCATGGGTTGGTCCAAGACAAAAATCTCTCTGATGTCTGTCTTTAAGCCTTAAAAGTTCGCTCCCATATTTTTCCCATCTTCCGCTTTCCTGCCATAACTCTGCAGGCTGAACCATTGGCATTAATATCTCAAGCGCGCCGGAACGGTTCATTTCCCTCCTTACAATTTGCTTGATATTTTGTAATACCTTTAAACCCATTGGCATAAAGGTATATAACCCCGCGGCAAGTTTTCTTATAAGACCTGCCCTTAGCATTAATTTATGGGATACAAGCTCTGCTTCAGCAGGAATTTCCTTTAATGTAGGCAAAAAAAACTGTGAATATTTCATTTACTTATTATTACTCTCCTTTTCGTCAATTAGTTTCTGGACTTCCTCCCAGAATTCATTTATCAGGTTTTCCTCAGATACCTTCTTTAATATTTTTTCTCCCTTAAATATGATGCCAATACCCTTGCCGCCTGCAACACCCAGATCTGCCTCCCTTGCCTCTCCAGGACCGTTTACAACGCAACCCATTACCGCAAGCTTTAAGGGTACTTTTATTGTCTTTACCCTTTTTTCAATCTCATCAGCAAGATTAAATAAATTTATTTCGCATCTTCCGCATGTGGGGCATGAAATAATCTCCGGTCCCCTTTTTCTTAATCCTGTTGCCCTTAATATCTCATAACCAACATAAATTTCTTCTTCAGGGTCACGGGTGAGCGACACCCTCATAGTATCTCCGATCCCGTCCATCAAAAGACTTCCAAGGGCAACACTGCTTTTAACTGTTCCCGGAACAAGTCCGCCTGCCTCTGTAACCCCAAGATGCAAAGGAAAATCAGTTTTTTGGGAAATAAGCCTGTAAGCCTTTATTGTGGTAAGCACATCAGAAGATTTTAATGAAATTTTAAGATTTTCATAGCCCATATCAACTATCATAGCAACATTTCTAAGAGCGCTTTCCACAAGGCCTTCCGGGGTCACACCGTATTTCTCCCTTATATCCTTTTCAAGAGAACCTGAATTAACACCAACCCTGATTGGAATATAAAATTCCTTTGCCTTTTGCACAACCTTTTGTAATTTTTCATAACCACCGATATTGCCTGGATTTATTCTTATGGCATCAGCGCCCTTTTCAATGGATTTTATTGCAAGTCTCCAGTCAAAATGAATATCTGCTATAATTGGAATGGATATTGCATTTTTAATAACCGATATGGCATTGGCAGCATCCATGTCAGGAACAGCTACCCTGATAATCTCGCATCCAGCCTCAATAAGACGCCTTATCTGGGCAATGGTGGCATGGATATCACGGGTATCGGTATTTGTCATGGACTGCACGGAAACAGGATGATTTCCACCAACAGGGACTTTTCCCACATAAATTATCCTGGTTTTATTATAATTTTTCATAAAATCCTGCTCTTTGAAAATTATATTTTATTTTTCAGGGTTACTATAACAGAACCCCAACCGCCTGCATCTTCAGAGGCAGTTTTGAAACTTAAAACATGAGGATGTTTTCTAACTATTGACAGGGTTCTGTCCCTTAAAATACCCTTTCCCTTACCGTGGATGATCCTTACAGATTGCCATTTTGCATTAAATGCAAAATTAATATAATCATCCAAAAGTATCTTTAAGTCTTTTGGAGAAAAACAATGGAGGTCAAGGACATCCGTAAATTCATATTCTATAATATCATCATTCATTAATTAAAAAATTAAACTTGCTGGTAATTGAAGCGTATAATTTTATTTTTATAATACATCATTATTATTTTATATCATTTAATTAAAAAATCAAAAGGAGATAAAAAATTTATGAAAATAGATAGCCTATTTAATACTCCGCAAATTGGCAAAACAATAAAAAAAGAGGAAAAAATTTCCCAAAGCCCGGCAGATTTTTCCCAGTTGCTCAGTAAAGCGCTAACAGATAAACAGGAAACAAATACCCTGTCAGGTCTTCCTCCTCTTGTTGATTCTTCATCTTTATTACCCCAGCAGGAAGAAGCGCTTTCAATGGGTTATGACATAATAAATATGCTTTCAAACCTTGAGGACACCCTTGCCCAAATAGTCCCCGGAATGGGAAAAAGCGTTGATTATATCGGCGATAGTCTCATTGAAAAAGGTGAAAGCATGATTTCCCTAAGGGATCAATTATCTGAAAGCGATGAATTAAGAAGCATCATAGATGAAATCGGAACACTATCAATAACAGAGGGATATAAGATTAAAAGGGGATAGAAACTCCCCTCCCTTTAAAGGAGAGGAGGAAAAAATTATATCCCCAATGCCTGTTTTACTCCGGCAACAATTTCATCGCTTGAAGTAGCGGTAAATGTTTTAAGCATGCCTTCTTTTTCATAAAAACCAATTAAAGGCGCTGTTTTCTGATTATAGGTGTCAAGCCTGTGAGCTATTGCCTCGGCAGTCTCATCAGCCCTCTGAATAACAGGGCTGCCACATTTATCGCAAATCCCCTCAACCTTTGTGGGCATGCTCTTAATATTATATATTGCCTGACACTGTGGGTTTGAACATGTTCTTCTTGTGGAAAGTCTGTCAATTATAACATCCCTTGGCACATCAATATTTACAACCATATCAAGCTTAATATTGAGTTTTTCCATTAGTTTTTTTAAAGCATCAGCCTGGGGAATGGTTCTTGGAAAACCGTCAAGAAGAAAACCCTTCTGGTAGTCCGGCTCCTGAAGCCTTTTTTCCATAATTCCCATGATAAGCTCATCAGGAACAAGGTCACCTTTCTTCATATATTCCTCTGCCTTTTTTCCAAGCTCTGACTGGGCGTTTACCTCACCCCTCAAAATGTCGCCTGTAGATATCTGGACAGAGCCGTCAATTTGTGTAAGCCTTTTTGCGACAGTGCCTTTTCCAGCGCCTGGCGCTCCAAGTAAAATAAGTTTCATGTAATAAATCCTCCGAAAAAATTTATGCCTTATAATACACTAAAAATTAAAGCTGAAAAGCGCTAACTTTCAAAAA
>DYOW01000005.1:0-28362 GCA_020720325.1 Desulfobulbus propionicus
AAATCGGCATTGAAAAAGGCAAAAAGGAAGGAATTGAAGAAGGGTTGAGAGAAGGAGAGGCAACAGGTGAGAAAAAAGCAAAATTTGAGATAGCCAGAAGATTGCTTTTATCGGGCGGCATGGGTTTAGAGGAAATAGCCAATATTTCAGGTTTGACCATTGAGGAGGTTAAATCTTTATAAAGGATATAAGGTGTTATAATTTTAATAAATTGGTTTTAGAGATTGTTCACGTCGTACAAAAGATATGTGTCCTTTGACTGGGTTTTAAACAGCAAGGCTAATTTTGGAATATTGGAAGGTTTTTTAAGCGAGCTTTTGAAGGATGATATAAAAATCCTTTGCAAGAATGCTCTCATGACTGAATGTGCGATTTTAGTATTTTGCTTTATATTTTATGATTGACAGCAGATTGCAAGGCCGATTCATGAATCGGCCTTGCAAAAATATTACTTAATAAAAACTAATATTTATTATTAGAAATCTTTTCAGGCTGTAATGCCAGTTGTAGCTGTGCAGGAACAGGAATTTTGAGAGATTTTAAGCTAAATGCCGGCATTGTATTTATTAATGAACTGGTTATTGCGGCAAGATATGGTATTGACTGTATGGCAAGAACTGCCGCCCAGATATTAAGATTAATATTTGAAATACCGTATTTTAAGGTCAGGTTTAATATTGCAAACCATATAAGGGAAAACATAACAAGCTCATCTTTTGACATTAAAAGTCCCCTATAAATAGCGCCCTGGTTCTTTTCGCATTTGGGAGTCCTGTAAAACGGCTGATTATCTGTTAGTATTCCCTGAATCACCGCCTTACCAATCACATGTGTCACCGACATGCCTGCAATGGATGAAAGAAGGCTCTGACCAAGGGTGCACGGAACCTTTGCGTTGTAGAGCACAAGGCTGTTTACAACCTTAAACACAAAGGCAAGCACAGTGGGAATGACAAAAATTGAGAAAGAGAATTGGAAGTATCCTGGTAATAAGACCATTCCCATTGTCCAGATAATTCCAAAAATTGTAAAGACAAAGTGAACGGCATCAGCAAACCATGGAAGCCAGCCTGATATAAAATGATATCTCTGTGAGTTTGTAAGTCCTGTATCATGATTTACAAAGGGCACCATCCACTTCCAATATTTTTTAATAATCTGGATTGCGCCGTAAACCCAGCGAAATCTTTGTTTTCTAAATCCGTCAAAGTTATCTGGGGTTAGTCCTTTTCCAAAGGCGTGGTTTACATAAATTGCTTCATAGCCTTTATGCATTATTTTTAAGCCGAGTTCGGCATCTTCACAGATACACCATTCTGACCAGCCATGCATCTCGTCAAGAACGGTTTTTCTTATAATTGTCATTGTGCCGTGCTGGATAATGGCATTTCTCTCGTTTCTATGCTGCATTCCTATGTGGAAAAAACCGCTAAACTCCCAGTTACACATAGACTTAAAGAGATTATCATTCCAGTCCCTGTGATCCTGTGGAGCCTGAACAAAACCTACTTTTTCATTGTTAAAATAGGGGATAAGAGAAATCAGCCAGTCAGAACTTACCACATAGTCGCTGTCAATAACAGCAATATATTTTGTGTCAGGATGTGTATGTTTCAGGGCAAAGTTTAAAGCTCCTGCCTTAAATCCGGGCCATTTTGGGAGATGGAAGAACTTAAATTTATCTCCAAGTAATTGACAATAAGCTTCAACAGGCTTCCATACTTTTTCATCCTTTGTGTTATTATCAATAATAATTACCTCGTAATCAGGGTAATCAAGGTTTGTAAGGCTGTTTAAGGTTTGAATGACCATTTCAGGAGGTTCATTACAAATAGCAAGGTGTATTGATACCTTTTGAAGTTTTTCCATGTCAACTTCATCTTTAGAAATCGGATGAAAGAATCTGCGCCATTTCTTAATCCAGAGAGCCTCTGTTGTCTCAAATCCGTTTATTAATAAAACTGCAAAGAGCAGGAACTGAGCAGGTAAGAGAAAACCCCACATAACCTTTGCCACAAAAGGCATTGGTTCAATCTGTGGAAGCAAAATTGTCCAGATAATAAATGAAATGCTTAGCTCAACAAGGGATGAAAAGAATACAAGACCCGTAAAATTAATCCTGCCCTGAAATCTTCTTGAAAAGAAAAATATTGGAAAAATTGCAAGAAATATTGCTAATGATGCATGAAACTCCCAGTTTTTATTGGCAAAAACAGCCCCTGTAAAGGGAAATTTATTATTTCTGTCTTTGTCAAAAAGCCCCCAGTAAGGACCTATCACACCCTCGGTATCTATTTTCCAGGGCTGATCAATTGCTTCAATGACAAAATAGTCAAGGTTATGTTTTGAAGCAGTATTTAACATATCCCTTACAAAGGATGCCTGATTTATAATGCCAGGTAGGATATTATGTTTTGACTTTGCAGACGGCCAGCCAACCTCAGCAAGAAGAACGTGTTTTTCTGGAAAAATCCTTTTAATTTCATTATATCTTGACATTACATAATCAACTGCTTTTTCAGTTGGGACATTATCCCATATTGGCAGTATATGGATAGAGATAAAATCAACATGCTGGGCAAGTTCTCTGTGTTTAAGCCAGACATCCCAGGTTTCTGCTGTGCTTACAGGCACATTTACTTCTTTTTTAACCCTTTTAATATATTCAATTAGTTCTTTAACCTCAAGGTCATCCCTTAGTATTGATTCATTGCCAACCATAACCCTTTCAATATTATCATTTGACTTAACAAGCTCTATGAGGTTTTGAATCTCTTTTTCATTATTTGCGCGGTCTTTGCTTAACCATGCGCCGGCAGTAACAGCAATATTATATCTTTTTGCATATGCCGGGACAAGCTGGGAACCGTCAGCGCTTGAATATAACCTGACGCTTGAAACTTTATCTTTCAGAAGTCTCATGTCAGAGTCAATATCAAGACCTGTTGGATACTTTCTTTCAAGAGGGCTTTGATCCTTTTGAAAAGGGCTGTAAGAAACACCGTTAATAACACCTCGCCAGTCTTTGGGGTAATAGGCAGGATTTAAAAAACTCCATACCCAGAAAGTCAGCATAGAAGCCAGCAATAGCACAAGAAACGGCTTAAAATTATTCTGAATAATTTTTAATTTATTCAAATTTTTCAGAAAAGATTTAAGCCTTAGGCATTCTAATCTGGAGGTGCGGGTACAATACGATGGTTCTTCGCTTTCCATTTTTTTCTCCTTGGTTTTATAAATGGGAAAATTTAGATGGGTGACCTGGTGGCCATATATGGTAGGGTATTAGAGATACTTTTTGATGTATAAAATGGTTTAAAAATGTATTTTTCCATAAAAGAAATATTTAAATTTCCGGAATAAAATATGATACTTTTTTTGTATAAGTCAAGTATTATTTTTAGTTTTTAAAAATTATTTTTTAAGCATATCTATTTGATTTAATTAAAAAAAATAAGCCAATCATATTAACTGGTTAATCCTTCACGCCTTAATTAGTCTGTTTTGAGAAATTACTTTTTTAACATCTCTATGAAACTTTCATCATAGCAAATCTTATCGGTTTCAATATTAAGCGGTTTAATTTTTTCAAGTCCTTCTTCTTTATTAAAGATTTGTTTTTGTTTAAGATAAATTTCCAGCCTTGCATCTGATGAAGAGGTTTTATCTTCCATTCTTTTAGATATTCTCTCAAAAATAACATCTTCAGCACAGGCACAGTGTAAAAATTTTATGTTAGCCTCAAGGTCGGTTGCAATTTGTATTGCCTTTTTTCTCCAAAGAGGGTCAATAAAAGTTGCGTCAAGTATCACAGACTGATATTTAATTAAATTTTTTGCGGCGTTTCTTAATAGCGCCATGTAGGTTTTTTCCGTTATATCCTTGCTGTAAATACCTTGCTGAAACTCCTCATAAAAATGGGTCTGTGGATTAAGATCAAGTATTTTTTTCCTTACAATATCTGAGTTATAAAGGCTTATCCCAGTTTTTTCAGAAAAAATATTTGACACATAGCTTTTTCCTGTGCCTGATAACCCGTAAAATATATATAATGTTGGTTTTTCCAATGGTTTATAGCCGGCATATCGCAGGGCAAGGTTAAAATAATCCCGCGCTGTATTTAAGGCATTTTTTCTTGTTTTTTCATCAATTTGAGGTGATGCAAAGGTAAAACAGCCGATTTTACCCCTTACGTATGCCCTGTAGCACTTATAAAAATCAAGAAGTCTGAAAAAATCATTATCAGTCAGTCTGCTTTTAATTTTATTGTCAAAATATTTGGATAAATCGTATAATCCGTGAAAATCCAGATCCATTGAGAGAAAACCAACATCGCAAACAACATCCGAACACCTGAACCTGTCATTAAACTCTATGCAGTCAAATACATAAACTTTGTCTTTTTTATCATTAAAACATATATTTGCAGAGTATAAGTCCCCGTGACCATCCACAATGCGGTTATCTTTGATTCTTTTTTCAAAGAGGTCATTATTTTCCTTAAAAAAATTCATATTATAATTAAGAAGATAATTATATGCTTCCCTGCTTATAACACTTTCTTTAAAACCTTCTGTCTGTTCAAAATTTTCATTTATATTAAAGTAAACAGTATCTTTTTTGCCAAATTCTCCGGCATCCCTGTGCTTATCCCTATCAAGATAAAAAGGACAAAGAGCATCCACAATAAGATCAATACAGCTTGCATCAAGTTCTTCCCTGTTTATAAGCCTGTCCATCATATAATCCTCAGGCATTTTATCCATGACAACACACCATTCAATTGGGTCGCCTTCACCGCCTATCTGAAATTTTCCGTCTTTTTCAGTTATTTTTTCTACTTTTTTATAAATATCAGGACAAAGCCTTTTGTTAAGGCGGATTTCTTCTTTACAATAAAACTCTCTTTTTTCAAGGGAGGTAAAATCAAGAAATCCAAAATTTACAGGTTTTTTTATCTTATAAACAAAGGTGTCAGTTATGAAAACCCATGATATGTGTGTCTGAACAAATTTAACCTCATTGGTGTTATCATGATATGACCCTGGATTTTTAAAGGTATCAAGCCATAAAGGGTTAGACATAAATATTTACTCCAAATTGTATGTAAAAAGTTTTAGCGGTTGTATTTTTTATAAACATCGTTATCATAATTAAATAAATTTTAAAATCAAGAAAATAATACCATATTCAGGGGGATAAATTAATGGCGGAAATCAGGAGCAGCATTGAAATAGCGCTTGAAAGAGCAAATAAAATTTCTGAGATAACCAATGAAGAAAAATTAAATATGAAATATGAAGAGGAAGGGAAAAAAATCGCCGTTAAATTTTTCAATGAAACTGATATTCATTTTAAGGAGTTATTAAAAAATATTGACCCTGCTGGTCTAAAAATCTACATAGACGGCATTATGGACATTCTTTTAAGAAATATCATTCTTCCCAAAGAAAAAGAACAATGGGACGCTATTAACAGGGCAATGGAAGGCATTGCCGAATTAAAGGGAAGCAGCGCCCAAAATGTCATGATGCAATTAAGACAGTTTTTAAGCAGTTATGAAGAAACAAAAAACGGTTATTATGAACAGCTAAAAATGCAATTTGAGGCAAAACTTCCGGGAATTCAGGAAATGGTGGCGCAGCAATACGGACAATCAATGTCATCTAAGATGACTATTGAGGCAATACCTCAGTTTCAGCAGGAATGGACAAAGCTCTCAACTGAAATAAATAATCAATTTATACAAAAAATTAATCAGATAAAAGAATATCTTAAAAATCTTCCTTAATTTTTTTCATGGACAGGGATTCATTATTAAAACTTATGCATGAATTTAAGGAAGGTTGCCTGTCAACTGAGGACTTCCTGAAAAAAATTAACTTTCTCCCTTTTGAAAGGATAAGTCATCATTGCATTGACCATCACAGATTTTTGAGAAAAGGTCTTCCGGAAGTCATATATGGCGCAGGCAAAACCCCAAAGGATATCATTGAAATAAGCATAAATGTCCTTGAAAAAGGTGTTCCACTTCTTGTAACAAGGGTAAGCCCCAAAAAGGCAAAAAAGGTCATTTCCAAAATAAATTATATTAATTATAAAGGTGATGCAAGGTGCCTGCACTGGTATAATCCTGAAAGAGTTATCCCAGAAAATTTCAGGGGTTATGTGTCAATAGTAACTGCGGGAAGCTCTGATAAATCTGTTGCGGAGGAGGCAGGACTTACCCTTGAATTAATTGGATGTCCGGTTAGAAAATTTTATGATATAGGTGTGGCAGGTCTTCACAGGTTGCTGCATAATATTGATGAAATATCCTGCTCAAAGGCTGTTATTGTAATAGCAGGCATGGACGGCGTTCTGCCTTCTATTGTAAGCGGACTTTTGGATTTACCAATAATAGCAGTCCCTACAAGTGTTGGCTATGGAGCTAATTTAGGCGGCATTTCACCGCTTCTTACCATGCTTAATTCATGTTCACCTGGGATTTCAGTTGTAAACATTGACAATGGGTTCGGGGCTGCGGTGACTGCAGCCTATATAAACAAAAAATAACGTAAAATTAATAAGATAAAATAAATTATTAATTTTTATGTTAAATTATGCCACAATTCCCTTTGCCTTTAATTTTAATCTTTTTTCCCTTCTTTTACGTCTTCTTTCAATTTCTTTTTTTCTTTCAATTTTTTTGTGTTTTGACATTTTTGTATCCTTGCTATAAATTTAAATGATTATATTAACAAAATAGATAAAAAAAATCAAATATTATTTATAACATATTAAAACAAATAACTGATCTTAAAACTTTAACCTTAAAACTTAATGTTTTTTTTATTGAGATTGCAAAAAAAATATGTTAGAAAATATGTTAAATTCTACAATATTATTTTTGATTAAGGTTTTTGTGTGAAAATAAAAAATTGGATGTCAAAAGATCCCAAAATAATTTCTCCTGATTCAAATGTCTTTGAAGCAGTGGAAATGATGCAAAAATTTTCAATAAGACATATCCCTGTTATGGAAAATGATGATCTTATAGGGCTTGTTACAGAAAGCACGTTGAGACAAGCTCTTTTAAAAAAAGAAGATAAGCCGGAAAAAATACGGGATATTATGATAAGAAATCCCATTACAATTGATTACAGCGCAAGCATTGACCATGCCGCAAGACTTATAAACGAATATAGGGTTGGGGGGCTTCCAGTGCTTGACAAAAGAAAACTTGCAGGAATTTTTACCACCACTGACCTTGTGACCGCCTTTATTTCCCTGCTTGGAATCGACCAGAAGACAACAAGGCTTAATATATCAATATTAGAAAAAAACACCCATCTTGAAGACCTTGTTTCTCTTATAAGAAATCAGGGCGCTGAAATTTTAAGTATTATTTATGAATCCCATCCCTCAAGAAAAAGATGTTACATCATAAGACTTGAAAACAAAGATATCGCAGGGGTTATTGAAGAAATCCAGAAACATGACAAATACAAGATAATATCGGTTATTGAATAAAAATTATGAGTTATAAAGTTATTAAATCCTTCGAGGAAATTAACAAACGTATTAAAGAAGGCAAGGCTGTTGTTGTTAACGCTGAAGAAATGATAGATATTGTCAGTGAAAAAGGCGAGATTGAGGCTGCCAAACAGGTTGATGTTGTGACAACCGGCACTTTTGCCCCAATGTGTTCATCAGGCGCTATTATTAACTTCGGACATACAGTTCCGGGCATCAGAGCTTCAAAGGTATGGTTAAATGATGTTTCCGCTTATGGAGGACTTGCAGCGGTGGATTGTTATATAGGCGCTACTGAGCCAAAAGATGACGATCCGTTAAATAAAGTTTATCCTGGCGAATTTTTATACGGCGGTGGACATGTTATCCATGACCTTGTTGACGGAAAATCAATATCCCTTGTTGCCGAGGCTTACGGAACGCATTGTTACCCCAAAAAAAATCTTGAAAAAAGGGTCACCTTAAAAGACCTTCCATATGCGAGGTTGTTAAATCCCAGAAATGCATATCAAAACTATAACTGCGCCGTAAATGTCATTAATAAAACAATATATACCTATATGGGTGTCTTAAAAGGCAACCTTGGCAATGCAAATTTTTCCACATCTGGTCAATTAAGCCCGTTATTTAATGATCCATACTTCCTTACAATAGGAATGGGCACGAGGATATTTCTTGGCGGAGGGATCGGATATGTTATAGCAGAAGGAACACAGCATAAATTTGAGGTTACAAGAACTAAAAGAGGAATCCCAATAACTCCCTCTGGGACACTTATGCTAACCGGAGACATGAAACAAATGTCTCCTGACTGGCTTGTAGGTGTCAGTTTGCTTGGTTACGGATGCTCGCTGTCTGTTGGCGTTGGCATCCCAATTCCTGTTTTAAACGAAGAAATTGCATATTACACAGGGGTTTCTGACGGTGATATATCAACCAAGGTCATTGATTACGGAGATGATTATCCGGCAGGCAAAAATAATCCCCTTTGTGAAGTTACATATAAACAGTTAAAGTCCGGTTTTATCAATATTAATAACAGAAAAGTTCCCACTGCTTCCATGTCAAGTTACAAAAAAGCAAAAGAAATTTCAGAAATCTTAAAAAAATGGATTGTATCAGGACAATTTTTACTTGGTGTTCCACAGGAAAATCTTCCATCATCCCAAATAAGAGCCTATATTGAACCTGAAGGATAAGCACAGTTTAATAAAAAAAAAATTAGAAGAACTAAAGGGCAGGGTAGGAGTGGCTTTTTCAGGAGGCATTGACAGTTCTTTGCTGTTAAAACTTGCAAAGGATGCATGTGAAGATGTCACTGGATTTTATATGGATTCTGTCTTTGTTGACAAGAAAGACCTTGAAGATGCAAAGATAATTGCCGATGAAATTGGGGCGCATATTGAAATAGTCAGATGGAATCCACTTATATATAAACAGATTTCAGAAAATTCAGAAAAAAGATGTTATTTTTGTAAAACTGAGATTTATAATATCTTAAAAAATATTACATGCAATCTGAGGATAGATTTTATACTTGACGGCACAAATCTTGATGATATAAAAAAGGGGTACAAAGGAAGACCAGGATTAAAGGCGCTTGAAGAACATAATATCAGAACGTCGCTTGCAGATGCAGGTTTCACCAAAGAGGATGTGAGAAGTTTATCTAACATATTAGGGCTTTCCAATTATAATAAACCTTCAAAATCCTGTAAGGCAACATTGCTGCCAAAAGGTGAAAAAATCACCCCTTATATATTGAAGGGATAATTGTTAAAATTATTTTTTTTCTTGACTTAATCGCAATTTTAAATTATTTTTTCATAATCATTTTCTATATAAAGGGAGGTTATATGAATAAATCTGATGTGGTGGACAGGATGGCAAAGGCTTCAAACATAACAAAAAATGCAGCTGAAAAAGCGCTTAACGAGTTTATCAACTGCGTTGTGGATTCTGCAAAATCAAACGATAAATTAATCCTGGTAGGCTTTGGGTCATTTTCTGTTTCTGAAAGAAAAGAAAGAAACGGAAGAAATCCAAAAACAGGAGAAATAATTAAAATTGAAAGTAAAAAAGTAATTAAATTCAAACCTGGCGCAAAATTAGAAACAATTTTTGATTAATTGCGATTTTAATTCCAATCTTTTATAAAAAACAAAAACCGCATAAACTTATCACTAAGCAACTCAACTGTTTTTTTAATATCTTACAAAGGCAGTTGAGTTATTAAAATATTATCTTAATTATAGAAATAAAAACAAACTAACTTTCAATGCAAAAAAATACAATTTTAACATATTTTTGTCAATAACAACAACTAATTACTTTAAAATACTTACTAAAGCAAAAAATATATATAAAAAATACTTATAATCTACCAAAATTTACCGATTTAAATAGTAGAAAATTTTTTATATATATTTAAATCTGGAGTTTTATATATGGCAATTTCAAGCTCAAAAAAAATCATCAATACCCAATTATCCTCAACAACTTCCAACGATGAACCTAAGGTTTCAAACTCTTCATTAAAAAATTCAAAAAATTTGAAGTTTAATGAATCTTCTCTTCAGGAAAGAATTAAATTATCAATTAACCTCGATTCTCCGGAAAGACAAAAAAAAATAAATAAAATTAAATCCAAAATCAAATCAGGCGACTATTATGTTAGTTCTTCTGATGTCGCCATTTCCATTCTAAAAAGCCTAATCAAGGAAAGCAGATAAATTTTTTTCCTCATAAATAAAACAAATTCCACCCAAAAATATTTTTATTTTTTAAAAATATAATTTTTTTATTGATTATATGTGAATATTAAATTATATTATATTTTTTAAATAATAGATTATTTGATAAAAATTGAATATCTTTTTTTTAAAAAGGAAGATTATTTAAAGATTATTATCTTGTAAAGAGATTTATTTTTATAAATAAGTGGGTTAATCCCACTATTTTTTTTTATAAACTATGTTAAACAATAAAAGTAAAACTGAAAAAGAAATTATAAGACTTGCAGAGCCTGTCCTGACTGAAATGGGATACGAGCTTATTGATTTAAGCTATAAAAAAGAACCGGGCTGGGTATTAAGATTGTTTATTGATAAAGAAAACGGCATTACTCTTGAGAACTGTGAAAGTGTAAGTCGTCTTATTGGAGATATGCTTGATGCAAACAATTTGATAGGCGAACGCTATAATTTTGAGGTTTCATCACCGGGAATTAACAGACCGCTTACAAAAAAAGAAGATTTTACAAGATTTGCAGGAAATAAAATTATATTGCAACTAAAACAGCCATATGCTGACAGAAAAAACTTTAAGGGTATCCTTAAAGGAATTACGGATAATAATGTTGAAATCGCAGAAAGTGATTCAAGCACATATAATATACCGTTTGACCTCATATCAAAGGCAAGAATGGATATTATCTGAGGATTAAATATGACACAAGAGCTAAAGAGAATGATTGACCAGATTTGTAAGGAAAAAAAAGTTGATAAAAAACTTTTGATATCCGCTATAGAGGATTCCTTAAAATCTGCAATTAAAAAAAGGCATGGTAATATTGAATTAGAAGTTTCTTTTAATGAAACAACCGGTATTATTGAGGTCTATCAATATAAAACCGTTGTTGAAAGAGTCAGGGACAACACTGTTGAGATATCTTTAAAAGATGCGCAGGTTCTTGATCCTGAAAGCCAGATTGGTGACAGTCTTGGCATTAATATGGATATTTCCAATCTTGGAAGAATTGCGGCGCAGGCAGCAAAACAGGTGATAACCCAAAAAATGAAAAATGTTGAACGGGATATTATCTTTGAAGAATTCAGGGACAGGATCGGAGAAATTGTTAACGGAATAATACTTCGTCTGGAAAAAGGAGCTATAATAATAAACCTTGGAAGAACCGAGGCAATAATACCTCCCTCCGAACAACTGCACAATGATAATTACAGAAGAGGGGATAAAATCAGGGCATATATCGCCGAAGTAAGAAGAACTATAAAAGATCCCCAGGTTGTTTTATCCAGAACTCATCCTAATTTTCTATTAAAACTTCTTGAAATGGAAGTGCCTGAAATATCCGAAGGTATCATAAGAGTAATGAGCATTGCAAGAGAAGCGGGCAGCAGATCAAAAATATCCGTCGCTTCAAAATCTTCTGACATTGATCCTGTTGGCGCTTGTGTTGGCGTTAGGGGCACAAGGGTTCAATCCCTTGTTCAGGAGCTTAAGGGTGAAAGAATTGATATTATACAATGGAACCCTGATCCTGCAAAATTCGTATATAATGCCCTTTCACCCGCTGAATGTTCCAAGGTTATTGTGGATGATGACAATAAAACCCTTGAAGTTGTGGTTCCTGATGACCAGTTGTCCATCGCAATAGGAAAACAGGGCCAAAATGTGCGTCTTGTTTCCAAATTAATGGGCTGGAAAATAGATGTTAAGAGCGAAAAGAGATTTGCGCATTATAGTGACCATAATTATTTAAATTTATTAAAAATTACCGGAATATCCGAAAGTATTGCAGACAGGCTGTATGACAAAGGTTTTATTTCCCCTGATGCATTAATAGAAAATGATCCGGAAATTATATCAAATGAAACTTCAATAAATAAAAATCTTATTATATCTTTTATTGAAAATTATAAAAAGAATTTAGAAAAACAAACATTATAAGATTACAAAGGTATTAAATGGAAAGGATTAGAGTATCAGATCTTGCTAGAGAAATGGGATTAAATCCCAAAGATATGGAATTAAGAATAAAGGATCTTAATATTTTTATTGATAAGGGCGCTATTCATGAAAATGATGCTCTGATGATCAGGCAGATGATTAAGGGAAGTGACCAGGCTGCCCAAGATATGCCAAGACCAAGCGTTAAAAGAAAAGCTGCGCCAGTTCAAAATATAAAAATTGTTAAAGTTAAAACTTTGCACGATACTCAGGAAGAAAAATCACAATTTCATATTAAAAAAGTAAAAACTTTGGATGAAATACCCAAAACAGTCACACCAACTCATGAAGAAGAAAAAATAAAGCCTGTGACTGCAGCACGTTCTTTTACAGGACCTAAAATAATAGAAAGGCCTTCCGCCGCTGTCACTGTCGCGCCTCCGCAGGAAGAAATAAAAGTTCAGAAAACTGAGGAACCACCAAAAGAAGCTCCAATAGTTGAACCTGCAAAAGAGACCATGGTTATAATTGAACAACCAAAAGAAAAACCTGTGGCTGTTAAAGAAGAAATTGAAATAAAAACACATCTGCCAGATATTGAAGAAAGTCCCGTAAAACCTCAGGAAGAACCTTTGGTTAAACAACCTGAAAAAACTGTTCAACCCGAAGAAATAACCGAAAAAAAAGAATTAAAAGTTGTCCATTTTGAAAAAAGACAAACAAACAAACCAAAGGAAGGGTATCCTGAAAGAGACAGACCCAAAGAAACACCAGAAGTTAAAAAGACTTTTTTTACCGCAAAGGCAACTGACAGGAGGATTCAGCTTAATAAACCCACACCTCCTCCTCAGCAAAGACCAAGACATGAAGGCCAAGACACACGCAGAACCGATGACAGACCATTTCAACAACAAAGACAAGCGCCTTCTGACCAGAAAAAATTTGAACAAAGGCCTGCTGGTAAGTTTCAAAAATTTCCTCCAAGAACCTTTCATGATAAAAAAACTGCAACAGACTTTGATAAAACAAGGGATTTTGTCCCAAAAGATAAGGATTCTTCAAGTGGTTTTAATGAATTTTTTCCTGGCAAGGAACCGCCTATTGACATAGCTTCCACTACTGCGCAAACATTTAAGCCAAAAAAAATTGAAAAGAAAAAAACTTCTGATATAGAAGAAGAAAAAGCAAAATCCAAGACCCCTATTCCCCAGAAAAAAGCATCCAAAAAACACATTGTTAAATTTATATCTGAGGAACTGCATTCAATCACTGATGAAAATATTGATGTTGCCACCGGTGATGTAATGCCTGAAGAAAACGTTGTAGTTAAACCATCCTTTCAGCCCAGAAGAAAACAAAATAAATTTTCAGCAAAACAACAAGATAAAAAAACGCAGCCAATTCCACAACCACCCAAACAAACTAAAAAGAAATTCACTATTTATGAATCCATTCAGGTGGGTGAGCTTGCAAAAAAAATGAGTGTCAAGGCAGCGGAAGTTGTTATGAAATTAATGACGCTTGGTGTGATGGCAACTGTTAACCAGACTGTTGATTATGATACCGCATCTCTTGTTGCTGCGGAATTCGGTTTTGAAGTGGAAAAAAAGCTCCTTGCAGAAGATTCTTTTATGCTTGAAGAACCAATAGGCGGTGTGGAAGTATTAAGACCTCCTGTTGTCACTGTTATGGGGCATGTTGACCACGGTAAAACATCTTTGCTGGACGCTATAAGACATGCTGATGTGGCATCCGGGGAAGCTGGTGGTATAACTCAGCATATAGGAGCTTATCATGTAAAGCTTCCTGCAGGAAATGAGGTTGTTTTTCTTGATACCCCCGGACATGAAGCATTTACACAGATGAGGGCAAGAGGCGCCAAGGTTACAGATATTGTTCTTCTTGTTGTTGCCGCTGATGACGGTGTTATGGCGCAGACAAGGGAGGCAATTGACCATGCAAGAGATGCTAATGTCCCTATAATTGTGGCAGTTAATAAAATTGACAAGGAAAATGCAAATATTGACAGGGTAAAAAAAGAACTTTCCGCAATTGGTCTTATACCTGAAGACTGGGGTGGAGATACCATATTTGTAAATATATCCGCCAAAAAAAGAATTGGAATAGAAGAACTCATTGAAATGCTATCTGTTCAGGCTGAAGTTCTTGAGCTTAAGGCAGTGCCAGAAAGACCTGCTGTAGGTCATGTTGTTGAGGCGCGGCTTGATAAAGGCAGAGGTCCAGTCGCCACACTTCTTGTTTCAAACGGCACATTAAAAATGGGCGATGCTGTTGTATGCGGCGTTCATTACGGAAAAATAAGGGCGATGATTAATGACAAGGGAGGATCTGTAACTCAGGCAGGACCATCCATGCCGGTAGAGGTTCAGGGTCTTTCCGATGTTCCAGAGGCAGGCAATGAATTTTTTGTCTTATCTGATGAAAAAAAGTCAAGGGAAATATCTGAAAACAGACAGAGAAAACTAAGAGAAACAGAACTTGCCAAGACTTCCAAAATAACTCTCGAAAACATGCTTGAAAGCCTAAAAGAACAGGAAGTCAAAGAGTTAAAGATAATACTTAAGGCTGATGTTCAGGGCTCAACCGAGGCTCTTGCTGATTCCCTTGTAAAATTAAGCACACGTGAGATAAAGGTTAATGTGATAAGAAGCGGAACAGGCGCAATAATTGAATCTGATGTGCTTCTTGCATCAGCTTCCCATGCAATTATTATTGGTTTTAATGTTAAACCCACACAAAGCGCCAGAGCGCTTGCTGAAACTGAAACTATCGATATAAAATTTTATGATATCATATATAATGCCATTGACGATGTTAAAAAAGCTATGCTTGGACTTCTTGAGCCGGTATACGAGGAAAAACCCCTTGGAAGGGCAGAAGTAAGACAGGTTTTCAGTGTCCCCAAAATCGGAAGCATCGCAGGTTGCTATATGCTTGACGGTATGATTAACAGAAATGCAAAAATAAGACTTTTAAGAGACAGTGTTGTCATATATACAGGCAAGGTTTCTTCATTAAGAAGGTTCAAAGACGATGTCAAAGAAGTTCAAACCGGTTATGAATGCGGTATTGGACTTGAAAGGTTTAACGATATAAAGCCAGGTGATATTATTGAGGCATATAAAGTTGAAGAGATTGCTCCTACCATGGAACAATTAAATATTACTCAGTCTAAAAACTAACCCGATAATTTAATGGGAACTTTAATTTTAAATATGGTTGTAGGTGTAGCAAAGATTAAGATAAATTTATTTGAATGTAATTCTTTAAAGGAAAAAAGAAGCATTTTAACAAGTCTTATAGCTAAAATCAGGAATAACTTCCCTGTTTCCATTGCAGAGGTCGATAAAAATGATGTCTGGCATAAATCCGTAATAGGTATTTCTCTTGTAAGCAATGACAGTTCTGTTATTGATTCCATCTTTAATAAGATAATACATTTTATAGACAGAGTCCCACTTCTTGAGATAATTCATACTGACTTTGAATTTATTCATATAAATTAAAAAATATGCCTCACAGATATCCCCGCTCCAAAAGAATATCCGACCTGATGAAAGAAGAAATCTCTCTTATCATCCATAATGAATTAAAGGACCCAAGAATCAGCGGGATTATAACAACAACTAAAGTTGAACTCTCACAGGACCTTAGCCTTGCAAAGGTTTTTCTATCTATCCTTGACACTGAAGAACGAAAAAAAGAAATCTTTCAAACGCTTGCCAAATCAAAAGGTTTTATAAAAAAACTTCTTTCAACAAGGATTGAAATAAGAAAACTTCCTGATATAAGATTTGAGGAAGATAAATCCCTTGATTATCAGGGAAGAATTGAAGAACTTTTACATAGAAAAGGTGAAAATCAATGAAAGAACAGATAAATGACGATGAAACCCTTGAATTAATCTCCGAGAGGTTTAATTCTCAGGATAATTTTTTAATAACCTGCCATGTCAAACCTGACGGTGACGCAATTGGTTCAATGCTTTCTCTTTATATTGCCTTGAAAAATTCAGGGCGTCAGGTTATAGCCTATAATGAAGACCCGATATCCCAGAAATATTATTTTATGCCAGGTTCTGCTGAAATATTAAATAAAATATCAGAAGACTCCTTAAAGGATAAAAATCTTATAATATTAGACTGTAATGACGTTAAAAGGGTCAGTAAAACCATCATTAATAATATTTCCCTTTTTAATTCCATAACAATCCTTGACCATCATGAATACTACGTTTCTTTTTTTGAACATCTCTCAATTAAAAAAAATCTTCTTAAACCAATAGAATATATACACCCAAATATTTGTTCCACAGGGACAATTATCTACAAGATTATAAAAAAAATGAATTGGCCTATAACTCCTCAGATCGCGATTAATTTATATACAGCGATTTGTTTTGACACAGGAGGTTTCAGATATAGCAACACCTCTTCTTCAGCATTTAAAATTGCCTCGGAACTCGTTGATGCAGGGGCAAATCCATATATAATTGCAAATCATCTTTTTTACAGCCATTCCGAAAAAAGGCAGCATCTTCTCTCACTTGTTTTAAGAACCCTTGAATTAAAATCAGGAAGCAGAGTGGGCATAATGCATCTTTCGCCCGATATGTTAAAGGCAACAGGCGCCACAGAAGAAGACACTGGTGATTTTATTTCTTATGTCCGCTCCATTGAGTCAGTTGAAGTGTCTGTTTTTATAAAAGAAATCCATCCAAACCAGATATTTGTAAGCCTGAGGTCAAGATTTGATTTTGATGTTGCGGAATTTGCCAAACTATTCGGTGGTGGCGGACATAAAAAAGCCGCTGGTTTTTCCTCAACAGGTAGCGCTGTTAAATTAAGGGAAGAAATTATAAAAAAAATATTAAATATGGAACCATTTAATGATGCAGGATAATTCCCTTAACGGCGTTATTATATTGAATAAACACCTTGGCATTACCTCTTTTGGAATGGTAAAAAAAATAAAAAGGATTTTTAACGTTAAAAAAGCCGGACATACAGGCACACTTGATCCACTTGCCACAGGGGTTTTGCCGGTTTGTTTGGGAAAATCAACCCGTTTGTCCCAATTTTTTCTTGACAGCGCCAAAATTTATTCCGGTGAGTTTTGCCTTGGCGTTGCAACTGATACATATGACAGGGAAGGAAAAATTACACAACAGGGAGATATACCTGAAAATATTGATTTAAACTTGATAAAAGAAATTGCCAAAAAATTTACAGGTGAAATCCTCCAGGCTCCTCCACCTTTTTCAGCGGCAAAACATAATGGTGTTCCATTACACAAACTTGCAAGAAAAGGTATCATTATAACCAAAGAACCCAAAAAGATAACTATTTACAATTTTGAAATTTTATCGTATAATAAAAAATTTATTGAATTTAAAATAGAATGTTCCAAAGGGACTTATATCAGGGCTATTGCCAATGATTTCGGTAAAGAGCTTGGCAGTTGCGCCCATTTGTACAGTCTTAAAAGAGAACAAACAGGTCCCTTTAATATTAAAAATGCAGTGGAACTGGAAGAACTTGAGAATATACCACTTGAAAAGAGATATGATTATATAATACCTCATGAGAAAATATTAAATATAATTGGTTAAAAATAAAATTATTATAATTAAGGAGTAAAATAAAGTGTCCATCACACCAGAAGCAAAACAGGAAGTAATTACAAAATTTAAAAAACATGGCACAGACACAGGTTCCCCTGAAATTCAAATCGCAATTCTTACACATAGAATTATTAATCTTACTGAACATTTGAAAATTAATGCAAAGGATCATTCTTCACGCAGGGGACTCTTAAAAATGGTTGGCCAGAGAAAAAGGCTTATTGAGTACCTTAAAAGAAAAAATTTTGATGGTTATAAAGGTCTCATACAGCAACTTGGTTTAAGAAAATAATTTATATAAAAAAAGTTTTAAGCGCAAATGTTTTGAGTTTTAAGATTAGATTCACAATTGCATTTTTTTATTACTTAAAACTTAAATTTTCTAATCTAACTTAAAACTTAACACTTAAAACTAAAAACTTTATTAAGGTGATTTGATGATAAAACTTGAAACAGAGATTGATGGAAAAAAATTTTCCATTGAAACAGGACGTCTTGCAAAACAGGCCAACGGTTCAGTAATTATATCCCACGGAGACACTACTGTCCTTGTTACCGCCGTATGTTCGCAAAACCCAACAGAAGGCATTGATTTCCTGCCTTTAATTGTTGATTATCAGGAAATGTACTATGCTGCTGGAAGGATTCCAGGGGGTTACTTTAAAAGAGAAGTTGGTCGTCCAAGCGAGAAAGAAGTTCTCACATCACGCTTAATTGACAGACCACTCAGGCCAAGATTTCCAGATGGTTATCATTTTGAAACTCAGATAATCGGAACAGTTCTTTCGGTTGACCCTGAAATAGATCCGGATACCCTCGCTATCACAGGCGCTTCCGCTGCCCTTTCAGTTTCAGATATACCATTTATAGGTCCCCTTGCAGGCATGAGAGTTGGAAGGGTTTGCGGCGAATTAATAGCAAATCCAACTAATTCTCAACTTCAGAACAGTGAGCTGAATATTACTGTGGCTGGAACAAAGGATGCTATTGTAATGGTTGAAGGCGGCGCAAAAAATCTTCCTGAGCAGGATGTGTTAAACGCAATACTCTTTGCCCATGAAAAAATGCAGCCATTAATAGCGCTCCAGGAAGAACTTATCAAGTCTGCAGGCAAAGTAAAGTTTCAGGTTAAACCAAATGAAATAAATCCTGAACTTATAAACAGGATAAAAGAACTTGTTTACACAAAAATAAATGAGATCATAAAAATAGCAGATAAAATGCCCCGCTATAAAGCAAAAAAAGAACTTTTTGATTCTGTTTCAGTGACTATAAAAAATGAATTTCCTGAAGATTCCCATAATTGTAATACTATTTTAAAGAAATATGAAAAAGAAGCAATGAGAGATCTCATTGTTAAAGAAAAGAAAAGAATTGATGGCAGAAGTTTTACAGATATAAGACCAATAAGCTGCACTGTTTCGGAACTTCCCAGACCTCATGGCTCCGCTACCTTTACAAGAGGTGAAACACAGGTTATGACTGTGGTGACACTTGGAAGCGGTGATGATGAGCAGAGAATTGAAACCCTTGGCGGAGAAATTCAAAAAAACTTTATGCTTCATTATAATTTCCCACCTTATAGTGTGGGCGAGGTAAGACCTTTAAGAGGACCTGGAAGAAGGGATATCGGTCACGGAGCCCTTGCCGAAAGGGCGCTGTCTGCAATAATACCTGATTCAAAGGATTTTCTTTATACCATAAGGATAGTTTCCGAGGTTCTTGAATCAAACGGCTCTTCCTCTATGGCAACCGTATGCGGAGGAACACTTGCAATGATGGATGCAGGTATTCCTGTAAAGGATATGGTTGCTGGCGCCGCAATGGGACTTATCAAAGATGGCGACGAGTTTATTATACTTTCTGATATACTTGGCGATGAAGACCATCTTGGAGATATGGATTTTAAGGTTGCAGGCACTGAAACAGGCATAACAGCCCTTCAGATGGATATAAAAATATCTGAGATTAATAGGGAAATATTATCCAAGGCAATGGAACAGGCAAGGGATGCAAGGCTTCATCACCTTATGAAAATGAAGGAACTCATTCAGGAGCCTAAATCAAAACTTTCAAACTTTGCCCCAAGAATCATTAGTATTACTGTGAATCAGGACAAAATTAAGGATTTAATAGGACCAGGCGGAAAAAATATAAAAGGTATCGTAAGCGCTTCAGGTGTTAAAATTGATATTGATAACAACGGCAATGTAAATTTATTTGCCCATTCCGAAGAAGCAGCTGAAAAAGCTATAAAAATGATCAAAGAAATTACAAAAGAAGCTGAAATTGGTGAGACATACTGCGGTATTGTTAAAAAAATAATGAATTTTGGCGCTTTTGTTGAAATATTACCCGGAGTTGACGGACTTGTGCATATTTCCCAGCTTGGCCATGAAAGGGTTAATGAAGTCAGGGATGTGGTTCAGGAAGGCGATAAAGTCCTTGTAAAGGTTATGGATATAGATAAAAACGGAAAAATACAGCTTAGCAGAAAGGCGGTGCTGGGTAAGCCCCAATAAAAAATGATATCAGAGAGTATATTTAAAAGATCCGTACTGCCAAATGGAATACGCTTACTTTCCCAGGATATTGAACATATAAATTCAATTTCACTTGGAATTTGGGTAAATACAGGCTCACGTGATGAAACACCTTCTGTAAACGGCGTTTCACACCTTATTGAACATATGCTTTTTAAGGGCACAAGAAACAGAACCGCCCTTGATATAGCAAGACTATTTGATAAAATGGGCGGTATTTCCAATGCATTTACCACAAAGGATATCACCTGTTATTACGGACTGGTATTAAAGGAAAATTTTGATGATATTCTGGATTTATTTTCGGATATGTTCTGTTACTCCCTTTTTAACCAGTCTGATTTTGAAAAAGAAAAACAGGTTGTTCTTCAGGAAATTGATATGGTTATGGATAATCCCGAAGAATACCTTTTTGACATATTCTATGAAGCTATCTGGAAAAATAACCCAACAGGTCTTCCGATTCAGGGGAAAAAAGATACTGTCTCAGCTATATCACAAAAACAACTCGTTGATTTTTTTATAAAAAATTATATATCTGATAACATTATTATTTCAGTTGCCGGAAATTTAAATAATATTGGCATTGAAAATGTTATTGAAAACAGATTTAAGGATGTAATAAATAATATTGAAAATGTAAAAAGGGAAAAACCAATATTTCATTCAGGAATAGAACTTATTACAAAACCCCTTGAACAGACAATATTCATTGCTGGTTTTGAGGCTCCTTCTGTAAAATCTGATAATTTTATCCCGCTTCAAATATTAAATATCATCCTTGGCGGCAATATGAGTTCCCTTCTTTTCCAGGAAGTAAGGGAAAAAAGGGGATTATGTTATTCAATTTATTCCTTTATTTCTTCCCTTGAAGACACCGGAATACTTGGAGTTTATGCCGGAACATCAACGGAAAATGTGGGAGAAATAATAAAAATACTTTATAATCAACTTGAGGTTATAAGTAAAACTAACTTAAAAAACGATATTTTATCAGAAGCAAAGGATTTTTTTAAAAGAGAAATACTCCTTTCAATGGAAAACAATGAATCCATTATGAAAAAAAATGCAAGAGATGAGATGTATTTCCAAAAATTCTATTCCTTTGATGAATATATGAACAAAATTGATGATGTTACAATGGAAGACATACAAAAAATATGTTCTGAAATACTTAACAGAAAAAATTCTTTAATATGTCTTGGCAACATCAGGGAAAAGCATATAAAACCTTATAGTTCATTCTTTTTATAAAAATTAAATATGAATAAAAATTTTTTACCACCTCCTTTAAAAATAGGAAATTTAACAGTTCCAATTCCAATAATCCAGGGCGGAATGGGAATAGCAGTATCCATGTCCGGACTTGCCTCAGCAGTGGCGAAAGAGGGCGGGGTAGGGGTGATCTCCTCTGCAATGATAGGAATGACAGAGCCTGACTTCTATAAAACACCTCAGGAAAGCACCTTCAGGGCATTGGAAAAACATATAAAAATAGCTAAAAATAATGTTCCAAACGGCATTATAGGCGTAAATATCATGGTTGCCCTTGAAAATTATGACAAGCAGGTTGAAGTCACTGTAAAAGCAGGAGCAGACCTCATCATAAGCGGCGCTGGTCTTCCATTAAAATTACCAGCTTATATTGCTGAAGATTCTGATATAAAACTTTTGCCTATAATATCATCCCCGCGCGCAGCAAAAATTATCTGTAAAAGATGGCATGAACTCTATAAAAGATATCCTGATGCCATTGTTGTTGAAGGACCTGAGGCTGGCGGTCATCTTGGTTTTAAGGCCGAAGAGCTTGAAACCACAGAAAATAAACTTGAAAATCTGATACCAGAAGTAATAAAGGCTGTGGCTGAATTTAAGCCAGATAATCAGGAAAAAATTCCTGTAATCGCAGCAGGTGGGATTTATTCTGGTCTGGATATGTATAATATCATGAAACTTGGAGCTGACGGTGTTCAGATGGCAACAAGATTTGTCGCAACCCATGAATGCGATGCATCGGATAAATTCAAGCAAGCCTACATTAATGCCCAAAAAGAGGATGTGGAGATTGTTATAAGCCCGGTAGGAATGCCTGGAAGGGCTTTAAGGAATGTTTTCATTGAAAACGTCAAAAAAGGCGATAAAAGACCAAGATTTTGTACAAATAAATGCCTTAAAACCTGTGATTACAAAACCACTAAATATTGCATTTCAAATGCTTTAATAAATGCCCAGAGGGGTAATCTTGATGCAGGTCTTATTTTTTGCGGCTCAAATGTGTGGAAGGTTGATAAAATTATAAGTGTTCATGACCTTATACAGACAATTCTTGAAGAATATAATGAAGCAGCCGAAAAAGATAGCAATATGTAAAACAGGGCTTATCCTTGTCCTGAAATAACGTTATGATGGAACAGGAATTGGAATTAAAAAAGATTTTCTGGGACTACAACATAAATTACGAAGAAATTCATAATATTATCAAAAGTAATGATATAAGGAAAAAAAAATGGATTTTAGCCAAATTGCTTGGAAATCTGAAAAATCCCTTTGAAATCTTCCATGTTTTTCCAAAAGATGAATTTATTAAGGTTTTACCTCTTCTTGAAGAAAAGGTTTTTTATCATTATTTTCAGAAGAGAAGACTAAAAATTTTTAAAAATATATATCTGAAAGAAAACAACATCATACCTGAAGCCGAGTGGAAAACCTACACCAATTACAAGATATAGCGCTAAATACAGTAAATAATCTCCGTAATGATTTTTATCTTACAGGGGGCACAGCGCTTAATCGCTTTTATTATCCTGTCAGAAACAGTGAAGACCTTGATTTTTTTATGCCCCATTCAATAAATTTTCGTTATAACATTGATGAAATACTTAATATTTTACATGAAAAAAATCATTTAACTATTATGAAACACGTTGATGAAATGGATTTTAAAAGATTTTTTATAAATAATATCCTCCAGATTGATTTTGTAAATGACAGGGTTTATAAAGAAGGTCCAATAATAATTAAAGATAATATCCGGCTTGATAATATTAAAAACATACTTGCAAACAAAATAACTGCCATATTAAGCAGGGATGAAACAAAAGATGTCTGTGATTTAACCACAATTGCCTTAAATAATACTGTCAACTGGAAAGAGATAATTGATATAGCTCAAAAAAAAGAAATATTTGATATAAGTTTTTTCATCGAGAGATTGGCTTCTTTTCCTTTGGAATGGTTTGATGTTGGCATAAAATTTATAAATCAGAATAATCTTCTTTTCTTCAAAAAAAAATTTCCTGACGTTGTAAATGAAATAATATTTTCATTAGAGGATTAATAAATAATCTAATGCTATTTTACATAATATACATTATGCGAAGTTAGAATGTGACTTTTATTAAAAGCTTATTAATATTCTAAAAAAATAATTACTTTTTTGTTAATAAATTCAATAACTATTGTATTGAAGTATTGTATGGATATAATAAAGATATTATAATGTTTTAAGTTTTTTAGAAAAAAAGGATAATACTTTATGGATAAAGACGATTTAATCGAAAAAATTACGGGCTACTGTAATAAATGTGATTTAAATTCAATGGGATTCTGGAAATGGAATCATTTAGATAAAAAAATTATCTGGTCAGATGAAGTATTTCAACTCTTTAATGTATCCCAGGATAAACTGACAGATACATTTGATTCATTTCTTAGTTTTGTTTATCCTGATGACAGGGAGCTCCTTGAAACTGCCTTTTCTTCTTCTTTTGAAAAACAACTAAATGCATTTGAATTAATTTTCAGGGTAAAACCCAGTGAAAATAATTTGAAATATCTAAAATTTAAGGCAAAAAATGAGTTTTCAGACAATAAACCTGTTTTATCCCAGGGTATAATTTTAGATGTGACAGAATGTCTGCAAAGCGACTGTGAATTAAAAAAATATTACAATGATAATATTGCAAATAAAAAAATGGATGCCCTTACTGTTATTGATCTTGAAGGAAAGATTATTTTCGCAAATAAAGAAGCGCTTAATCTCATAGGCTATGACTATAATGAATTTATCAATAAAAATATCCGCGAATTTCTTCATAAAGATGACTTAAATGACATATTAACAACATTAAATAAAAAAAACAAAGGTGATTATTCTTATCACAATAAAACCAAAATCACTACAAAAAATGGTGAGATTAAACATCTTGATATAACCTCATCGCTTCTTAAAGATAAAAATAAGCCTGATTCCATTATAATTCTGGCAAAAGATATCTCTGAAAAAACCTTTTTGGAAGAGGAAACAAAAGAATCAAAAAAAAAATATAAATTTATTTTTGAAAAATCCCCTGCCGGCATATTTGTCTATGATAATAACCTTAAAATTCAATTTTTTAATGATAAATTTGCCAGCTTACTCAGAACCACCAGGGAAAAACTGCAACATTTTGATATAAATAACAGTATTGATAAATCAATTCTTGATTGTTTAAAAACTCCAATAACTAAAAAAACAGATGGTTTCTATGAAGGATGGTATCATACAACTATAAGTGATATTTTGCTTTATGTTGCCATCTCAACCACCCCATATTCCGATATTGAGGGTAATTTAATCGGTGGACTCGGGATAGTTAATGACCTTACACATCTTAAAAAAACAACTGATGAAAGAATTGAAATGGAAAGAAAACTCCAGCATGCGCAGCGGCTTGAAACAATAGGCGTTCTTGCCGGGGGGATTGCCCATGATTTTAATAATATTTTAATGGCAATCCTTGGAAATTCTGAGATTGCTATGATGAAGCTAAGTTTTAGTTCCCCTGCAAAAGATAACCTTCTTAAGATACAAAGGGCTACGGAAAGGGCCGCTGATCTATGCAAACAACTCCTTGCATATGCAGGCAAAGGAAATTATAACATAACCCATCTTGATTTAAATAAACTAATAAATGAAATGCTTTATATGCTTGAGCTAAGCATATCAAAAAAAATAATAATAAAATATAACCTGAACAAAACAATACCTTTTATCCTTGCAGATTCCACACAAATAAACCAGATTATAATGAACCTTATTACAAATGCCTCAGAGGCAATCGGTGATAAAGCCGGCATAATTTCAATTTCCACAGGCATTCTTGAATGTGACAGAAATTATCTTAAAAAAACATTTGTTTGTGAAGACCTTCCCGAAGGTAAATATTGTTTTTTTGAGGTGTCAGATAATGGCTGCGGCATGAATGAAGACACAAGAAACAAGATGTTTGACCCTTTCTTTACAACAAAATTTTTTGGAAGAGGACTTGGAATGTCTGCTGTTCTTGGCATTGTGAGAAGCCATAACGGAACCATTAAAGTTTATACTGAAAAAGACAAGGGCACCACAATCAAAGTTTTATTTACCGCTCTTGAAGAATATCCACTTACTAACATTCCCTCAAATCAGACAATTGAATTGACTAAACCTCAATATCAGGGAACAGTTTTATTAATTGATGATGAAGATTATGTAAGACAAACAGCAAAGGATCAACTTGAATATCTTGGACTTAACGTCATTCTTGCAGCTCATGCAAGGGAAGCCCTTATAATATTTAAGGAAAAAAAGGATACAATTAATCTTGTGTTACTTGACCTTGTCCTTCCCGAAATTGATGGCATTGAATGTTACAGGGAATTAAGAAGAATTAACCCGGATGTTAAGGTAATTGTAGTGTCCGGCTATAATGTAGAGGATATTAAAAATAACTTTAACGGAAAGGGTGTGCAGGGATTTTTGCAAAAACCATATTCAATTAAAGAACTTGAAAAATTATTAAAACAGGTATTAAATTAATTATAAAAAAAAGAGTTTGGCTCTATGTGATTTTTAGTGGGTAATATTTTTATCACCCCTCACCTCTTTTAATACCCCTCACCCTAACCCTCTCCCACAAGGGGAGAGGGGACTGTTTGAAGAAAAGGGGAGAGTGAGCAATTAAATTTCTCCTCCCTTGATGGGAGGGGATTAAGGGGAGGGTGAATTAATTTAATGAAAAATTTAAAAAAAATAAAAAAACCTCAACTCCCCCTCGCCCGATGCTTCGGGAGAGGGGGCCCATGGGGTGAAGGGAATTTATAATGGAAAAAATTCTGCTTAAGTCAACAGTATTGACCCGGGGGGGTGAGGAGTATATGGATAAATTAGGAAATTTAGCGATAATCTTGCAAGGCGTATGGTTCTTATTGGTTGCAGGACTTGGCATCATTATATCACTTAAAAACGGAGTTCTTTTTTAATTATTATGAAATACATAAGCACACGCGGAAATATAAAACCAATTCCATTTAAAGATACCCTTATGATGGGTCTTGCAACTGACGGCGGTCTCATGATTCCTGAAAAAATTCCCGTCATATCAGACGATACATTAAAAGAATGGGAAACCCTGCCCTACCCCATGCTTGCCTTTGAGGTTATGAGGCTCTTTATAGACGATATTCCAGAAAATACCTTAAAAAACCTTGTTATTTCAAGCTATAAAAGATTTGATACATCTGAAATCGCTCCTTTGATCCAGACAGGAAAGCTTCATATCCTGGAACTCTTTCACGGTCCTACACTTGCGTTTAAAGATATTGCCCTGCAGTTTTTAGGGGAGCTTTTTTCCTATATATTAAAAAAACAAAATAAAAAAATAAATATTCTTGGCGCCACATCAGGGGACACAGGAAGCGCAGCAATATATGGTGTAAGGGGAAAGGAAAATATCAATATCTTTATTTTGCATCCAAACAACAGGGTTAGCCCTGTCCAGGAACTGCAAATGACAACAGTATCAGATGCGAATGTCCATAATATTGCGATAAACGGAAATTTTGATGACTGCCAGGCGCTTGTTAAAACTATTTTTAATGACCTTGATTTTAAGTCAAATTATGGATTAACAGCCATTAACAGCATTAACTGGGCAAGGATACTGGCTCAGGTTGTTTATTATATATGGTGTGTGTTAAAACTTAACAAGGCAAATAAACTTCCTGTGTTTTTTTCTGTTCCAACAGGAAACTTCGGAGATATTTTTGCCGGTTTTATTGCAAAAAGAATGCTTGGAGATAAATATATATCAAGTCTCATCCTTGCCACTAATGAAAACAATATATTAACCCGTTTTATTGCCACCGGCAGCTACAAAAAAAGCGCGGTTGTATCCACAACAAGTCCTTCAATGGATATCATGATTGCAAGCAATTTCGAAAGATATCTTTATTATCTTTATGATAAAAATTCGGATAACCTTAAAAAATCCTTTGATATATTTGATCAAACAGGAGAACTTGCTGTTTCACCTGAAATGCTTGATTCAGTCAAAAAAGATTTCTATTCCTTTTCAATATCACAGGATGAGGTTTCAGGGATCATAAAACGATATTTTGACACTTACAAATATATCCTTGACCCCCACACAGCCGTTGGTGTTGGAGCTATGGAACAGGCTATTAACCAATATGACCTTAAAGGGGGTTTTGTGTGTCTTTCCACTGCGCATCCTGCAAAATTCCCTGATGCCATATTTAAGGCAATTGATATGAATCCACCCGTGCCCAAGGCATTTCAGGGACTTGAAAAACTTTCAAAAAGAAAGCATATTATGGATATAGACATTGATGCAGTCAAGGATTTTATAGTTAAAAATCAGTAAAAAGGATTGTGGCTAAAATGAAATATAAACTTACGGCTATTATAGAAAAAGAAGATGATATGTACATATCTCTATGCCCTCAAATTGATATTGTCAGTCAGGGTTTTACAATTGAAGAGTCAATAAATAATCTTAAAGAAGCTGTTGAGTTATTTTTTGAGCATGCTTCATCTGAAGAGATTTATTTAAGAATTCATGAAAATGTATTCGTAACTCAGATTGAGGTTGCTGTTGGGCAAAATTAAAGTTCTTTCTTCCAGTGAAGTTTGTTCAATTTTGAAAAAAT
>DYOW01000005.1:28462-36271 GCA_020720325.1 Desulfobulbus propionicus
TTGGGCAAAATTAAAGTTCTTTCTTCCAGTGAAGTTTGTTCAATTTTGAAAAAATTTGGATTTAATGAAGTTAGAAGAAAAGGAAGCCATATCGTTATGCAAAAAATATCTGATCAAGGATCATTAACTCTCCCTGTGCCCAATCATGATGAAATAAAAATTGGCACGTTACTATCTATTATAAGACAATCTGGTTTACAGCGAGAAGAATTTACACAAAAAGATAAATAATTTTGTTTACAGGACTTTACCTCCACATACCTTTTTGCCTTACAAAATGCCCTTACTGCTCATTTTACTCCCTACCCTATCGTAAGGAATATTTATCTGATTTTATTACTAATCTAAAGTCAGAAATAGAACTTCAAAAAAATATTATACCAAAAGATCAGAGTTTTGACACTGTTTTTATAGGTGGAGGCACTCCCACTTCAATTAATAAAGGTCTTCTTGAGATTATTGAACTTTTGTGCCAAAATTTTAATATTATAAAAGACGCTGAATTTACTGTAGAGGCAAACCCCGGGACAGTTGACAATGATTTTTTAAAATCCTTAAAAATGTCAGGAGTTAACAGAATTTCCATTGGAATTCAAGCGCTTTGTGACAAAGACTTAAAGATTCTTGGGAGGATACACGATAAAAATCAGGCATTAAATGCAATTAAATCAGCAGATTTGGCCGGTTTTGAAAATATATCAATTGATCTTATTTTTGGATATCCCGGACATACAATAAATAACTGGATTAGCGCCATTGATGAAATATTAAAAATGCCATTAAAGCACCTCTCTGCATATGAATATACCATTGAAGATGAAACCTTATTTCAAAAAAAAATATCCGCAAAAGAATTAATGCTGCCTGATGAAGATACTATAATAAGCCTTACTGATATACTTGAAGAAAAGACAGAAATTAATGGTTTTAGGCAATATGAAATTTCAAGTTTTGCAAAACAAGGTTTTGATTGCAAACACAATATAAATTATTGGGATAATGGCAATTATCTTGGCCTTGGTCCGTCTGCTGTAAGTTATTTCAGACCGTTAAGACAAAAAAATATCTCAGATATTGAAAAATATTTCGAGGAAATCGAAAAAGGAAGGTTACCAGTTGATTTTACTGAAAAACTTGACAACGAAGCAGGGTTCAGAGAGTCAGTTGTAATGGCTTTAAGAAAAAAAAATGCATTGGTTTTTAAAAGATTTATTGAGGAATTCGGAATTAACCCGATTATTTATTATAAGAATATATTTGAAAAACTAAAAAAAGAAGATTTCATTGAATTTAATGAAAAACAGATTTTGCTTACCTCAAAAGGCTGGCGGCTTTCAAATTATGTGCTTTCACAATTGGTATGAACGAAAAAATAGATGAAACAATTACAAAAGAAACACTTTTAAAAGGTGTTGCAGTCCTTGATTTTACAGCCAATCTCTTTGTTTCTCAAAATTTGCTTGAGGCAAAGATTGTGCCTGTTTTTGGCGAATTATCCCCTGATAGCTGGAAAGAAATAGTTAAATTACTTAAAGAAACACCTATTGTTTATGGAATACTTAGTAAACCTGAAGTAGAAAATAATGTCTGGTATATAGCAAGGGGAACCCTTCCTGTAAAGGGTGAGGATGCCAAAATCATATTTAAAAAACCTCCGGGCAGAAAAGACCTGCCTGATGATATTTCTGAATTAGTAAAAGATAATAAGATTATCTGTTATGAAAAAGGCGATATTATCGCTGAAAAAAAACTTCATACACCCGGTATTCCGGGCATAAATGTCTTTGGAGAGGAAATTCCCCCTGAACCCGGAAAGTGGATAGCTTTTCCAGTGGGAAGTAATGTTGAAATTTTTACAGAAGATCAGTATTTAAGGGCATCTGCCGATGGAAAATTAGACATTTCTGATTCCAATATATCCATTCTTGAAAATTATAAGATAAATGGTTCTGTTGATCATGTCATTGGAAATATCATATTCAAGGGCAAACTCCTTGAAGTAGGTGGTATTGAAAACGGTCGCACTGTAAATGTAAAGGGTGATCTGGCAGTTTCTGGCGGAATTGAAAATGCAATTGTAAATATTGAAGGCAATCTTACGGTGAACGGCGTTGTATCAGGAGAGCATTGCAGGGTTTTTGTTCAAAATGACATGACTTGCAGTGTTATTGAACAGGCTAAGGTTGAAGTGACAGGGGATTTAATTGTAAAAAATTATATCCTTGACGCTGATTGCATCTGCAAGGGAAATATTATACTAAAAGAAAAAAAAGCAATGATTCTGGGTGGCTATGTAACCTTTGGCAAAACTCTCACAGCAAATACAATTGGTTCGGATCAAAATACAACAACCCACATCTATGGAGGTTTTTTAAATATTCATGTTGAAGAATATGAGGCATTAAAGAACTCATATAATGCAAACCTTAAAAAACTTACAGATATTAAAAAAGGCCTTGAAAAAATTGAGGAAATTGAGAAAATAAAGCCTCTTGACGATAAATATCAAATAATAAAAAAAAGATTCAAATCAGGACTTATTGATATTATAAACGAACTAAAAACATCCAGGGAAAAGATTGCCAAACTTGAAGCAATTATAAAATTATCTCCTGAACCAGAATTGATTGTTAATAAAACCATACATCCGGGGGTTTTAATAACAATTAACAACGCTCACTATGAAGTAAAAAATGAGATAAAATATTCGAAATTTCAGTTGGTTGAAGGTGAAATAATCTATACCGGCTTACGCTGAAACATATAAATTATATGCGGCTTTTAAGCGAAAATAATATCATTTTTCTCGGTGAGACAGAATCCACAAACACATATCTCTTAACCTCGTCTGAATGCTTAAAAAAGGACGGACTTGTTGTTATTGCGGAAAAACAAACCAGGGGAAGGGGTCAGAAAAACCGCAGGTGGGAATCCGGAGATAATACTAATCTTTTTTTATCCTTTGTAATGCATGTTAACCCTGAAAAATTCAATAACCTTACATTAATATCACCTTTGCTTGGATTATCTCTCATAAAAACCTTTAATCAATTTGGAATCAATGATGCTAAGATCAAATGGCCTAATGATATACTTGTCAATAAAAAAAAAATCGCAGGAATACTTTGTGAATCCACAGTGTTGGATGATATAAGGATAATTGTCGCAGGAATTGGAATAAACCTTTACGGCAAACCCTCAGGGTTTTCAGAAGAAATAAGAAATAATGTTGAAACCCTTGAAAATCTAACTGGTATTAAGCATGAAAAACAACAATTTATAAATAAGTTAATTTCAGAACTTAACAATTTAATTGAAGATATTAAAAATAATCATATATCTTATCTGATTTATGAATGGGAAAAAAATTGCCACTGCAAAGACAAAGAAATATCAATTAAAAAAGGAGATAAAATTTTAACAGGAATTTTAGAAGGCATTTCCCAACAAGGTGAACTTATTATTAATTGTGAAGGCTGCATGGTTTATATTGATTCAGGAATATGGTTTAAGCATTGTATGGAAAACGCCTGATAAGCATTAAAAAATTATTTTCTGTTCTTTGCATATTCAGAATACATCTTATCTTCTTTTAATATGTGCTTTTTAAGCCAGTCCCACGTATCGAAAAAGACATTTATGGCGGTGTCAGAGCTGACATCTCCTGAATAAAGTTTTTCTCTGAAGTCACTTACATGTTTTATAAATCTTCTGTGTATTTCCTTGTGTGGATCAATGGCAGGATAACCAATCTCTGCCATATAAAGTTCTTCTGTATTAAAATGTTCTTCAACGTAATCAACAAGAAAACCAATAACTTTATGAAGTTCTTCCTTACCTTTTCCAGCCCACATAGCATCCATAAGACCGGCAAGGGCAGAAATAAGGGCTTTATGCTGCTCATCAATTGTTTCATTATTAACTGAAAATTCGTCTCTCCATTGAATAAATACAGACGACATAAATATCTCCATGACCTATAGTTTTTAATTAGGTTAATTAATTTTTTAAAAAAGTCAACTTTTTTTTAAAGAATTGTCAATTGTCTTGCAAGTTCCATTGAGTTATTTATACAATCATTTAAGCTTATACCACCAACCCAGTTGCATCTGAAATATAATCCCCTGTTTTTATCCATAATAGCGTCAAGTTTTTTCATTAAATCAGCATGTCCAACATTATACTGGGGAATTGCCTGTTCCCAGAGATAAGTTCTGATAAAATCAGGCGATATATCAACATCCATTATATCTTTAATCTCATCTATTACAGTTTGGGTCAATTTATCTTCATTAAGCCTTGCAAGCTCAGGCATTCTCATCCCTCCCACAAGACTTCTCATAAGCGCATAACCTTCCGGCGCCCGGTTTGGAAAAACAGACGAATCCCAAAGTGTGCCAAGTATATTTCTTTTTTCCTTATTTGGACATAGAAATCCAAAGCCATTAATCTTATCTTTCAACTGTTCTTTTTTAATGCCAAGGGCAACAACAGCAACAGGAGGATAAGGAATATTTGAAGCTATTTCTTTTATTTCGGGAATAATATCTGAAATCATTTGGGCACACTGAGGAAGCGGAGATGATAATACCACATGGGTGGCTTCAATTTTTTTATTGTCCTTGAGGATTATTTCCCATAAATTATCTTTTTTATATATTTTTGATACCTCTGCCCCTGTGACGATATTATCCTTTAAATCATTTGTAAGAGAAGTCACCAGTTCTTCCATACCACCATTAAACGATACAAGATGTCCGCCAGGGCCGGCTCCGGGGCCTTTTTTCCCCTCTTTCCTTGCCTTTTGCTGTAAAGAAAGCATTGCCCTTATTAAACCACCATACTGCATTTCAAGCTCATTTATCCTTGGAAAACAGCTTTTAAGAGATAGTTTTTCTGGATCTCCCGCATATATGCCAGTAGCCATTGGGTCAATTAAATTTTCAAATGCCTCAATGCCAAGTCTTCTTATTGCAAAATCCTTAAGGGATTCATCGGAGTCATTGGCTTTCTTAGGAGTTAAAAGCTCTAAAAAAACACGAAGCTTGCCAAGAGGTGAAAGAAGTCCTGACATCAAAAATTCCTGCGGCTTTTCAGGGAGTTTTACAAGTTTTCCGTTTTTTACAACAAATCTTTTCCTTGCATTGTCATTGCTTTTATATACTTCAATACCAAGTTCCACTGAAAGGTTTAATGTAGCTGGCTTATTGGTCAAGACACCGTTTACGCCCCTTTCCCACTTAAAGCCTTCTTCCTGTATTGTCCATGCCTTTCCCCCTACCCTTTTGTCTTTTTCAAATATGGTTATTTCCCAATCAGGCTTAAATTTCTTTAATCGCCACGCAAAAGAAAGACCCGAAAGCCCTCCTCCAACAACTGCTATTTTAGCCATCCTGACACCTCCAGTTTTTCTTTGACAAGATAAAAAAGCGTTTCAATAAATTTTGTATTTGTGTTAAGTGAAGGTGTGCGAACGAGATTAATCCCAGCGTCCTTCATCTTTGATTTATAGGCTATATCTATTTCATAAAGTGTTTCCACATGATCTGATACAAAAGACACAGGTAAAATTAATATGTTTTTTATATTGGAACCGGACAGTTCAGTTAATTTTTCCTCTGTTGTGGGTGAAAGCCATTCAACAGGGCCGCTTTTGCTCTGAAAACACAAAATCCCTTTAATTCCTGTTTTTTTTTCAAGAGAATTTATGGTTTTATTAATTTCCTCAAGATATGGGTCTTTGTTTTCAATCATATATTTGGGAAGATTATGAGCGCTGTATAATAAGACTGATTTATCATCTTTCACAAAAGTCTTTCTGTCATGGTTTAATAAGTTTAAACCTTCATCAAGCGTTTCAAGAAGCGAATCAATATATAATTCATTATCGGGAAATCTGTCAATTTCCATGTATTCAACATTATTTTTCTTACATGCATTCCTGAAATCCGTAAGTGTTGTCCCGGAAGTTGCAGAGCTGTAATGGGGATAGAGGCTTAATCCAAGTATTTTATCAATGCCTTTTTTTTTTAGCTCTCTGACAACATCTGGTGTTCTTGGATGAAAATATCTCATTCCAACCTTGCATATCGCGTCAATACCTGATAAATCTAATCTGGTTTTTAATGCATCAGCCTGATTTTTCGTTATTTCAGTGATTGGGCTTTTACCGCCTATTTTTTCATAATATATGCTGCTTTTTGGCGCGCGCTTTTTGGCTATCATATAGGCTAAAGGTTTTTGCATAAAAGGTGGACCAAGTTTTATTATATCCCTGTCTGAAAAAAGATTATATAAAAACTCCCGGACAGCTTTAATACTATCCGGTCCTCCCATATTTAAAAGCATGATTCCTGTTTGTGTTTGTCGCATAATTTTTTTTGTTTGTATTTTGAGATTGCTTCGCCACCTTTCGCATTGAAGACATTTTTCCAATATTTTTATCCCATTAATGCGCTGTTATATACCTCTACGCGGTTTCTTCCTTTATTTTTGGCATAATAAAGCGCTTTATCAGCAAAACCAATAAGCTCTTCAAGATTGCTGTCAGGATAATTTGCAAGTGTTGAAATACCAAAACTCATTGTGACATTAATATTTTCAGGATGTAATGCCTCAATTTGTTTTCTGAGATTTTCAGCCTTTTCAACAGCAACATCCTGATTACAATGGGTTAATACCAACAAAAACTCTTCCCCGCCGTATCTGGCGACTATATCTTCTTTTTTGGAATTTGCAGATAAAAGCCCTGCCACTGCCTTTAAGACAAAATCTCCTGTTAAATGACCATAAGTGTCATTTACTTTTTTAAAATGGTCAATATCTGTCATAATAATGCTTAAATTAAAGTTATGCGTCATTGCCTCGGATAATTTCTGAGGCATAATCTCCATGATAAATCTGCGGTTACTAATGTTTGTAAGCGGGTCTCTCAGGGAAATTTCTTCAAGTTTGATATTTTGCTCCTCGACCTTATCCATTAATTTTTTATTTGTGAGGAGGTTATGCACCCTTGCCATAAACTCTTCCTTAAACACAGGCTTTAAGACATAGTCATTTCCACCTGCCTTATATATCTCAATGCGTCTTGCAACATCATCAAAACCAGTCATAACAAGCACGGGCACAATGGCTTTTTTACCCTCGGCGCTCCGTATCATCCTTAAGAGACCAAGACCGGAAACCTGACCTTCCAGGACAATATCAGTGATAACAAGATCAATTTCATTTTTAAGAAAATAATCGTATGCATCAAGCGGATCAGGAAAATGTATCAGGTTTATGTTTGTTCCTTCAAAATATGATTTTATTATCCTTGCAAACGTCCTGCTATCTTCGACATATAAAATATTTCCAAGGAGAAAATCTTTTTTTTCCTGTTTTTGTATATTTTTAAGATAATCATTAAGCTCTGAAAGATTAGATTTCTTGATAACCTCAGTCATGCCGCAGATTATGGCATTACTGTATAATTCATCATTTTTTTCAGATGAAAGCATGATAATGGGAATATGCTTTTTCCTTGTATTCGCCCTAACCAGCTTACAAAATTCAATGCTGTTGATATCGGAAAGTATGTATGAGGCGCATATTAAATCAGGGTCTCTGTTATCAAGGATTTCAAATGCCTCATCAGAAGAAGTTGCCAGAATAATATGAGAAGAATATTCTCGTAAAACCTTTGAAATAATAGTTTGTTGCACCTTGGAAGGTTCAATTAAAAGAATCTCCATAAAAATTTCTGACTTTACCTCGTAAAAATATAAAAATTTATAAAAAATATATTAAAATTGTGCTATATTTTATTTA
>DYOW01000005.1:36371-44604 GCA_020720325.1 Desulfobulbus propionicus
GTAAAAATATAAAAATTTATAAAAAATATATTAAAATTGTGCTATATTTTATTTACAGAAATCAAACAAAAAAAACAACAGATAATTATTTGATATTTTACCAAAAAGCCTTGTTATTGTAAATAAGATTTAAATGTTTAACCTAAAAGAAGAAAAAGAAAAAAAAATATCCTTTAAAGATGTAATAAAATATAAAATTGATAATTTTATGTCAAAAGGAACTATTTCTTTAATATCTGCTCTTTTTATTGCCTCACTCTTTATCATAATAACCTCTTCATTAATAATCACAATATTTCAGATAAAACCTTCTCGATATGCTAACGAAATGAATTTTTATGAGGCATTCTGGGAAAGCCTCATGCGAACCCTTGACCCCGGAACAATGGGAGCTGATGAAGGCTGGGGGTTTCGTTTTATTATGCTTGGCGTCACAATGGGCGGGATTTTTATCATAAGTATGTTAATCGGTATTATCACAAGCGGCATTGAAAGCAAATTAAGGGAATTAAGGCGTGGCAGATCCAAGGTTATTGAAAAAGAACACATAGTTATACTTGGATGGTCAAGCCACATTTACAGCATGCTTAATGAACTTGACTACCTTAATACTGAAAATAAAAAATATCCCATTGTTATCCTTGCAGAAATGGATAAAATTGAGATGGAAGACAACATAAAGATTCATACACGTCTTAAAAACAAGACAAGGATTATATGCAGAAGGGGAAATCCCGAAGATGCCGATGACTTAAGCTTGATAAGCCTTAATACTTCCAACTCCATTGTAATATTATCCCCGGAAAAAGAAAATCCAGATGCTGATGTCTTAAAGATACTCCTTGCAATAACCCATAACATAAACAGGAAAAAAGAACCTTACCACATTATCGCCGAGATAAGGGAGCCTAAAAACGAAGACGCAGTTAAAATGATTGGAGGAAAGGAAACAGAGGTTATTGTTGTGGGACACTTTATATCAAAAATATTTGCCCAAACCTCAAGACAGCACGGATTATCCATTATCCTTACTGATTTACTTGACCATAAAGGAAATGAAATATATTTTAAGGTTGAGCCTATGCTCCACAGGAGGACCTTCGGGGAAATTCTCTTTGAATTTGATGAATCATCCGTTATAGGAATTTTTAAGAAAAAAAAGGACATAATGTTAAATCCTCCTCCTGACACAATGTATGAAGCAAATGATCAGATAATTTTTATTACAACTGATATTAAGGCATTAAAACTAACAAAGCACTTTAAGAAAAATATTGATGAAAGCAGCATAATTTATCAATCCACGTATGATGCTAAAGCAAAAAATTATCTTATCCTAGGCTGGAACTGGAAAGGTCTTAATATTCTTGATTTTATTGATAAATTTTCCCCAAAAGATTCGAATATCCATATTATGTCAAGCTATAATGAAGAAGATTTAAAACTTGATACAATAGCGGATGAAATAAAAAATATTAAAATCAATTATAAAAAAGTTGATATTACAAATAAAAAGGTATTTTCAAAGATAGACCTTTCAATATTTCATAATATTATAATATTATCTTACAGTGATAAATTTACCCTTCAGGAAGCGGATTCTCTCACAATCCTTACGCTATTAAATCTAAGAAACATCATCAATCAGAAAGGTTTAACTATTCCGATTACTTCAGAAATTCTTGATATTAGCAATAAAGACATCATTGATATTGCAAAATCCGCTGATTATGTGTTAAGCGACAAGCTTGTGAGCTATTTGCTTGTTCAGATAACAAGAAATAAATATCTGAATGATATTTTCGAAGAGATATTCAGCCATGAAGGCATGGAAATTTACCTGAAACCCGCTGAAGATTATGTGCTGCCTGAAATGGAGGTTAATTTTTATACTGTTTTACAATCTGCATTAAAAAAAGGCGAGGTTGCTTTCGGGTACAAGATTGAAGAACTTTCATTTAACCCTGCAAAAAATTACGGAATTATTATTAATCCCAAAAAATCAGCGATGATAACCTTTCATAAAGGAGATAAAATCATTGTTATTGCTGAAAATTAAATGGTTTTATAAAACTGTAAGAATACACACAGTTTCTGCCGTTATCCTTTGCCTCATACATTGAAAGATCAGCCATAGAGAACAGGGTTTCAAAGGTTATATCTTTTGCGTTACATAAAGAAGCAACGCCAAAACTTGCGGTCACCTGAACACCGTGAGGTCTAAGGTTTGCAATCTTTTTTCTGATGTCATCTGACTTTACCAATGCATCTGTTTCATTGCAAAATGGCAGAATCAATACAAATTCTTCTCCGCCATACCTTGCCACTATATCTTCTTCCCTGCAATTTCTCTGAAGTATGTCTGAGATTTCACAAAGAATTTTATCTCCTATGGTATGACCATAACTGTCGTTTATTTTTTTGAAATGGTCAATGTCAACAACAACCATACTAAGGGGATAGCCCTGCCTTTTTGCCTCTTTAACCCTTTTCCTGCCTCTGTCAATAAGAAAATACCTGTTATAAAGACCTGTTAAATGGTCTTTAACAATTGTTTCTTCAAGTCTGCACTTTGATTCAATAAGTTTATCAAGATAACTTTTATTTTTAAGAAGATTTTGAAGCCTGACTATAAGTTCTTCTCTTTTAAAGGGTTTTTTGATATAATCAGTCACGCCTTCTTTTAATATTTCAAGCCTTCTTGAATCGTCATCAAAGGCTGTCACAACCAGAATAGGGACAATTTTTTTATTTCCTTCAGCATTTCTTATGTTTCTTATAAGGGATAACCCTGTCATATAGCCTGTTAACACTATATCAGTAATTATTGCATCATAGTCGTTTTGAAGAAAATTTTTAAGAGCGTCCTCTCCGTTTGTGTTATGCGTTACTTCACACCCGAGGATCTCCAGATTTTTTTTTATAACCCTTGCCATAGAAGAGCTGTCTTCAACAAGCAATATTTTTGAATTTTTAATTGAATTTTCAAAGCTTTTTTTGAAAATTTTTAGAAAATCCCTGAAATCCGCAAGGTTTTTCAGGCTAAAAACATCTGTGAGTCCTGATGTGAGCGCCTCATAATAGATATCGGGATTTCTCTGATCAAGAAGGAGAATTATTGGAAAGTTTTTACTGTGTAATTTGATATTAAGTTCTGCAGATAACTCCGTGCCTTTCATATCCTCAAGGAGATAATTGACGCAGACTATTTTAAAATTATTGCAGCCTACAAGATCAAGGGCATGATTGCCTGTTTTTGCCCATACTGTTTCAAGGGCAATGTCCTTAAAACAATCGTTTATCTGATTAAAAACATTTTCATCTGATTCAACTATAAGAGCTTTCATTTAGTCACCAAGTCCAAACGGGAATTACCCAATATAAAAGTAAAAAAAAAAGGTTCTATGTGATTTTTAGTGAGTAATATAAATACCCCTCACCCATACCCTCTTTTTTATTTCCATCATCACCAACGCCCTCTCCCGAAGCATCAGGCGATGGGAGTAGAGAACAGACATGCCTGTTCACCACCTTGATGGGAGGGGATTAAGGGAGGATGAAAAAGCCTGCGACAGTTTGAAGGCATTTTCCTTAATTTACCCACTATATTTCATATAGAGCTAAAAATCAACAAAAATAAAAATCTTTACAACAGGTTATATTCAAAGTTTATATTCAAATATCTTATTACAATAATTTTTAAGCAAAATTTTATTTTGGTCAAGCGCCAAAATATAGTCGGGATTTAAAGGGATCTTACCACCGCTTCCGGGAGTGTCAATACAGTATGTGGGAATGCAAAGTCCCCCGATATTTCCCCTTAATTTTTCTATGATTTTTATGCCTGTGTCAAGTTTTGTCCTGAAATGTCCCGCGCCTTTTATATCCTCACAGTGGAAGATATAATATGGTCTTACCATTATTTTTTCAAGACCTGTTAAAAGCATTTTCATAATATAAACATCATCGTTAATTCCTTTTAAAAGCACACTCTGGTTTGACACGGGTATGCCTGCCATTAAAAGCCTGTCACAGGCTCCCGCTGATTCAGGGGTTATTTCATTTGGATGATTAAACTGGGTGTTAAGCCATAACGGACGGTATTTATTTAACATTTTACATAATTCGTTGGTTATTGCCATGGGAAGCGTAACAGGCAGTCTTGAACCTATGCGTATGACTTCAATATGGGATATTTTATTTAATCTGTTAAGAAAATATTCAAGATTATCAGCGCTAATAACCAGAGGGTCTCCGCCTGAAATTATTACTTCTCTTAACTGACTGTTTTCGTTTATGTATTTAAGCATTATATCCATATCACTTCTGGATGTATCTGCCTCTGATCTATTCCAGAATCTCCTTCTGTTGCAATGTCTGCAATACATAGCGCATCTGTTTGTAAGAAGGGCGACAACTCTGTCAGGATAGCGGTGTATGATACCTGGCACAGCAGTTGATCCTTCCTCGTCAAGGGGGTCATTTAAACCTGAAAATTCTGTTTCTTCAAGCTGGGGAATACACTGCTGAAAAACAGGATCTGTTTTATCCCATTTTTTTATAAGCGACATGTAATAAGGAGTGAGAGAAAAACGAGAGTTTTCAAGAATTTTTGAAGTTTCATCGTCATTATATAATTTTAATGAACTTAAGCCATTTAAATTTTTTAAGGAGTTTTGAAATTGCCATAAGGGATCATTAAAAGATGTGACATTTTTTTCAGATATTTTGTTCATATTATTAAAATTTTTAGATATTATCTGTTTTATTCAAGTATTTTTTCAGAATTATTTCCATCATATCAAATTCTGAGACAATTTTTGGTAATAACATATTAATTTCCTCAATATTTTTTGATTTAGCCATTTTCTCAATTTCAAAGGCAACCATGCTTAGCTGCATTGCGGAAATATGTCCTGCATTTCCTTTTATGGAATGGGCAATTCTTTCGACGCGATTAAAATCAAGGGCTTTGACGGCTTTATTTAATTCGTTACGTTTATTAGGTATGTCATTAACAAACATAATAAGCAGTTCATTAATAATTTCTTCGTCATTCATAAACCTTACAAGCAGTTCATTATAATCAAAAACTTCACTGCCTTCTTTTGTTTCATCTTTTTTTTGCGTATCTTTTTCTACTATTAATGACAATTTTAACCAGTTAGTTAATATAGCTGAAATTGACTGTTGTGAAACAGGTTTGGAAACATAATCATTCATTCCTGCGTCAATACATCTTTTCCTGTCACCTTTCATTGCATATGCAGTCATTGCAACAATTATAATGGATTTATTATGTTCTCCTGCTTCACCCTTTCTTATCATTGAAGTCGCCTCAAAGCCATCCATTTCAGGCATCTGACAGTCCATAAAAACAATATCAAAATGATTATTCTTTATTGCTTCAATTGCCTCTATTCCGTTTTTTGAAATATGCAAATTTTTAAAACCTATTTTTTTTAGTATTGATGTTAAAACAAAGGCATTGATTTCTGAATCTTCAACAACAAGAATAACGCATTGCTTGTCAGGGACCGCTCCCCGTGTCTTAATTAAATCTTCTTTTGATTTAGAATCAACTTCAGAAAAATTTGATAAAATTTTATACAGTTCATTTTTTTTTACAGGTATTTTTAAAAAAGGATATGATTCACTTACTAAATGTCTTTGATTAAAATAACCTGAAAATATAATTCTGGAATTAAATTGATGTATATTTAATAAAACCTCTGAAATATCATAACCAATGTCTATTATTGCAAAATCGTATGGTTTATCATTTTTAGCTTCTTTATTTAATTCACACACCAATTCATTTATGCTGTCTGTTTCTTTTACATAAATGTCATAATATGTAAGCTGATCTCTTAAAATCTGGCTATGAATTTTATTTCTTCCTATAATAATGGATTTTAAGCCTGAAAACTTATCTGAAATCTCTTCTCTGTTAAGATTTTGAAGTTCAAGGTTAACTGTAAACCAGAAGACGCTGCCATGTCCTTTCTTGCTTTCACAGCCAATTTCTCCATGCATTATATTTACAAGTTTTTTGCATATAGCAAGACCAAGCCCTGTGCCTCCAAATTTTCTTGTTATTGAGTTGTCAGCCTGTTCAAAAGGTTCAAAAATATTATTAATTTTTTCATTTGAAATTCCAACGCCTGTATCCTTAACTGAAATTTTAATTTGAATGCTGTCGGATTCCTTTCTTAACAAAGAAATTTTCATGAAAATATCGCCTTTTTCAGTAAATTTAATGGCATTAGAAAGAAGATTTAAAATAATCTGACGTAATTTTACATTGTCGCCTCTCACAAACAAGGGGACATCTGGTTCAATGTAAAAATTAATATCCAGTCCTTTTAATACTGCCTTTTGCACTAAAATATCAAAATATTCCAATATTTCATTAAGATCAAAATCAATATTATCAAGCTCAAGTTTGCCTGATTCTATCTTTGAAAAATCAAGGATATCATTAATGATTGACAAAAGGTGTTCTCCGCTTAATTTAATAATATTTAAAAATTCCCTTTGTTCTGATGTTAAATTGATATCATCAATTAAATCAGCGGAACCTAATATCCCGTTCATTGGAGTTCTTATTTCATGACTCATGTTTGCAAGAAATTCACTTTTCGCTATATTTGCCCTGTCAGCCTCTTCCTTCATTTTAATGGCAAATGTAATTGAATTTCTGAGATTTAGATTAGTTTCCTCCAATTCATCTTTTTGCTTTGATATTGTATCTTCAAATAACTTTCTTTCTGTAATATCTCTGTAAATCCAAAGATATCCTGTTATTTTATCTTCAATTTTTATAGGAACAAAGTCCTGTTCAAAAAACCTTCCGTCCTTTAAGCCAAGAATGTCTCCTGAAATAATTTGAGCGCAATTAATCTTCTTATTAATGAGACTTACAAAGCTTTCAGGCTCAGCAAACAATAGCTTTGCCTGCTGGACTAAATCTTTGCAACATAAATTAATAAGGGCTTCTTTTGCCACAGGAATATTAAATAAATCGCAAAATGACTGATTCACAAAAACAATTTTTCCTTCTGCGTCTTCAACAAGTATTCCATGCTGCAAAGAACTCATAAGTCCTTCTAATCTTGCCTTTGCAGCAGCTATTTCCATTGATATTTTTTTGTTTTCTGAAATATCAATATGAACTCCCACTGCCCTTAAAGGTATCCCGTCTTCACTGTATTTGACAACTTTTCCCTTTGCATTAATCCATTTCCAAATACCTGTTTTTGTAAGCAAGCGAAATTCTGCCTCATAATAAGGTGTTTTTTCCCTGGCATGAAAATTAAATTTCTCAATAACAACCGGAAAATCATCAGGATGTGCTAATTTTTGAAAGGAATTAAAATGGGGTTCTATTTCTTCAAGTTCGTAACCAAGCATTTCAACCCAGTTTTCATCAAGTTTTAAGTATCCTGTCAAGATATCCCAGTCCCATAATCCAAGCCTTGCGGCATTAATTACAAGACCGAGTCTTTCCTCACTTTCCCTTAAGGCTATTTCTCTTTCGGATAATGAATCGAGCATATTGTTAAAATGCAAAGAAAGCTCGCTTATTTCATCTTCTCCCCGGATATCTGCCCTTAAATCAGTTGTTTTTTTGCCAATTGATTTAGTAACCCTTAAAAGATTATTTAATCCCCTTGTCAGACGAAGCGATATCAACCATGCCATTAACATTCCAACAAAAATGGCTGTAAAAGTATAGATTAATCCATTGATTTTTGTTTTTGCAATATTTTGAAGAAAGTCATTTTTGTCTAATGCTATTCTTACCCATCCAATTACTTTCTCATTAAATAATATTGGAGAGGCATAATCAATAATCAAATTATTATTAATCAGTATATTTTTTTCTTCCAGATATAATAATTTCTTGCTTATTACATCAACAACATACTTACCGTTGTTTTCCTTTTCATTATGCCCGAGAACCTTTCCATCGGTGGAGAGAATCATCAGATATTTAAGATTTGGATAATTGCTGTAAGAATCAATTAGTTGTTCAATGCCTGCAAGGTCATTGGAAAGCACAAAATAAATACTGCTCAGGGCAAAACTTTTGGAAAGACTGCTGATTTTTTCTATTTCCTGATTCTCAAAGAAATCCTTTTGATGTTCCACCAGATCCAAAATAAATACACTCATCAAAATAGCATGCACAAGGGCAACGCCAAGAATGAGCTTTGTTTTTATTTTTTTT
>DYOW01000076.1 GCA_020720325.1 Desulfobulbus propionicus
AGTAATGATATAGATAAATTTTTAAAAATATGTTTTTAATTTTAATACTTGCATATTTATGCAATTATGTTATTGTGTAGTTAATTATTTATATAATAACAGGATTTAATAATTTATGGATAATAAAAATTTTAATGATGAGCTTTTTGAGATTCATGCTTCTTTTTGCGGCATTTTTTCATCATCCGTAAGGCTTAAAATAATGTGGGAACTTGGAGAAGAAGAAAAAACCGTCACTGATCTTGCTAACTCCATAGGTCTTTCCATAACAAACATTTCACAGCATCTCAGAATCATGAAGGATAAGGGGGCAGTAAAAGCCAGAAAGGATGGAAGAACCGTTTATTACCGCATATCAAATCCCAAATTTTATCAGGGAGCAAGCTTTATAAGGGAAGGCTTAAAAGAAGAGATGTTAAAGGGTGGTAATTTTATTGCAAATATACACGAAGAAGACGAACATCATAAGGAGGAAGCCCTGGTATGAAAAAGTTATTTTTGTTTTTTACTGTTTTGTTTCTGATTTTGCAAGCCAGTCTGGTTTTGGCAGCAGATAAAGCACAGAAAACAAAGGATTTAATGCAGACCTTTGAAAGCACTGCTGACCATAAAAAGTTTCAGGCGCTGCTTGCTGATTTTAACTCCACTGAAGAAGTGACAAGGGCATGTCTTTCATGTCATAATCAGGCAGCAAAACAGATTCATAAAGATATTCACTGGACATGGGATGCAAAAAATGAAAAACAGGAGCTTGGCAAAAAGGTCTCAATAAACAACTTCTGAATTAACATAAATTCTAACTGGTGCAGGTGCACCAGTTGCCATGTAGGATTTGGATGGAAAGACAACAACTTTGACTTTACATCAGAAGAAAAGGTTGACTGTATGGTATGTCATGACAGCACAGGAACTTATAAAAAATTTCCCACGGACTGCGGTTATCCGGCTTTAAAGGAGAAAAAATTCGGGGACAAGGTTTTTCCTGCTGTTGACCTTAAAAATGTGGCTCAGAATGTTAAAAAACCTTCGCGTAAAAACTGCGGCGCATGTCATTTTTTCGGTGGTGGCGGTGACGGCGTTAAGCACGGCGATCTGGATACCTCGCTTTTGACAGCGGAAAAAGAGCTTGATGTGCACATGGATGCAAAAGGTCTTAATTACACCTGCCAGAGATGCCATTCCAGCTTTAATCATCAGATTTCAGGAAGAAAATACACGCAGCCAGCTCCTAACAATCACAATATTTCCATGCCAAATGATGATGGAAACAGGCTTTCATGTGAGTCATGCCACACACAAAGACCCCACAAAAATAATTATAAATTAAATGACCATACTGACAAGGTTGCCTGTCAGACCTGCCATATTCCTTCTTTTGCAAGGCAAAAACCCACTGTTATGAATTGGGACTGGTCAACAGCAGGTAAAATGGATGAAAATAAAAAGCCATTTGAGAAGAAAACAGAAACAGCCAGAGGATTTAATGTTTATGACACAAAAAAAGGCGATTTAATATGGGTAAAAGATGTTAAGCCTGAATATTTCTGGTATGACGGAACAATGACGTATATGACCCATAAAGACAAGGTAGGAGATGCCCGTCCTGTGAGGCTTTATTATCCAAACGGCAGCCATGAAATGGAAAATGCAAGGATATATCCCTTTAAGATACACGGCGGAAAACAGCCCTTTGATCCGGAAAAAAAGACTATTATTGTCCCTAAACTTTTTGGACCCAAAGAATCCGGGGCTTACTGGGCAGCTTTTGACTGGATAAAGGCTTCTGAGGTTGGAATGGCTGTTATAAAATCAGATTTCAGCGGAAAAGTTGACTTTGTTGACACAGAAACATACTGGCCAATAACACACATGGTGGCTCCAAAAGAAAAATCATTAAACTGCGCTGATTGTCACATTAAAAACGGCAGGCTTAAAAATCTTGCGGGATTTTACATGCCAGCAAGGGATTCAAATAATTTAATTGATTATGCCGGAATAGCGCTTGTCATATTATCTTTTGCCGGCGTTTTAATCCACAGTTTATTAAGACTTGCAGGAAGAAAGGAGCAATAAAAAAATGGAAAAAAGACTATATTTATATCCAAAATTTGAAAGATTCTGGCACTGGACACAGGCTGTTCTAATAATTTTGCTCATTGTTTCCGGTTTTGAGCTTCACGGGATGTTTAAGATTTCAGGATTTTATGATGCCTTTAATCTTCATAATTATTCAGCGTTTTTGCTTGTGGGACTTATAATATTTGCAATATTCTGGCATTTTACAACAGGAGAATGGAGGCAGTACATTCCAAGCCTTGAAAAAATTGATGCCATGATTTGCTTTTATACGCGGGATATCTTTAAGGGAATGCCACATCCTCTTGAAAAGACAAGGGAAAGAAAATTAAATCCTCTACAGAGGCTCACTTATTTTTCATTAAAGGCATTTATTTTTCCCTTGCAAATAATCACAGGTTTTTTATACTTTTTTTATAATGACCTTGCTCAGATGGGTTATAAATTTGACCTTGGTTTGATTGCAAATCTTCATTCTTTCGGGGCATATCTTTTTGTTTGCTTTTTTATTGTGCATGTATATCTTACAACAACAGGTGAGACTGTTTTCAGTAATATAAAGGCAATGTTCACAGGATATGAGGATATAAAAGGTCATTAAAAAAAAGGTATAATTTAATGAAAAATATAATCATTTTCTCTGTGTTTTTTTTATTTTTACTGACTAATCAAGGTAAAGCAACTAATTCAACAGAAATAATCCAAAAAAAAGGAAATGAAATCTCCTTAAAACTCTTGTCCTCTCTCCAGCAGGAGCTTAAATCTGCTATGGAAAAGGGCGGGGCAGTAAATGCAATTGGCGTTTGTTCTGAAAAGGCTTTTTTAATAGCTGAAAAGATATCAAAGGAAACTGGCGCAATCAGTGTTTCAAGGATATCTGAGAAATACAGAAATCCCTTTTCAAAACCAGATGATTTTGATATGTCTGTAATTAATGAATTTAAGAGTTTAAAAGAAAAAAATAAAGAATATCCTGATTTTTTGGCAAAAGAAAATACTAATTCATATATTTATTATAAACAAATAATAATCGGGGATTTATGCCTGAAATGCCATGGCGATAAGGATATAATGGAAAAAGAAGTTTTAAAAACAATAAATTCTATTTATCCTGAAGATAAAGCAACAGGTTATAAAAAAGGAGATTTCAGGGGTCTTATCAGGGTAGAGATTGATAAAAAGAGTTTTTAATCATTTTTATCAAAGAAAGAAAAGCTGCTCTTATTTATTCAGTTCAAATGTAACTGATACATTTGCCCTTATTGAAAGTTTTCCCAGGGCAATTGAATCTTTGATTTCTCCAGAATTATTCCTGTCTGTTTGAATATTTACCTGTGACATTCCAGAAGAGCGGCTTCTGCCCCATCCGTATCAGCTTGAAAAATAACGCCATGGCATGCCGCTGAAGGTTTCATTAATCTGAATAGGCGAACCAATGGATTGACCAAGAACCCCAGCCATTTTCTTTGCTTTTTCCTTTGCTGCCTTAAGCGCCAGCTCTCTTGCCTGCTCACGATATTTTTTTAATTCCGTAGTTTGGAAATCCACGCCGTGGAGATAGTTAACGCCCGAGGAAAGAGCCATTGTGACAAATTCTTCAATCTTTCCTGTTTCAGAAAGGGTTATTACCATGGTATTTCTTACAAAATAGCCAATAAAGTCCTCTTTTCTGTATTCATTTTTCCATTTTGGGTCAATGGAAAGATGATCTGTTTGTATGTTTTTTTCAGTGATACCCAGTTTTTTTATGCCAATGATTGTTTTTTGAAGAATATCATTATTTTTTTGTTTGGCTACTCTGATATCAACATCCCATGTTTCAATTCCAAGACTAATCAGTATTTTATCCGGTTTGACATAAATAACTGCCTCGCCTGTCACAGTAATTTTTGGACGGTTATCATACATCATTGCCTGCTCTGAAAAAGCATGACAATTCATCATTATGATAAAACATATAGTTGCAACAGTTGTTTTCATAATGTTGTTCCTGTTTTTTAGACTCATATATCTTTAAAAATTTTTATTTTCCGTATTTTTGTTAATTGTATTTTCAATTGTTTTTTTGGTCATATTGGATAATTCACCGAAAGCATCTTTTGTTTTTGCATATTTTATAAAAAAAGTCTGGAGTTCACTGGTTTTTGATGTAAAAATAAGACCTTTATCTGTTTTTTCGTATGATATTGATTTGGGGTTTGATTCCAAAGTTTTTGATAACCATTTCCCATCAATCATAGCCATTTTTAGGGCAGGCTGTATCTGCTCAACATACATAAATACATGGAGTGGGAGCAGTAAATCATTTAATGGATTATCTCTTAGTTCAGAAATATCAGGGTAAATATCAAGAAACAATTTTTCTTTAAGTTTAACAAGATGAACAATGAATTTCCCCTCTTTTTTTCCTTCTTCAGCATAAATTAGTTTATATGAATTTTTATCATTGCTGGTAAATGTCCATGTATCACCGGAATCTTTTTCTGACCACTCGCCAATAAGCGCAGGGTCAAAAATCATATCTTTTTCAGTGTAAAGAGGATGAATAGAGTAAATACAGCCGGAAAGGCAAAATAAAATTAATACAATAAAAATTTGCAGAAAATAATTTGATAAAATATTAAAAATATTTCTATCAGAGATTGGTTTAAATAGATTTTTTGTTTTCATTTGGTTTTTAAGTATTTTTTTAAGAGCTATAACAAAAGTAACTTTGCAGGGTCTTATTAATTATTAAAGGAAAACTTTTTTTATAAAAAGGGTTTTCCCGATTTAATCAGCGACCTTTTTAACTATCTGTTAAAATTTTATCTTTTTAGAAATGAAGTGTCAATTGTTATTTAAAAATATAAAAGTATTAATTAAATTTATAACATAACTGTAAGAGCGTTTATCTCCATTAAACAATCATCTTGCAGCCTTTTCATTAGCCGCATCGTCATCATATTCATTTGTAAAATTAAAGATAATATTTGGGAAATTTATTTTTAATCTCTCCTGATCTATAAGGGTCAGGTAATTGTTGCCCATATTAATTTTAAGACCTTTTATTTTTTTTAATGAGTCAGGAAGGTTAATTTTGCCATTTGAGTTTATGGAGAGAAGTTCAAGTTTTTTAAGATTTACGACAAAAGAGGGTATTTCGTCAATGTTATTAAAATCAAGGCATAATTTTTTTAATTTTTTGAGGGAGGCAACCTCAGGAGGCAGCGTTTTGATGCCGTTTCTGCCCAAATCCAGTTCTTCCAGATTCTCAAGTTTTGTAATTGTTTTGGGCAATTTTTTAATTCTGGATGGCGGCGTTGGTGTGTTTCCTTCTCGTGGGTCAATTGCGCCATATAATCTAAGAATTTTAAGATTTTTTAGTTCCCCGATTGAAGCGGGTATTTTAATGTTCATTACACAGCCGTTTCCATTATCAATAATAAAACTTTCAAGTTTTTTGAGGTTCCCTATTTCAGGAGGAAGGTCTTCAAGGGCTTCCATGCACATAATTGTAAGTTCTTTTAAGTTTTTGAGTTTTCCGATTTTCGGTGAAAGGTGTTTTATTTCAGGGTCATTTTTTTGAACTGTTAATATTGTCACATTTTCAGGGTTAAGAAATGCCTGTTCAAAGCTGTCAAATGACTTTGCCTGGACAATTTCAATTGATAAAATAAAAAGAAATGTAAAAAATAAATATTTATTCATTATTCTGTTGCCTCAAGGCCTGTGCCATACCATGCTTTTTCTTTGAGCGTCTGTGTCAATAATTTTGTTTCTTCATGATTGGATTTATTCAGATACTGAATCCACACAGGAGTCATATCCGGATCAGGGCTAAAGAAACTATACTCCCATTTGTAAAAAATGTGGACAAAAAAACTATGTATTTTATTGTCTGTGCCAGCGCTTTGCCTGAAAATAGTGCGAATAAGACGAAATTTATTTGTTTTAGGGTCAATTATCAGAGAATCAGGCCCAAGACCCATTGTGTTTACTCGTGCAAAAAAATAGTCTTTTTTTTCTGAGAATGCAAACAAGCCTGCGCAGTTTTCAGCGCCCAGACCACAACCGCCATATGGTTTGATTCCCATAAAATCCCCTGTTCCGTCATTGTTAAAATCTCCGTAGTATAATTCTTCAATATCCGGGCCAAGGATTAAAGGGCTGTGTGTCTTAAAAATGCGACCATCCGGCAATTTAAGCACAAAAACTGCGAAATCCGAGTCTTTTTCTACAGTTAGTTCTACTGTTGGATGTTTTGTTTGTTCAGTGGGGTGGACCCATTTGCCTTCATTTTGCCGCACATATGCAACAACAGGTATTTTAGAATAAGGCTTTCCATTTAAGTAAGGATGGTATCCTGCTATATAGTCACCAAATGATGCTGCCTGTGCATTTGCCGTGAAGCATGACAATAAAATTATGAAAATAAAAAATTTTGTTGTTTTAAAGAGTTTTATAGCCATATTTCACTGTTTTTGTTTTTTTTAAGATTTTCTTTTTCAATCTCTGTCCAGTAAGGGCTGGACTTTAGCTGGTTTTTGAAATCTTCAAGAAATTGCTTTTTGCCTTTTACCTTCTCATGCCATGCCGAATCAAACAATAGCCATGCCTGATCCATATTTCCAGAGTAAATAAGGTTAAGCATCTCTTCCCAGAGTCTCTCTGGTATTGGATCATGTTCATTATCCCATCTTGGCAATGATCTTATTTCTTCGGAAAGCGCATTAAGCTCTTTTGTCTCTGATGGAGGCCGCCTCATTATGTTGGTTGCTATTTCATATTGAGTTCCATTAAATTTTAAGATAACCTCAGGGGCAGGGGACTGGGCAAAGGAAGCCTTCCAGTAAGCAAAAGTCCAGTCATAAATTTTTAATTCCAGATCAGGGTCATTATCAAGGTTTTCAAAAAAAGGGCTCTCAGTGTGTGTTGCGTCTATTGTCTGGATAAACCTGAATTTTTTACCTATTTCAAAAATATGAAAAAAACAACAACAGTGACTACCTCCTGTGTGTTCAGTAATTACAAGGGCATGCAGTCCTTTTCCGGTTATATCTATGCCCATGGGCAGGTCGAAATTTTTATCCTTATTCTTATAGATTCCATCAAGATAAAACATATTATTTCCTGTTGCAGAATATACTGGCGCTTTACCTTTCAATATTTCAATACAGACATCATAATCAATATTTTCCAGAGACTCAGGGTCTGCCCTGAAAATTTTCACAGCGTAGTTATTATATGTCTGTTTTTTTTGTAATTTGCCGTGTTTGCAAGATTTAGAGATCGGAGCGCACAAGGAATACGTGGCAGTGATTAATAGTAAAACAGTTAAAATAACAGTGAGACAACGCATGATTTTGATTATTTCTCCTGCATTAAAACAGTATTTTAATACACTGCCTTAGCATATAAATAAATTTTTATTTTTAAAAATTGATTTTATATTTATAGAATCAGTCTTAAATGAAAAAGCAGATTATATGATGATTTCAACAAGCTGTACATCAAAAATGAGATTTTTTCCTGCCAAAGGGTGGTTTGCGTCCAGGGTAACGGTTGATTCTGAGAGTTGGGTTACTGTAACCATCACTACCTGACCGTCATCCTGGCGTAAGCTTAGCTGCAGACCGATTTCAGGTTGAATATTTGGGGGAAACTGGTCAGAAGGCACATCAATAACCATTTCCTTTCTGTAAGGTCCATAAGCTTCCTCTGACGGAATTGCAATGGTTTTGGATTCATCAAGACTCATTCCGATTATTCCATTTTCAAACCCAATGATTACCTGATTTCCTCCAATCTGAAATTGAAGTGGTTCTTTCCCCTCAGATGTATCAAATATTGTTTGGTCTTCCAATCTTCCTGTGTAATGGATTTTAACTGTATCGCCGTGTTTTGCCTGTGACATTTGTCGCTCCTTTTGTTTGTGTATTTTAAGAAATTATTTCCAAAAATTATCTTTAGTTTTGAAAATAGTAAAATTAACAGAAATTTTATAGATTCATCTTATGTTTTGTTTGTTTAACTGGTTGTTATTGTTTGGATATTGTAATGTGGTCATTGATCTAATAAATAGTTTTTAGAGGTTGAGTAAAGAAATATACATAACTGTCAAAAGAAATATACAATAAAAATAATTTTTTCAAATCAATTTTTCTGGATTTATATATTTTTAATTTTTTTTTATTTTTTATCCAATACTTCCCGTATCTTGAATGCTATATCTTTCATGGAAAACGGCTTTTGGATAAAATTAATGCCTCCATCAAACCCACTGTGCTTATGAATTGTATTTTGAGGATAACCGGACATAAATATACATTTAAGTCCGGGATGTAAAGATAAGATTTTTCTTGAAAGTTCAAGTCCATTTATATCAGGCATAACAACATCAGTTATAAGAAGGTGGATATCATTTTTAGATTCACTGGCAATACTGATGGCCTCAATAGGAGTTGACGCTGTAAAAACCTTATATCCAAAATTTTCTATCATACTTTTTGTCAAATCGAGAATTGATATCTCGTCTTCAACCAGAAGTATTGTTTCATCGCCGTTTATTGGATTAGATTTGTTAATTGCTTTTTGTATATCTTTTTTTTGAGAAACGTGGCGGGGTAGATATATCTTAAATGCTGAACTCATTTCAGGTTCGCTGTAAACGTTAATAAAACCGTTATTTTGCTTTACTATTCCATATACAGTCGCAAGGCCAAGACCAGTGCCTTTGCCTACTTCCTTTGTGGTAAAAAAAGCTCAAATATTTTGTTCAGGGTATTTTTATCCATGCCGCATCCGTTGTCGCTTACCGAAAGCATTACATATTCTCCCTGAATTGCCTCAGGATTGTCGGCGCAATAGACCTCATCAATAGCTTTGTTGCTGTTTTCAATGGTGATTTTTCCAACATCGGATATTGCATCTCTCGCATTCAGGCAAAGATTTGCAAGTATCTGATCAATCTGGGATGGGTCAATCTTGACGTTCCACAGGTCTTGTCCCGGAAGCCAGACAAGATTAATGTTTTCACCTATAAGACGCTTTAGCATTTTCAGCATGTTTTCCAGTGTTTCGTTAAGATCAAGCTTTTTGGGCGCAATGGTCTGTTTTCTTGCAAAGGCCAAAAGTTGTTTTGTAAGGCTGATGAAACGATCTGTAGCCTTGCGGATTTCATTAAGATCATAACATATAGGATGTGTATCATTAATTTTCATAAGAGCCAGCTCAGAATGTCCCAGAATAACACTTAACATATTGTTGAAGTCATGTGCCACTCCACCGGCAAGCTGACCTATTGCCTCTATTTTTTGTGACTTTGCCAATCTTTCTTCCATTTTTCTTTTTTCAGTGACATCATTTATTGTCTCAATGACAGAAGTGACTTGGCCTGAATCATTTGTTATGGGATATGATTTTATTTCAAGATATCTTTGTTCGCCGTTGGCATCTTTATAGCAAGGACTGCTTGAATGAATTGCCCCTGTTTCAAAAGTATGTTTTGCGGCGCACTCATTTCCCGCTTCGGAACAAGGGTGGGTTTTTAAATGTATTATCTCATGGCAGGCGCGTCCCAATAATTGTTCCACTGTGGAATTTGCCATGCTGCAAAAGGCCTTTTTCCAATTCAGCCTGGTCAGACAAAATCTTTCCTGCAAGAATGGTTGCTATGGGGTATAAAATTATTATAGGAAGCCCAATTTTTTTAATTACTGTGATGCTGGCTCCTCCGGGAAGGGTAAACATAAGGAGAAGCATGGCAACATGGACTACAACTCCAAAAAGATAGAGGACTATCCATGTAGGGATTTTGGCATAAGTTTTCAGGCAAGAATAGGCAAAAAGTCCTATTGCAACAGAGGAAATTATTACAAGCACACCAGTAAGCATATCTTTGCCGCCTAAAAATATCCGGCAGATAATTGTTAATATGCCTGCTGTAGCTGCTGCAAAGGGTCAGAATAGATCATAAATAGTTATTTAATTTTTATTAATTAAAAATTATTCTTTTCTCACTTGCTTAAAAGATGATTATATAATCGGATTTTGATAAGTTATATGTCTCTATGTGATTTTTAGTGGGTAATATTTTTATCACCCCTCACCCCAACCCTCAATGCTGTTGACTTAAGCACATA
>DYOW01000006.1 GCA_020720325.1 Desulfobulbus propionicus
TCAGACAAAATCCCCTCTATTTCAAAAAATTTTTCAACATAATATTTTGCTTCTAACTCTCTGTTTTTATAGGCTATAAAGTCAATTTCTGCGTTTTTTGACGCTTTTTCATCAATTATAGTATCGCCAACATAAATGGTTTCTGAGATATTAACATCCTTTTCCCTGGTTATCTTTAATAAACCTTCCGGGTCTGGTTTTGGTTTTGATACATCAAGGGCAGTGACAAAGGTGTCAAACCATCTTTTTAATTCATACATCTCAATTAAAATTGGCATTGTGTCAGTTCTGTTTGTGCATATTGCCTTTTGGATTTTTCCGTTAAGATTATCAAGGGTTTTAATTACATAATCCTCAAAATAAAGAAATTTTGTGTAGTTTATATATTTTATTTCCTTTGCCTTTTTTCTTGCAAAATTAATCTTTTCAACATCTCCCTTAAAAAGATAGTTTAAGGCATTGTCAACGGTCTGGCTGTGAGCGTAATCCAGCTCATCACTGGTTAATTCCCGGTTTTCAAAGAAATTAAGCACATCATTATAATATTTTCTGTTTGCTTCCTTTGAATTAAGGATAACACCGTCAAGGTCAAAAATAATAAGTTTATATCTCATTTAATAAGCCTGTTTTTAAAAATTTTATGGTATAATGCTTTTATTGCAAAATCCCTGAAAGGGATTGAAACTGGTTTTTAATTTTAATAATTTCTGAATAATCAATCAGACTTTACTTTGTTTATTAATAAATCTATTAAGTTCATGTTAACATATTGTTAATAACTTTTAATTTAAAAAAAAATTATAATTTATTAAATTATTTTAACAAGAACTATTAATAAAAAAAATAAATATTTCAATAATATATAAAATTATTAACAAACTTGACAGGTATTATATTTATTATTTATATATTTAAATAAATTTAAAATTAATTATAAGGAGTTAATCAATGATTGATATCAATGTGGTGAAAAGCGATATTTTGCCATGTTTGGCTAATCTACAGGGCATAATAGAAAAAAAGTCTGCTATGGATTTATTGCAGAATATATTTATTTATACCCAGGATGAAAAATTTTGTTTTGAGGCGACTGACCTTGAAATTACCTATAAAGCCTCAATGCCTTGTAAAATAAATAAAGAGGGAGCTTTGACAGTTAACGGAAAACTTTTTTATAATCTTTTAAGGTCGCTTAATTTTGATGATATAAATATTTTAGAAGAGGAAAATTATAAAATAAAGATATTATCAGGGGATAAAAAGAATAATTATAAAATATCAGGGCTTGATCATGAAAATTTTCCAAAATTAAAACATATTGACACAACTGAAACATTTGATATTGATTCTTCTGTCTTTATTCAGATGATAGAAAAAGTTTTTGCAACTATCTCCACAGACGCAACAAAAATTGCTCTCTCAGGCGTTTTATTTGCAAAAGAGACTATTGAAGATGAAACAGGAGAAAAAAAAGAGATGATAAGGCTTGTAAGCTCTGACGGGCACAGGTTAAATCAGATTGAACAATATATTGATATGACAGACATGCCTGATTTTGAAATAATAATTCCCAAAAAAGGAATTAATGAAATAAGAAAGATAATAGAAAAAAAAGAAAAATTTAAGTTTGGTTTTAAAGAAAAGGAATGTTTTGTCACAACAGATGGTTCTTTTTTATTAATAAGGCTTATAACTGAAAAATATCCAAAATATAAACAGATAATCCCAAAGGAATTTAAGGATAAAATAATTATTGACAGACAGGGTCTTATCAATGTGCTTAACAGGATATCAATTGTTTCTTCCGCAGGAGGAAGTGAGGGATTTAAGTTAAAGATTATAGATAACGGAATAGAGATAAGTTCCATAGAAAATCAGATTGGTGAGATTTCAGAGGAGCTGGAAGCACAGTTTTCAGAGCAAAATTTTATAATAGGATTAAATGAAGGTTATTTGTTAAACCTGTTAAATCTTATGAAATCAGAAAAAATATTTATGATGATAAATCATAAAGATTCCCCTTGTATGGTTATGGGTGATAATGACAAGGGATTTTTTGGTTTAGTTATGCCATTTTCCATAGAAGAGGAATAATAAAAGAGGAATAAAATGTCAGAAGATTATAAAGCAGAAAGTATAAAGGTTCTTTCAGGTCTTGACGCGGTTAGAATGAGACCTGCCATGTATATTGGAAATACAGGCATAGAAGGTTTCCATCACCTTGCATATGAAATTATAGACAACAGCATTGACGAGGCGCTGGCTGGTTTTTGCAATAAAATAATTGTCATATTAAATGATGACAACAGCATAACCATTGAAGATAACGGAAGGGGTATTCCTGTTGAAATGCATCCAACCGAAAATATCCCGACCCTCGAGGTGGTTTTGACCAAACTTCATGCAGGTGGAAAATTTGATAATTACACCTATAAGGTTTCAGGCGGTCTTCATGGCGTTGGCATATCTGTTGTAAATGCCCTGTCTGATATACTTGATGTTGAGGTTTACAGAAATAATAGAATATATTTTCAAAAATATTCAAAGGGATATCCCATAACAGAGCTTAAGGAAATGGGTAAAACCAATAAAAACGGAACAAAAGTCACCTTTAAGCCTGATAATGAGATTTTTAAGGAAACAAGCGAATTTAATTATGATATTCTCCATGCAAGATTAAGGGAACTCGCATTTTTAAATCCATTTCTTACAATAGAGCTGATAGATTCTTTTAATGATAAAAAAGAGGAATTTAAGTATGAAGGAGGTCTTATATCTTTTGTTGAGTCATTAAATTCCAATAAAGAGCTTGTCACTGAAAATGTTATCAGCATTTCAGGCGAAAATAATGACACTGTGATTGATGTGGCGTTTCAGTATAATAGCGGTTATTCGGAAAAAATTTTGAGTTTTGTTAATAATATCAGGACAAGGGAAGGCGGAACCCATGAGGTTGGTTTCAGACAGGCGCTTACCAAATGTATAAATAAGTATATTTCCGATGATATTGTCCCCAAAAATATGAAGGAAAAAATTGAGGGCGATGATGTAAGAGAAGGGCTGACCGTTGTTTTATCAGTAAAAATACCAAATCCCCAGTTTGAAGGTCAGACAAAGACAAAACTTGGCAATAATGAGGTAAGATATTCTGTTTTTTCCTTTGTAAGCGAAAAATTATCCAGATTTCTTGAGGAAAATCCCTCTGTTTCAAAGAAAATATTATTAAAAATCGTTGAAACCGCAAGGGCAAGGGAGGCTGCGAGAAAGGCAAGGGATTTAACAAGAAAATCCGGAGCCATGGATTTTTCAATGGCAGGAAAACTTGCGGATTGTCAGGAAAAAAACCCTAAAAAAAGAGAAATTTTCATTGTTGAGGGTGATTCTGCTGGGGGCAGCGCCAAACAGGGAAGGGACAGGAAATTTCAGGCGATACTGCCACTTCGCGGAAAAATTATGAATGTTGAAAAGGCAAGGCTTGATAAAATTCTTTCAAGCGATGAAATAAAACATATAATATCAGCCCTTGGAGCTGGAATCGGACTTGATGGTTTTGATATTGCCCAGTTAAAGTATCATAAAATAGTGATTATGAGCGATGCTGACGTTGACGGCTCGCATATAAGGACATTAATCCTGACATTTTTTTACAGGCAGATGTTTCCGCTTCTCGATGAGGGCATGTTATATATAGCCCAGCCCCCTTTATACAGGATAGCCTTTGGGAAAAATGAGGTTTATATGAAAAATGACCATGAATTAAACCTCTTTCTCCTTGACAGGATTATAAAGGACTTAAAAATTAAATTTGAAGATTCTGAAGAAAGTTTTTTTGGAGATAAATTAAAAGAAGTTCTCTCTTCTTTATTCAATTTGAATGATAATCTTGATTTATTTGAAAAGAGAAATATAAATAAAGAATTATTGTTATTTTTAATGCAAAAAGAGATATTTTCGTCAAAAATATTTGAAGACACTTTTTTTATTGAATCTTTTATTTTAGAAATTCAAGACATAGGATTTAAGGTTTCAAATATTAAAAAGGAAAATGACTTAATTTTTGAAATCACAATAAAGCCCAAAGATATTGTTTCATCCAAAATAATCTTAAATCCTGATTTTATCAAACAAAATGACTATAAACAGCTTGTTAAGTTTTATAAAACAATAAAACCATATTTAAATAAGAAATTATCTGTTATCAGGGAAAATCAGATTGCAAAAGAATATAGCAATCTGTTTGAAGTTGCGAAAATCCTTAAACAGGAGGCGCAGAAAGGCATATCAATACAGAGATACAAAGGTCTTGGCGAGATGAACCCAGAGCAGTTGTGGAAAACCACAATGGATCCTGAAAGCAGGACTCTTTTGAAGGTCACATTAAATGACGCTGAAGAGGCTGAAAAAATGTTCACTGTATTAATGGGTGAAAAGATTGAGCCAAGAAAGGATTTTATCTATAGTCATGCCTTAGAGGTCAAAGAGCTTGATATATAATAATTATAAATATTTTTAGTGGTTTTTTTATGGAATGTAAAAAAGAACAAAATCTTAAGAATTGCAAATGCACATATGAATCATGCAATAGAAAAGGCATTTGCTGTGAATGTATTTCCTATCACTTAAAATCCAGACAGCTTCCCGGATGCTGCTTTCCTAAAGATGCTGAAGCCACATATGACAGGAGTTTTGAATATTTTGCAAGGCTTGTGACAGAAAAAAAGGTCTGATTTTTTTTTATAAAGAGGAAAAAATGATACCATCAAACATTAAAACAAAACTTTATTTAATCTCAAAAAAAACCGGAAAAAAGCCAGGATATCATATAGTAAAGGCATTAAAATATTAAAAATAGGTCATAGAAAAAATATTTATAAATAATTAAGATTAATGAAAAAAAAATTTTCTTTTAATACCCTTCGTGATAAGATAAGCATAATAATATCCTTAAACTTCCTTATTATATTTATAATATTTGCCTTTACAAATTATTTTTTATTTGAAAAATCAATAAAAAATACCATCTCTGAAAAACAATTTGAAACAATTTCTCTTTTATCCAATGATATAGAAGCAAGGCTTTTGTTGATTCATAACTCAGTCATCGCAAGTTCCAAAACAGTCACTAAAGAAATAATATCTGATTCTGAAAAAGCCCAGAAATTTCTTGATAGTATGATAGGCTTGCATTCCATATTTGATAATCATATTTTTTTAATTAATTCGCAGGGAAAAATAATAGCTGAATCTCCTTTTATAGGCAATGAAAGAAGGGGATTAGATATTTCGTTCAGAGAATATGTGAAAAAAACCCTTGAAACCAAAAAGCCATATATATCAGACCCTTATATAACCACCCAGGCTCACAAATCGCCTGTTATAATGCTTACAGCGCCTGTTTTTGATGAAAATGGAAAAATTATTGCAATATTATCCGGTTCTATGAATCTGTTGGGTAAAAATGCCCTTGCCAATATTAAAAATGAAAAAATTGGCATGAACGGTTATATGTATCTTATAAATACAGACAGAATTCTTGTTATTCATCCTGAAAAGGAAAGAATTTTTACATATATAAAAAAAGGTGGCAATAAACTTCTTGACAGGGCAATTGATGAGGGTTTTCAAGGCACTGATAAAACAATAAACACTTTAGGACTTCCATTTTTAACATCTTATAAGAGATTTAATATAAAACCCAACTGGATACTTGCGGCAGATTATCCAATAAAAGAAGCATATCAACCTATTGAAAACTTAAAAATTTTGTTGGTTTCCATCACTTTTCTACTAATTTTTTTTATGTTTTTAATAACCCCTAAATTAATAAACTGGTTGTTGTCAAAGCTTTTAATCTTTACAAATCATGTTGCGACTGTAAATGAAAAAAAAGGAAATGACAGACTATTTAATGTGACAGGAGCTGATGAGGTTGACACCCTTGCGACCGCCTTTAATTCAATGATTATAGAACTGGATAATCGCTTTACAGAAATAAAAGAACGAGAGGAACAGTTTGAGTTTATTTCCACATTTGCCTCTGACATGATCTACTGGATAAAACCTGATAACACTATTTTTTATATATCCCCCAGTTGTTTTAATATCACAGGTTACACCACCAAAGAATTTTATGATAATCCCCAGCTTATTAATGATATCATACATCATGATGATAAAGAATATTGGTTATCCTATGAACACGGCAAAGAAGATGCCTTTGAAATAAGGATTTTGACAAAAGATAATAAAATAAAATGGGTGTCTCATATTTGCAGGGAAATTTATGATGGAAACGAGAATTTTCTTGGCATAAGGGGAAGCAACAGGGATGTTACAAAAAACAAAACACTTGAGCTTTCCATAAAAGAGCAGGCAAAAATATTGCAAGAACTCATTGATTTAATGCCCTCCATTGTCTGCCTTAAAGATGAAGAAGGAAAATGGTTGTTGGCAAATAAGGCAATTCAGGAACTTTTTCACTTAATAAATGTTGACTATAAGGGTAAAAAGGACTCGGAACTCGCGCCATTTACCCTTTCTATATATAAAGATGCGTTTATTGCCTGTGAAAAAACTGATGAAATGACATGGAAAGCCGGCGCTGTTCAGAGAAATATTGAAATAATACCAGTTCCCGGCGCAGAGCCAAGGCAAATCGATGTGATAAAACTTCCATTGTTTAATGAAGACGGCTCAAGAAAAGGGCTTCTTATTGTTGGAATTGATATGACAGACACTTTGTTAATGCAGGAGCGTTTGAATCAGGCGCAAAAAATGGAGGCAATTGGTCAGCTTGCTGGTGGTGTCGCCCATGATTTCAATAATATATTGATGATTTTACAGGGTTATTCAGAGATTTTAGATATGAAATTAAGACATCCTGATCCTTTGAGAAAATATGTTGAAAATATGCAGACAGCGATAAACCGTGGTTCAAGAGTTGTAAAACAGCTTATGACATTTAGCAGGAAACAATCCCTTAGGATTGAAACTTTTGACCTTAATATAATGCTTAAAGAAGTTTTGCCTCTTTTAAATAAGGCGATAAGAGAAGATATAAATCTTGAGATAAAACCAAACATTGAACCCATAAAAATAAATGCGGACAGGGGACAGTTGGAACAGGTTCTTATAAATCTTGTTGCAAATTCAAGAGATGCCATGCCGCAGGGTGGAAAGATAAAGATTATATTAAATAAGATTAATGTGACCCAGTCATATATAAAAAGACATGGTGAGATTAAACCAGGAAAATACGCCCAGATTTTTGTTTCAGATACAGGAAGCGGCATGGATAAAAAGGTGATTGAGCATGTTTTTGAGCCTTTTTTTACAACAAAGGAGTTTGGAAAAGGCACGGGTCTGGGATTATCCATAGTTCACGGAATAATTTGTCAGCATAATGGTTTTATAAATATTTACAGTGAAATTGGCGTTGGGACTATCTTTAAGATTTACTTGCCGTTATTTGGGGAAGAGGGAGATTTAACCAAAGAAGATAAAAAAGATATTCTTTATTTAAAAGGCGCGGAAACAATACTTTATGCAGAAGACGATGAACTTGTGAGGGATGCCTTAACTGCTATCCTTGAAGAATCAGGCTATAAAATTATTGAGGCAAAAGATGGGGTTGAGGCGATTGAGCTTTTTAAGCAATTTAAGGACGAGATTGATTTGTTGCTTTTTGATGTGTTAATGCCCAGAAAAAGTGGAAAAACAGCATATGATGAAATAAAAAAAATATCACCTAAAGTTAAGATTATTTTTATGAGCGGATATAATGAGGAAATTCTCGCTGATGCAGGGAAGCTGGAAGAGGGTTTTGAGCTGATTGAAAAGCCGGTCACAGCAGAAGTTTTATTAAGAAAGATTTACAATATAATAGCCGGATAATTTTTTTTTTAATACTGACGGTAGGGACGGGTCGCTACCAGGCGCTACTTAAGACAAACTCCGTTGTTTTTTCACTTCATTTATTGAATTATCATTATTTACATAAACCAGAACGGCAGAAAAATTTTTTATTTCTTCTTCGGAAAAAAAACCGTATGATGCAATGATAATGATATCTCCTTTTTCCGCAAGCCTTCCCGCGGCGCCATTTATGCTTATGGTTCCGGAATTTTCAGGCGCTTCAATAATGTAGGTTTCAAATCTCTGTCCGTTATTCACATTATAGATGGAAACCCGCTCAAATGGCATTAAATCAGCCTCTTTTATGAGTTTTTTATCAATTGCAATGCTTCCCTCGTAACTGATGTTTTTATCAGTGACAGTCGCCCGGTGTATTTTTGATTTTAGCATTATTCGCTGCATAGTTGTGCGTTATCTATTAATCTCGTGTTTCCAAGCCATACCGCAATGGCTATAATTGTGTTATTGTCAATAATATCTGTTTTTTTAAGGGTAAATTTATTTCCTATAAAAATATAGTCTATCTTAAATTCTTTAAAAACAGAAAGACCTTTTATAATAAAATTTTCAACATTGACAGCCTGTTTTTCCCCGTTTTTTATAATATTTAAAGCCTGCAGAAGGGTTTTATAAATATTTGGAGCAATGTCAAATCGTTGTTTTTCTGTAAGGTAAGCATTTCTTGAGCTGAAGGCAAGTCCGTTTTCTTCCCTTATTGTGGGATGACCTATAATTTTTATATCCATATTAAGGTCTGCCACCATCTGCCTTATTATTGCAAGCTGCTGAAAGTCCTTTTCACCGAATATTGCAAAATCAGGTCTTACTATATTAAAAAGTTTGCAGACAATTGTGGCTACTCCCTTAAAGTGTCCTGGTCTTGAATCACCGCATAATCCTTTTTGCAGTTCCATCACCTCAATCCATGTCTGATAATTTTCAGGATATATTTCATTGGAGTCAGGGATAAAAACACAATCTGTTCCGGCATTTTTTGCTTTTTTTAGGTCGCCTTCCATATCTCTTGGATATTTGTCAAGGTCTTCGCCGGGTCTGAACTGGGAGGGATTAACATAGATGCTTAAAACACTTTTGTCAGCGATTTTTTTTGCATGTTCCAAAAGCGTTACATGTCCTATATGTAAAAATCCCATTGTGGGAACAAAGGCGATTGAATTATTTTGACGCTCTTTTGACCATTGTTTCATTTCATAAATAGTATTAATGAGTTCCATATATTATTAATATATTATTTTTAAAAATTTTAAATAAGTAATCTCTGATTAAATAAATTTATTTTATAGAAAACACCCCGTCCCTGCGGGACACTCATCTAAAAGAGGGGAATTCTCTTTCTTAGAAGGGGTGGCAGGCGAAGACTGACGGGGTAGTCATATTTAATCAGAGATTAGATAAAAAATTTTTTTTTCTTTATATTATTGTTTTTTTTGCACAATTAAAATAAGTTATATTATTATAAGTTATAAATAAAAATATCCTGAGCATGGATGATAAAAACCTTTTAATACAAAGAGAAAAATATCTTATTGCATTAAATAAAACAAGAGAGGCTGTCCTGCAAATATGAAATCATCATTGTCAGACCTGAAGCTGAAGAAGACTTAAAGGAAGCCTTTTCTTGGTATGAGGATAAGAGGTTAGGTTTGGGACATGATTTCCTCCTGCAAGTTAATTCAGGACTTAACTTCATCATGAGAAATCCAGAAATTCATTCGATTGAGCACAAAGGATCAAGAAAACACATTATCAAAAGGTTTCCATACAAAATCATTTATTTTGTCGAAGAAGAAAAGATAATAGTCCTTTTTTATTAAATTTTCTTGACAAATACAGTATTATTTTATTATAATTTTTTTTAATGTGGAATCGGTATAAAAATAAATGTTAGCAGTCAAGATCAACACCCCTGCCTATTATGGTATTGACATAAGTATAAACTAATTGCATAATACATGTATTATATAAATTGCATGAGGTGAATTATGTCTGGAGTCAAAACCGCAATATCGCTGGATGAAGAATTATTTGAAAAGGTCAACAAACTTGCGAATGAATTGCATGTTTCTCGCAGCAGGCTCTTTACCATCGCGGTGAAAGATTATTTGAAAAAACAAGAAAACCAAACACTACTTGCCCAACTAAATGATGCTTATAGTGACCAACCGGATGAAGAAGAAATAAAAATTTCAGCATCTATGAAATCCAAGCGCCGCAAAAATATAGGAAAAGAGAGATGGGAATAGAGCAAGGTGATATTTACTGGATTGATTTTGGCGAGCCTTCCGGCTCTGAGCCAGGTTATCGTCACCCTCACATCGTCATCCAAAATAATTTATTTAACGCGAGCAAAATCAATACAGTGGTAGTTTGTGCCCTCACCTCAAATCTCAAAAGAGCTCAGGCGCCTGGCAATGTTTTACTGAATAAAGGAGAAGCCAACCTGCCCAGGAAAAGTGTCGTTAATATTTCTCAAATTTACACGGTCAACAAGGTTGATTTGGCTGAAAAGATTGGTAAGGTATCAGAAAAGAGATTTAACGAAATTCTTGAAGGCATTAAGTTACTCACGGAGCCAAGAGAAGTTTAACAATCTGAAATAAAGCAAAAAAAACTGCTAACAAAGGTATTAAGCTGACCACTAGAATGGTTTGTGTGCTATCGGGCAAGTTCTTCGGCGTGGCAGCTTATACTTGGCATTAGGTTTTTAAGAGAACCAAAGGATTAAAAATATGAATATAATATTTGATATTGCTTCAAATATTGCAACACCTTTAGTATTAGGTGGATTTTTTGCCGGGAGTGTTCATAATCTTGTATTATTTAATCTGTAAATCCGGAAGCAAAGGTTATTGTCACAAGCGGTTATTCAACAGATCCTGTTATGGTGCATTTCAAAAATTATGGATTTGCCGGAAGGATTATAAAGCCTTTTAATATAGAAGATATAGAAAATGCCTTAAGGGAGATTTGGGGTTAAGGGGTTATTTTTTTTTTCGTCCTCGCATTTTTTTTCGAAGGTGCAGATTCCGCCGTTATCTTCAGGAATAAAAGGATTTGCTTCGCCTTGCTGATTTACGGAATAATCGGGAATCACAAAATGGGAGCATGCCTTTGATAAATAATCTATAATTGGTTTATCACCTTTTATAAAGGTTAAACCTTCCTGTTCTTCAGCGATTAATACTGGTATCACCTTTATGTTTAAGAGACCAAGGATGGTTCTGTTGATCTCAGGGTTGTATTCATTGGTTTTTAAAATATTTTTAAAAATATCATTTGTAATCTCTTCAACCGGGTTAAAATGTATTTCACAGCTTGTGCACCCTTCAAGAACCTCGAGAACCTGTTTGCAATGGGAACAATTTTTTGAAAAGAAGAGATATGCTTTTTTTACGGGTTTTTCACAGCTTTTAATTGCATATGTTCCGTTGTTAATTGTGTTTTTGGTTATATAAGCCCTGTCAAAACCAATAAAATAAAAGGCGCTTATTTCACATAAAAGAAATAACAGGCTTTTAAAGAATTGGCTCCAACCCCATAGCATATTAAGTATAAAAACAGACGAAAAAATTATAAGACAGTATGCGCAAAATGTTTTTGCAATAAATATCTGAAATGAAAGCAGGAGTCCTTCTGTCACAATACCAACCAGGATATAAGTTTTCAACAGGGATTCGTGAATATAAAATTTTTTAAAAAAAAGAATAAGAAAGAGATAAACAGAGAAAAATAAAAGTCCCATTAAATTAATGTAAAGGGGGTTTGTTTTTATGGATTCTTCAACTATTTTACATCCTGTATTAATACAAAAAGTTTCACCTTCAATATAAGTAAAAACCGTTTGTGAGACGATAAGTAAAATAGTAAAAACCGTAATGAATAATTGAATTTTTTCACAGGGTATGGTATTTTTTTTCATAGTAAAAATATAAAACAAATTTTTTTTTTTTAAATATAAAATATGGCAGCTCCACCAATTCCTCTTGGAAAATTACTTAAAGAACAAGGCTTAATAACAGAAGACCAGATTAAATTTTCTCTTGTAGAACAAAAAATTACTGGTGAAAAAATAGGTGAATGTCTAAGAAGACTTGGACTGATCAGCGATTCTGATCTTGCGAAGGCAATCGCCGTTCAAAGCAAATTTTCATTTATTAATTTATCTGGTTTTTTACCTGAAATGCCAATTCTTAGACGATTTCCATCCCCTATTGCCAGACAGTTTAATATTCTTCCAATAAGCATTGAACAAAATCATTTGGTGGCGGCAATCTCAGACCCTTTTAATCCGGCTCTTAAAGAAGCCGTGTTTAGGGCTACCGGTCTTATAGCTGATTTTTGTGTCAGCTCCGAGATAGAAATAAAAAAAATTATTGAAAGATTTTACTATCTTTTGGAACATCCAATTGAGCAGGAAATTGACAGGGTAATTATGACCCTTAAAAGGGATCCTGCCGCAGATATAGATATATCAACACTTATAGACAATATTCTTTCCATAGCTGTAAGTTACCGCGCCACAGATGTTCATGTCACACCATCTGATATCACAACAAGGATAATGTTCAGAATTGACGGAATGATGTCTTTATCATATGTTTTACCTGTTGCCATGCATCAAAAGTTTATAACAAACCTTAAAATAAAATCTGAAATGGATATATCCGAACAGAGAAAACCCCAGGATGGAAGAACAAGTTTTGAATTTTTGGGAGATACTTTTGATATAAGGGTTTCAACAGTCAGGACAAATAACGGAGAAAATATGGTGTTAAGGCTTCTTCCTTCAAGGGGAAGCTCTATACTTGGTGTTAATGACCTTGGTTTTGAAGAAAATCAGCTTAAAAAAATATCCAATCTTTTTGCCAAACCCTACGGCATTGTTCTGGTGACAGGTCCAACCGGTAGCGGTAAAACCACCACATTATATGCAGCCCTTAAAGAACAGGATTCTATAGGAAAAAATATTCTTACTGTTGAGGATCCAATAGAATATGAATTTTCAATGATAAGACAGACACAGGTAAATGAAAAAGCAGGATATAATTTTGCAAGCGCAATCAGAACTTTTTTAAGACAGGATCCTGATGTTATCCTTGTTGGTGAAATAAGGGATGAAGAAACAGCTGTGCTTGCGGTTAGAGCTGCATTAACCGGACATCTTGTTCTTTCCACCTTACATACAAATACATCAATAGGCGCTGTTGCAAGGCTTAAAGACCTTGGGATTTCCCCATTTCTCCTGTCAAGTTCTATTATGGGAGTTATTGCTCAGAGACTTATAAGACTTCTTTGTGATAAGTGCAAATTACCTTATGAACCAACAGAAGAAGAAATAAACAAATATTCATTCCAGAGCTCCGATACTTTATTTTCTCCCAAGGGCTGTTCCTCCTGCAGGGAAACAGGATACAGAGGCAGAATAGTTATATCAGAGGTTATGATGTTTACGCCCCATATACTTTCCCTTCTTGCTGAAGATGCTCCTTTGACAAAAATAGAACAGGAGGCAAAGCTTGAAGGTTTTATAAAAATGGATGAAGATGCTATCGTTAAGCTTAAAAAGGGGAAAACAAGCATTGCAGAAATTGAGAGGGTTCTTGGCTGATGCCAGTATATTTATATGAAGCCCTTGATACTTCAGGAAATATTGTAAAAGATAACGGCGATTTTATTGATTTAAACGATTTATATCAATTTTTAAGACAAAATAACTTAACCCTTGTAAAATATAAAAAAACTCTTTTCTCTTCACCTGCAAGAAGATTATCTGGAATTAAGAGAATTGTCCTTGCAGAGGTATTAAAAAATATTTCACTTTTGTTAAAAGGCGGTGTTCCTTTAAGGCAGGCCCTTGAAGATATTCAAAAAAGTCATACTACCCCTACTGTTAAATGGCTTCTTGGTGAGCTTTGCAAATCTCTTGATAAAGGCAACCTTTTATCAGATGCAATTAAAGTACATGAAAAATATTTTTCCAATATTATTATCACTCTTATTATTATTGGAGAGGAAACTGGCAACCTTGATAAAACACTTGAAGATGCATCAAAACATCTTGAAAGAATAGAGGAGATTGTATCTAGCACAAAAAGCGCCATGCTCTATCCTTCGTTTGTTTTTTTCGCAATGATAGGCGCCCTTGCATTCTGGATGCTTTACGTGCTTCCCAAAATTCTTGATCTAATAACTGCTATGGGATTAAAGGAGATACCCCTTGCAACCAAAATTCTTATTAAATCTGTTGATATTTTTCAAAAAGGCTGGCCCTATTTTTTAGCCTTTATTGTTGGATTGGTAGTTTTTTATATTGTTACTTCAAAAAAAGAAGATTACAAATATTACTGGGATGTTTTGTTCACAAAACTTCCTTTTATAGGCACAATTTTAAGATCCTCCCAGCTTGCTTTTTTCTTTGAATATTCTTCACTTTTGACCAGGTCCGGAATAAATATAATAAGAACCTTTGATCTTATGGGAGAAAGTATCAAATATCAGATATTAAAAAGAGGTATATTAAAAATTAAAACAAATGTAATGTCCGGCAGTTCTCTTTATGACTCATTCAAGAAAATCCCATTTTTTGAACCTTTTATACTCAGAATGATTTCAGTTGGAGAACAAACTGGTAATCTGCCCGGACAGTTTTCTATTTTAGCGGAATATTATATGAAACAGGTTGATAAACTTGTAAGCACAATATCCAAGGTTATAGAGCCTCTTTTACTTGCTTTTGCAGGTATAATCTTTATGGTTATAGCTCTTGGCCTTCTTGGACCTATTTATGAAATTATGACAAAAATACAATAATGTTTTACAAAAAAAATGTTAAGCGCTAACTAAGATAAATTTATGGATAATACATCATTTGACTATTTAAGCCATCTTGGAATAAAAGAAAATCCTTTTTCTCTTTCCCCTGATGTTGCCTATTTTTTTCCCTCAAAAGTTCATCTTGCCGCCAAAGAGTCTATTAAATTTGCAATAAACCGCGGTGAAGGCTTTATTGTTTTGATAGGTCATGCGGGCACAGGCAAAACACTTTTGCTAAATATGATCTTAAATGAACTTGGAAGTGAAAAGATATATACCGTAGTTTTTACACCAAAACTTACAATAGAGGGAATGCTGCAGATAATACTTGAAGATTTGCAGAAGACCTTTCCTGAAATAATTGTGAACATACCACAGGATTTGCCTTCATTACAGCGTATTTTTCAAAATATCCTTCTTTATTTATCAGGGCAGAACAAAGATTTGCTTATTATTGTTGATGAAGCGCAAAATGTTCCCCGTGAAACACTTGAGGGTTTAAGGCTTTTATCAAATATTGAAACTGGAAAAAAAAAGTTGCTCCAGATATTTCTTATAGGTCAGCTTGAGCTTGACAATTTGCTTGCAGATCCTACACTGCACCAACTGTATCAAAGAATAACTCTGAGGGAAAAACTAAAGCCCTTAAGCAACGAAGAAGTAAGAAATTATATAACATTCAGGCTTGCTAAAGCAGGAAGGGGTGATATAAGTATAAATAGGTACGGTCTTGACAGGCTTTATAGGGCAACATCAGGCATACCAAGGCTTGTTAACAAGCTTATGGACAGGACTTTGCTTGTTCTTGCGGTAAAGGGGACCAATGAAGTAAACAAAAAGGATATACAGGTTGCAGAAACAATGGTTCCAAGCAAGAATAAAGAAACTTTTATTAAAGTAAAATACTCTCATATTTTACTCATAATTTTTACTTTTATAGTTTTAATTTCGATATTATTTATTATAATAATTAAATAAACTTTTAAATTAACTATTTAAAATATTCTGGTTTATTTTATAATGCATCTCCAAAAAAATTATAAACTAAAATTTGGTGACGACTTAACATCGCCATCCCCTGTATTAAATGAATTATTGTCTCTTTTTAATCAGGATGATATTTCACTTAGCCTTCTATTGGATATTATTCAAAAGGATATAACCGTAACAACTAATATCCTAAAATATGCAAATTCTGCTTATTTTGGCGCTTCAGGGACTGTTTCTTCTTTAAAAAAAGCTATAGAGCTTATTGGTCTTGTTGAGACGAGAAATATCTCTGTTTGTAATGTATTGATTTCAAATTTTGCTCAAAAAAATTATATCGGACACTTTGATTATAAAATTTTCTGGCTTCATTCATTTTTAACCGCTAATATATCTAAATGTATTGCTAAATTATCTAATAAATTTGATGAAAACGAAGCTTATATTATTGGACTTCTTCATGACATTGGCTGGCTTGCGATAGCGCTTTATCTTCCTGATCAATATGATTTGATACGTAAAAATGATGATAACAATAAAAACAATTCAGGAAAATCTATGCATTCTTTAATTGGAATGAAAGTTGTTAAAATGTGGAATTTACCAGATATAATATGCAATTCAATTTTATATCATACCAATCCGGAATGCGCCACCACTTCTGTTGGTTATGAATCTTTAACGGCATTATCTTCCAGGCTTGCTGTTGATCTTGAGAACAATAAATTAATAGAAAAAATTTTTTTTGATAATTATAAAGATTTAAATCTTGATGACTATCAAATTAATATGATAATATCAGAACTACCTTTAATATTAACTAAAACTAAAGAAATTATAAATTTATCGGAATTTTAAAATGGACCCAAAAGAAAAAATTATAGACGAGTTGGTAAGGGATATATCACATATCAGGAGCGAGCATGTTATATCCTTTGGAATAGTCTTAAAGCTTACGGAAATAGCAACAAAAAATCTTTCATTAAAACAATTTTGTGATGAGATTATTGATGTGATTATTAAAGAAAAAGATTTTGACAACTCTTCCCTGATGCTTTATGACGATGAAACAGATTCCTTAAATTTAACTTCCGCATCAGGCAGTTCTGCAATTATGATGATAGAACTTGATGATATAACACAGTTAAATTTTAATAAAAAATTATTTTTCTCCAGAGATGATTCTATTGCCTGGAAGGCCTTTGAATCTCAGGAACCTTTTTTTATTGAAGATGTTATAGATAATCCTTTATTTAAAAAATATGATTCTATTGTGCAGATTGGTTCTTTGTTCTGTCTTCCACTAGGACAAAAAGGTGTTTTAAATTTAAGCTATTCAACTTCAAAAAAGCTTTCAACATATCAAAAACGAGATCTTATAATAATCGCCCAGCTTATTCAAAAATTACTATCACTTAATAGTTTTGTAGAAAGATTAAGTTCATCACACCATCTTATTCAATCTCTTATTGAAGGAAAAAAGCTCGATTTACGTCAGATATCCCAAAAGGATTTTGAAAATTTCTGGGGACTTGAGGCAGCTCTCTTATATGCCCCCCAGGGAATCGCTTTAATAGAAGACGAGATAATAACACTTATAAATCCAAGCCTTATAAATCTTTTAAATGAAAAATCAAACTTCGTAGGAATGAATATACACCATACCTGTCTCAATCACATCTATCATTCACTTTTGGATTCAGAAGAATCGGATTTTGTGCATCAAAAAGAATTTCAGTTAAATATTCATCCTGATAAAATTATTTTTGTTGAAGCCTTTCTTCATTTATTGTTAAACTCAACAACACAAAAAAGCTCTTATCTGCTTTTTCTCCATGATATTACTCATCAGAAAGAAATAACCAAAAGACTTATTGAACTTGAGAAAAAGGAGATATTTTCCGAGCTTAGCAATGGTTTTGCCCATCACTTTAATAATATTCTTGCCGTTGTTATTGCAAATATAGAGATGTCATTACGTGACACAAACATTGAATCTATTAAGAAAAGATTAACAAAGATTATTGATCCAATTGGTTATGCCCAAAATTTAATAAAAAATATTCAGCTTATTTCCACCCAAAGCTATCTTGATTATAATGATAATACTTATTTAACCAATTCAAATGAATTTCTTGATGAGATTATATCCATTACAAGCGTAAAATGGCTTGATGAAGCCTTTAAGTCCGGCAAAAATATTGAATTTATAAGACAATATAGCGACCTCAAGCCTGTCAAAATACATCCGGATCACTTAAGGAGTGTTCTTATTAATCTTATCATTAATGCTGTTGATGCCATCCCCAAAAATGGGATAATTACCATAAAAACATATTCCCAAAATGACCATGCAGTTTTTGAGATTATTGACAATGGCGCTGGTATAAATCATGATGAACTGGAAAAGATTTTTAGTCCTTTTTATACAACCAAGGGCATGAAAAGCAGTGGCCTTGGTTTAACTGTTTCGAAGGAGATAATTAATGGTTTTGCCGGAGAATTAATCCTTGAAAGCGCCAAAGATGTAGGAACAATAGCCAGGGTTATCCTGCCATATGTTAAAGAAATAGTTGAAGATAAAATAAAGGTTATACAACAAAATGATATTGAATTAAACAAAATAAAGATTTTATATGTTGATGATGAAGAAGGAATTGTTGAAACTATATCTGAAATGTTTGAACTGGACGGATTTAATATTGTCACAACATCATCAAGCTATCAGGCAATAGAAATCATGAATAATACCAATATTGATATTCTTATAACAGATTTGGGCATGCCTGGAATGAACGGATGGGAGATAGCTTCTCATTGTAAGAAAAAAAATCCTGATTCCTATATAATTCTTGCAACAGGCTGGGGAAATCAGCTTGAAAATGATTTTAAATCCAAAGGAATTAATTGTGTCCTTCCTAAGCCATATAAGTATGAACAGCTAAAAACTTTGATTTTAGAATCAGGAAAATTTTAATTTTATTCAGTTTTTATTAATTATTTATAATATTTTTAATATTTAAGGAGATTTTGATGACCCTCAGGGAAGTTGCGATTAAAAATGAAAAAAATAAAATATTTGATGCTATTTGCAGTTATGAAGATATATCATTGGAAGAATTGATAAAAAATCTCTCAAAAGGATATGTTGTTATCCCCCACAATAAAAATAGCAATCTTAAAAGACCATATGCAGTGGGAAAAGGGTTAAAGACCAAGATTAATGCAAATATCGGTTCATCCAAGGGTTTGCCAAGCCTTGAAAATGAATTGAAAAAATTAAAAATTGCCCTTGAAAACGGAGCTCACGCAATTATGGATCTTTCAACCGGCGGTGATATCAATGAAATAAGAAAAGCTATTCGTGAAAATTGTGATGTTCCCCTGGGCACTGTTCCTATTTATCAGGTAGCTGTGGAATCTGTTGAAAAAAAAATAGATATAATAAATATGTCTGTTGATCATATGTTCGAAACTATTTTGCAACAGGCAGAAGAAGGCATTGATTTTATGACCATACATGCCGGTCTTACCCTTGAATCAGTAAAAAGACTTAAAAATTCCAAAAGAATTATGGGAGTTGTCAGCAGAGGCGGCTCTTTATTGCTTAACTGGATGACCTATAACAATAAAGAAAATCCTTTTTATGAACATTTTGACAGATTGCTTGATATTGCCAGAGAGCATGATGTGACACTAAGCCTTGGTGATGGTTTAAGACCTGGTTGCATTGAAGATGCCAGTGATGCAGCGCAATTCCATGAGCTTATAATTCTTGGAGAACTAACTTTAAGGGCCTGGGATAAAGATGTTCAGGTTATGATTGAAGGACCCGGACATATGCCAATGGATCAAATACCAGCAAATATGATATTACAGAAGAAATTATGTCATGGCGCCCCTTTTTATGTGCTTGGTCCACTTGTGACAGACATTGCGCCTGGTTATGACCATATAACAAGCGCGATTGGCGGAGCTATTGCGGCTGCAAATGGAGCTGATTTTCTTTGTTATGTAACACCTGCTGAACATCTTAAGCTTCCGTCTGAAGATGATGTAAAAGAAGGTGTGATTGCCGCAAGAATTGCTGCCCATGCAGCGGATATTGTCAAAGGAATTCCTTCAGCCAGAGAAAAGGACAAAAAGATGTCTGAGGCAAGACATAACCTTAACTGGCAGGAACAGGTAACTCTCTCCATTGATCCAATAAAGGCAAGTCTTTATCATCATGAATCAGGTAAGTTTGAGGGTGAGACATGCACTATGTGCGGTGAATATTGCGCCATAAAACATTATAAAAATGCGATGCAAAATCAGTTAAACTAAACAGTTTTTTTAATTATTAAAAATTTATGAAAAAGATTTTAACAATAGCAGGTTCTGATTCCGGCGGTGGAGCAGGCATCCAACAAGACCTAAAGGTTTTCTCAATTCTTGGTTCTTTTGGCTGTTCAGTTGTCACTGCCCTAACCGCCCAGAATACCAAAGGTGTCTTTGGAATATATGAAATATCTCCTGAATTTATTGAAAATCAACTTAAATGTGTTCTTGATGACATTCGTCCTGACACCATTAAAACAGGGATGCTTTTTAGTTCAGAAATAATTATGACACTTGTTAAAGTCCTTAAAAATTATCCCCATATCCCCCTCATTGTTGACCCTGTTATGATTGCAAAAGGAGGCGAGGACCTTCTAAAGCCTAATTCTGTTTCCTCTATGAAAGATTATTTATTACCAATAGCAAATGTTATTACTCCAAATATCCCTGAAGCAGAGGCATTAACTGGCAACAAAATAACCAATCTTTCTGAAATGAAAGAAGCTGCCTTAATTTTATTAAAAATGATAAAAAAGTCTCACATTTCAGGTGTTGTAATAAAGGGAGGTCACCTTGAAGATACGGAATCGCCAGATTTAATCACAACATCACAAGATTTCGCTATACTTGAATCCAAAAGAATAAAAAAAACAAATACACATGGCACTGGCTGCACTTTTTCCGCAGGTTTGGCACATTATATTGGATCAGGTTTAAGTCTTTTTGAATCTGCAAGATATGCAAAGGAACTGGTTTCAGATGCTATTAAATATTCTGTTACAATAGGAGACGGCATTGGACCAACTAATCCTTACGCACATCTTGAAATTAAATATCAAAGAAATCAGATTTTGGAGATGTTGGATAGGGCAATAAATATTCTTAAATCATACAGGTCAGGCATTCTTATCCCTGAAATACAGTCAAATTTAGGTTATGCCCTTATTAAGGCTGAAAAAACCACTGATGTGGCTGCATTTCCTGGCAGGATTATAAGACTTAACGATGATATCCGCACTGTATCAAACCCTGCTTTTGGCGCTTCTTCACACATAGCAAGGATAATTTTAACTGTTATGAAAAAAGACCCTGAGTACAGGTCTGCAATGAATATCAGATTTAATATGGATTTAATAGATAATGCCATCAGAAAAAATTATATTGTAGCGCATTTTAACAGGGAGTTTGAACCAGAGGATATTAAAACCAGAGAAGGATCTACATTAAATTGGGGCATAGAAAGCGCCTTGAACACGACCAATACTATCCCTGATTTTATTTATGATACTGGCGGTTTGGGAAAAGAGCCTGTTATAAGAGTTCTTGGTAAAGAGCCAATTGAAGTTGTAGGCAAGGCTCTCATTATTTCAGGTTTATGGAAGTAAATAAATTGGAATTTTTAACCAATCAATTAACAGATATTGTATTTAATCTATATAAAAGAGTTGTAATAAACCTTCCATCATCATATTTAGAAAAATTTGCTGATATTTCCAATAAAGAAACAAACGAAACTGCAATTTTTATCTTTGATGTTTTAAAAAAAAATATAGAAATCGCTCGTGACAAGAATATTCCAATTTGTCAGGATACTGGTATTCCGGTTTTTTTTATTGAAATTGGTCAGGATTTAAAAATAATTGGAGATATAGAAGCCGCAATTAATGATGGAGTAAAAAAAGCCTGTGTGGATGGTTTTATAAGGGCTTCTGTTTGTGACCCATTAACAAGAAAAAATACCCTTTCAAATACCCCTTCAGTTATTCATACAAAACTTGTAAAAGGTAATATTTTTCGTATATCACTTGTGCCTAAAGGATGCGGCAGTGAAAACATGAGCGCAATATCCATGCTTTCGCCATCACAGGGAGAAGAAGGTATAATATCTTTTATTCTTAATCAGGTAAAAAAGGCAGGCCCAAATCCTTGCCCCCCTATGTTTTTAGGTGTTGGAATTGGCGGCACATTGGAAGAGGCTGCTATGCTTTCTAAAAAAGCCTTGATTTTTGATAATAAAAAATCTATATCTCCTCATTTTGAATTAGAAAAAAGAATATTTCAAGAGATTAATAAACTTCATATTGGGCCAATGGGGTTAGGTGGTGATTATACCTGTTCGGGTGTAAAGGTGTTAACATCGCCATGTCATATAGCAAGTCTTCCGGTGTCTGTAAATATTCAATGTCATGCAGCCCGTTCAATTACTGCAGAATGGAAAGATGACAAATGGGTTATTCTTGATGATGATAAAAGTCTATCTGTTATTCCCAGCAAAAAAATGCCCGTTTCATTAAAAATGAAATCAATTGAGTTACCTCTTGATCTAAAAAAATTAAGCGATTTTAATCCGGGTGAATGGGTTTTGCTAAGCGGTGAATTAATAACAGCGAGGGATCAGACTCTAATGAAACTTTTTAATGACATGGATAACAACATAACCATTCCTTATGATTTTAGAAATTCCACAATTTATCTAACAGGTCCAAGTCCTGCGCAATCAGGAAATATTATTGGTTCATGCGGCCCAACATCAAGTTACAGAATGAAACCATTTATAGAAAGACTTATTAATGTTGGTGTCTTATCCTTAATTGGCAAAGGTTTTTCTCCTGTTATTTCAAAGGGTATGGTATATTTCGCAACAATTGGCGGAGCTGGCGCATATTTATCTGAAAAAATTGTTTCATGTGAAACAATTGCTTATAGCGAATTAGGACCCGAAGCCATATTAAAATTGCAAATTAAGGATTTTCCTGTGGTTGTCATACATAGTCTTGATGGCAGAGATTTATACGTTTGATAACAATCTATCGCTTTGCCTGAATGTTCATAGTTTAAGTTTTAGTTGAAATATCTTATTTTATTAATTTTATTTGTAAATTTTTAATTATATTTATTTAATTTGTGCAAAATTGTAATTAAAGATAGTATTTTTGTAAAAATGGTTTATAATTAATTTTGATACAGAATTAAGGGGGGTTTTATGTTTGCTATTGGCGATCTGGCAGTATATCCTGCACATGGCGTTGGACGAATTGAAGCTATTGAACAAAAACAATTTGATGGCAAGATTCATGCCTTTTATGTAATGCGTATCCTTAATAATGACATGAAGATTATGATACCCCAAAAAAATACTCAAAATGTTGGTCTTAGGCACATTATAGAGGAAAGAGAAATTTTTAAGATTTATGACCTTTTAAAAGACCAACAAATAGATTTTACTCCCAAAACCTGGAACAGAAGATACAGGGAATATATGGATAAAATTAAGACCGGTTCTGTTTATGAACTTGCGGTTGTAATAAGAGACATGTATCTTCGCCAGAGAGAAAAAAGCCTTTCATTTGGAGAGAAAAAAATGTTGGAGACTGCTTTATCCCTGCTTGTAAAGGAGATTTCTCTTGCAAGAGGCGATACAGAAAAAATTGTTTTTTCAGAGATAGAAAGTTTTTTTAAATTTACCCATTAAGAAACTGATTTTTTGGCTGAAAGATTTTTAGAATTTATTGTAAGCGACGTTGATACAAATAAAAGGTTAGACATCTATCTTTCTCAAAATATTCCTGATTTATCAAGAAACAGAGTTCAAAGCCTGATTGAAGATGGGTATGTCCGTGTAAATGAAAAAACAAATAATATTCCTTCTTCAAAGGTAAAAGAACAAACAAAAATAGATATTAAAATTCCAGCGCCTGTGACATCTGAGTTGGCGCCCGCTGAAATTCCTCTTGATATCCGTTACGAAGACCCTCATCTATTAGTTATAAATAAACCTGCCGGAATGGTTGTTCACCCTGGAGCTGGTAAGGAAGAAAATACCCTTGTTAATGCATTGCTTTTTTATTGTAAAGATTTGTCAGGAATTGGCGGGATTGAAAGACCTGGAATAGTCCACAGATTAGACAAAGATACAACAGGACTTTTAATTGTTGCAAAGGATGATATTACCCATAGGGAGCTATCCAAAAATTTTAAGGAACGAACAATCCAAAAGACCTATTATACGATTACACATGGGATTCCCGCAAGCAAGGAAGGAGTGATAAAGAGCTCCATTGGCCGTCACCTTGTTCATAGAAAAAAAATGTGTGTTTCAGAAAAAAATTCAAGGGATGCAATAACTATTTGGCGGGCATTAGAGTTATTTAAAAAATCGTCATTTTTGGAAATTGATCTGAAAACCGGCAGAACACACCAGATAAGGGTCCATTTAAGTTCAACAGGTCATGCTATTCTGGGAGATGTCTTATATGGCGGTCAGAAAAAAATAATCATTAATGGAAATGAAATTGATATAAAAAGATGTATGCTCCATGCGGGAAGATTAATTTTTACACATCCTCTTAATAATAAAATTATTGAAATAAAGGCGGAACTACCTGATGATATGCAAAATATTTTGTATTTATTAAGACATGAAAGTCAAAGTAAAGCCTGATTGAGACAAGTGTAAGGCTCAAAGATCCTAATGGGGCATAAGATACAGATAAATACTAAGAACTATAAAAATAAAGGCATATGAGGCATAGGCTCCAGCTTTAGATATGAGACCTGAAAAATCATCGGCAATAAAGCGGTAAAGAACATAAAAAGATGCCGCAGCGCTGGTTACCAAAATAAATACATCAAGAAAATTTATAAAGAAATCGGGCAAATCAATGGCAATCTGACCAACAGGAATAGCAAACTGTCTTTGAAGGGTTGGAAAAAAATCCGGAAGTTTCTCAAAAAAATAGTTTATTCTGATTAATAACTCACCGCCAAAAGATAATGGAACCAAAATGGGAACAAAGGGAGAAAAGCTTCCAAATGTCTCATCCTCAGTCATACCAAAAACATCACCGCCAATCCTTATAATCATCAGGATAAATAAGTAAGCAGCAAAGAATAGCACAGAAAAATATATAACCTGACACAAAAGTAAACCGTCGCAGGTAACATAATCTTTTAAGAATTTATCCTGCAAAAGCCTTGCTATTTGCGAACCCATAAAAAATGGGATAATGTGGGAACAGGTTATAAAGCGTCCCTTGTTTCTTACAAGTTCTTCAAATGGGCTTCTGAAGTTTAACATGGGGGAATCCCTGTCGCAAAGTTTTACACAATGACCGCATACAAGACATTCAAGATTGTTTCTTACATTAAATGCTCCCAGATAAACCGGACAGCCGGCAGCTTGGGAATTTCCTTTTTTACAGGCAAATGAAGCGCACCCTTTACATTTTTCATGATCAGGGCGGAATTCAAGAAAGGACATTGTGGCGCCTGTTCCGATTATCCTTCCCATAGGACATAAATACCGACACCAAGCCTGTTTCTGAAAAATCATTGCCATAAGGGTAGCCCCAGCAAGGATAAATAACATCAAAATGGCAGTAAGGCGTGGTGATTCCTTGAATTCAAGGGATTCTTCAAAAAAAATTATCAGTATAAAAAGCAAAACCGAAATATAAATGCCATTATTTATAAGATATTTGGGCACAGGAAGATTAAGGGAGATATTAAAATGTTGCAATAACCTTCCAAGTCCGGGAAAAGGACAAAAACCGCACCACATCCTGCTAAAAAAAAACCATCCAATAACAATACTTGGCCACCATATCCCCCATGATAAAAAGATAATAATATTTTCGTTGGGATTTTGTGGACCAAAAAGTCCAAATATAATTATAAAAAGGAAAATAAAATCACCAAATGTTCTTAATAATCTGTGAAGTTTTCTTTGTTTGAAAAATTTTTTTATAGAAGGAAAAACTTCAAAAAGGTTAATTTTTTCATCAGGAAGTTTATCAAAGGCTATTAATATAAATTTTTTTAAAAAAGTATAAAATTTCATTAAAGCATGGATACTGGGTCAATATCAAATTCTACCCTGACAGAACCTTTTTTAAATTTTGAAATTTTTGGATAAATCATATCTAATGACCTTAAAAAAAGATTATTTGACATGACCTTAATCATAATTTGCCATCTGAAACGATTATCTATCCTGTTAATAGGTGAAGGTGAAGGTCCAAAGAGAGTCATGCTATCATTAAAAATATCCATTTTTTTTATTTTTTCTATTTCAATAAGGGAATCTAAAGCAATTTTTTTTACGGCTGGCTCAGATTTGCCTGAAAACAAAATGAGCAAAATTTTTTCAAAGGGAGGATAACCATATTTTTTTCTTTTTGTGATTTCAAAATTATAAAAATCATTATAGTTTTGGTTTATGGCAAAATTAATAACCTGATTATTGGGATTATATGTTTGAATAATTACCTTGCCTGGTTTTTCACCCCTGCCAGATCTGCCTGATACTTGTGAAATTAATTGGAACGCCTTTTCAGAGGCATTAAACTCTGGCAAATTAAAGGAAAAATCAGCCATTAAAATGCAAACAAGGGTTAAATTTGGAAAATCATGACCCTTGGTAACCATCTGGGTTCCAATAAGTATATCAGTTTCCTTGTTTCTGAATTTATCCAAAACATTTTCAAGCCTGTTTTTTGAAGTAATGACATCCCTGTCCAGTCTGTCAATTATAGCTTTGGGAAAAATGCCGGTTAATTCCATCATTATTCTTTCGGTTCCATATCCTGTTGATTTTATAGTAAGGGATTTGCATCTGGGGCAAAGTGGCAGGGATGGTTTTTCATCGCCGCAATAGTGACACCTGAGAACACCTTCAGTTTCAATATTTTTAATTTTTTTATTTATTGATTTATGCCATGTATAAGTTACAGAACAATTGGAGCAGGTAAAAACAAATCCGCAGTCTTCACAAAAAATATAAGTGGCAAAACCTCTTTTATTGAGAAAGATTAAAACTTGTTCCTTATTTTCAAGGGTTTCATTTATGGAATCATATGTAGTTTGATTAAGCCAGTAAGGTAGGGTATCATTTTTTTCTGAGATGTTTTTTTTATCAACAATAGTTACAGAAGGAAAACCGCCTTTTCCAATCCGTTTGGTCAGGGAGATTAAAGAATATTTGCCAACTAATACATTATAATTTGAGGAGATTGAAGGAGTGGCAGAGCCAAGTATAACTGTAGCATTTTCCTTTTGCGCCCTGACAATTGCAAGATCTCTTGCATTATATCTGAATCCATGATCCTGTTTGTAAGAAGGGTCATGCTCCTCATCAACAATTATTAGGCCAATATTTTGCATAGGTGTAAAGATAGATGAACGAGTTCCTATTACAATGGAAGTATTTCCTTTTCTTGCGTTGTTCCATGAAGATAATTTCTGGGGATTTGTTAAGCCGCTGTGAAATACTGCAACATTATTAAATCTGTTCATAAACCTGCTGACAATCTGAGATGTCATGGCAATTTCAGGAACCATAACAAGAGCATTTTTTTTTGTTTCAATACATCTTTTTACTGCATTAATATACACTTCTGTTTTGCCGCTTCCAGTTACACCAAAGAGAAGAAAAGGTGAAAATTTTTTTTTTGAAAGTGTCTGGTCAACCTTCTCAAGGCAAATTTTTTGTTCGTCTGTTAAAAGAGGTGGATTTTCGATCCATTTTATAAAATCAGGTGTGATGTCCTTTTTTTCTTTATTTTTCTCAAATGATTTTATTATTTTATCGATTGCCTTTTTGGTGGAAGAAAAAACATCAGAGGGGAGAGCTTCCTCAAAGACCATACCTAACGGATGGCAATAATATTTTGAAGCCCATTCAATGAAATCCACAAAAGATATCGGAATAATGGGTTTATCATCAATAATATTATAAAGGGTTTTTATTTCAATTCCCTGTGAGATGTTATTAATAATTTTAGGGTCAGAAAGTCCAAAAGAAATTCCAACAGCAGGGATCTTTCTGCCTTTTAAAGGGACAAGCACACGGCATCCCTTTTGCGGTATATCTGAGTTTTCGGGAAGTTTATAAATTAAAGGCGCATCAACAGGTATTGGTAAAATTACATTAATATACTTTGAATAGTTATCCTTCAATTTGTTTAATCAGATTTTGGAGATATTTTTTGAAACTTGAACCAACTTCAGGATGCGCAAGGGCATATTCAACAGTTGCCTTTAAGTAACCAAGCTTATCTCCTGCGTCAAATCTTTTTCCCTGAAATTCATATGCATAAATGGTTCTTTCCTTGCACAGAATATTAAGAGCGTCTGTAAGCTGTATCTCACCGCCTATTCCAGGTAATGTCCTTGAAAGACAACTGTAAATCTCAGGTCTAAGCACATATCTTCCTATAATTGCAAGATTTGATTTAGTGACGCCTCTTTTGGGTTTTTCAATAAGTTTTTCAACCTTGTGAAGACCGGGAGCAACCTCAACAGCTTCAACAATACCATACTGATGAGTTTCTTCCTGTGGGACTCTCTGAACCGCCACTATGGATTCTTCATATTCATCAAATATTTTTAACATCTGATATGCGCATGGAACATCTGAATCCACAAGGTCATCACCAAGAAGAACCGCAAAGGGTTGATTTCCCACAACAGGTTCAGATGCCTTTACTGCATGACCAAGACCAAGGGGTTCTTTTTGTCTTACTGAAACAAGGTCAATAAGTCTTGATATACCTCTTACTTCTCTTAAAAGGTCAAGCTTGCCTTTTTGAGCAAGAAATGTCTCAAGTTCAAAGGAATAGTCAAAATGGTTTTCAATGGCAGATTTACCTGCTGCTGTAATAAAGACAATTTCTCTTATTCCTGAGGCAACCACCTCTTCAACGATATATTGAATTGTTGGTCTGTCAACTATAGTTAGCATCTCTTTGGGAATCGCCTTTGTTGCAGGGAGAAATCTGGTGCCAAGACCAGCAACCGGAAGCACAGCTTTTTTAATTTTCATAAAAACTCCTGATATATTTTTATAAAATTAACATAAAAATTTTAAATTAATATACCCTTGAAAAAAATTAAAAAAAATTTTTTATAATAAAAAAAGGTTTTTTTCTTGCCTTTTTTAAGAAAAAATATAAAAATATAGTGATATAATTATAAAGGGAGTTTCTTATGGCATGTAAAAGTAAAAAATGTAATTCATCATCTGGGATAATGGATAAGATCAAGGGTTCTATTGTAGCTATTGTCACTCCTTTTAAGGACGGAAAACTTGATGAAGAAGGTTTGAAATCCCTTATAGAATGGCATATTGAGAGCGGAACACACTGTATTGTTCCATGTGGAACAACCGGTGAATCAGCGACCTTAAGCTATGAAGAGCATGAAAAGGTGGTTGAAATAACAATAAAGACTGTAAATGGCAGGGCGCCTGTTATTGCAGGAACAGGTTCAAATTCCACAGAAGAAACAATCATGCTTACAAATCATGCAAAAAAAGCAGGCGCAGACGCAGCCCTTTTAATTACACCATATTATAATAAGCCAACCCAGGAAGGTCTTTATCTGCATTTTATAAAAATTGCAGAATCCTGTGAATTTCCAATGATTCTTTATAATGTTCCAAGCAGAACAGCTGTGAATATGCTTCCTTCCACTGTTGCAAGATGCGCTCAGAATCAGCATATAATCGGAATCAAAGAGGCGACAGGTGATTTAAAACAGGTTACAGAGGTGATAAGACAGTGTCCCGAAGACTTTATTGTGCTTTCAGGAGATGATTTTACCGCGCTTCCTTTGATGGCAGTTGGCGGAAAGGGAGTAATCTCTGTTGCGGCAAATGTTATGCCTTCTGATATGTCAAAGCTTATGGATTTGGCGCTTGCCGGAAAATATAAAGAAGCAAGGGAGATTAACGAAAGGCTTTTCCCTCTTTATGAATCTTTATTTTTTGAGACAAACCCAACTCCTGCAAAGACAGCATTAAGTCTTATTGGTAAAATATCATCCCCTGAGGTAAGATTACCTTTGGCTCAGATGTCCGATGCAAATATAGAAAAGTTAAAGAAGGTTATTTCATCTTATAGTTTAATATAATTTATTGAGAAAATTCGGAGGTTTTATGATAAATGCCATTGTTGCCGGCGCAGGCGGAAGAATGGGAGGGCGGATAATTGCAAATATTCTGGAGACAGAAAGAATCCGGGTTAAAGGCGCGTTTGAACATGCAGCTCATCCGTTAGTGGGACAGGACGCAGGAATTGTCGCTGTGGGCAAGGAAATAAAAGTAAAGATTTCACCTGATTTAAAATCTGTGATTCACGAAGGTGATGTAATAATAGATTTTACCCATCCTGATGCATCTTTGGAGCATATAAAAATTGCCCACGAGTTTAAAAAACCCATAGTGGTTGGAACAACAGGCATAACTCCTGTTCAAATCCAGGATATATCTAAGGTTTTTAAGGATATACCTTGCGTTATAGCCCCTAATATGAGTGTGGGAGTTAATCTTTTATATAAATTAATTGACCTTACCACAAGGGTTCTTGGTGATGACTATGACATAGAGATTGTTGAAGCTCATCATAGAATGAAAAAAGATGCTCCAAGCGGCACTGCCCTGCAACTTGCAAGGGTTGCTGCCAATGCAAGGGGCAAAAGTCTTGAAGAAGTGGGTGTTTATGAAAGAAAAGGCATGATAGGCGAGAGAAAAAAAGGTGAAATAGGTCTTCAGACTATAAGGTGTGGTGATATTGTGGGAGAACATAATGTTATGTACGCCACAATTGGAGAACGCATAGAGCTGGTTCACAAGGCCTCAAGCAGGGATACCTTTGCAAAGGGAGCCATAAGGGCGGCGTTATGGGTTTATGACAAAGATCCTGGTCTATATAATATGCAGGATGTCTTAGGATTAAAAGATATTTAGAGTTTTTATGGAGTATTTATGCTTTTAGTAAGATTTCAAACTAAGGAAAAGAAAACACCCCTTTATGGAATTTGGGCAGAAAACCACGTGACAGTGATAGTTTCAAGCCCATTTGAGGGAATGATTGTGGGGACAAGTGAAAAATATGATGTAAATGACATTGTAATTTTACCTCCGTGCGAACCAACAAAGATTGTCGCTGTTGGTTTAAATTGTAAAAATCATGCGGCGGAAATAAACATGAAACTTCCAGATGAGCCGTTAATTTTCATAAAACCTCCTTCATCTGTCATCGGCCCGGAGGATACAGTAAAACTTCCAAAACAAAGCAGTCATGTTGAATATGAGGCTGAACTTGGCATTATAATATCTGAAAGATGCAGAAATGTGTCAGAGGACAAGGTAAAAAGATATATACTTGGCTATACATGCGCAAATGACATAACCGCAAGGGATCTCCAGAAAAAGGATGGCCAGTGGACCAGGGCAAAGTCATTTGATACTTTTTGTCCTTTAGGTCCATTTATTGCCGATAATATCAATCCCTGTGATGCCAAGATAACCTGCCATGTTAACGGGGAAAAGAGGCAGGATTTTACCACCGCAACCCAGAACTTCAATGCCTTTTTTCTTGTAAGCTTTATTTCCCAGATTATGACCCTTGAGCCTGGCGATGTAATTTTAACAGGAACTTCAGTGGGGGTTGGCAAATTAGATGCGGGAGATGAAGTTATAGTAAACATCAAGGGCATCGGAGAATTAAAAAATAAAATAGCATAGAAAAAGGGATTTTAAATATGAATTTTGCTAAATCAGACAGGCTGAGCCAATTACCACCGTATTTATTTGTAGAGCTTGACAGGAAAAAGGCAGAGGCAATTTCAAAAGGCGTTGATGTTATTGATTTGGGAATTGGCGATCCTGATCTTCCCACACCTGATTTTGTTATTGAAAAAATGATTGAATCCATTAAAAATTCTGAAAATCACAGATATCCTTCGTCAATGGGTTCAAAAAAATTCAGAAATGCAGCGGCATCATGGTGCAAAAAAAGATTTGGATTGGAATTTGACCTCGAAACACAGGTTGCATGCCTTATTGGTTCAAAAGAGGGAATAGCGCATTTTCCAATTGCCTTTTTAAATCCAGGCGATGTTGTTCTTGTTCCAACCCCTGGTTATCCTGTTTATCATATCGGGACATTGTTTTGTAATGCGCAGACATATTTTCTCCCGCTTCTCGCAAAGAATAATTTTTTACCTGACCTTGATTCAATACCAGAGGATATTCTAAAAAAGGCAAAGATTTTATGGCTTAATTATCCCAATAATCCCACCGCAGCCATAGCCCCTGATGAATTTTACAAAAAAGCAATAGAATTTGCACATAAAAACAATATTATTATATGCCATGACGCTGCCTACAGTGAAATGACATATGACGGATATGTCGCCAAATCATTTTTTGAATTTGATGGAGCAATGGATGTTGGCATAGAGTTTCACTCACATTCAAAGACATATAATATGACTGGCTGGAGGATTGGTTTTGCAGTGGGCAACAATGAGCTTATCGCAGGACTAAAACATGCAAAATCCAATGTGGATTCAGGGCAGTTTAATGCCGTTCAGGAGGCAGGCATCGCAGCCATGGAAAGCGACGGAACATTTGTAAATGAAATGAAGGCGGTTTACACCAGAAGAAGGGATGTTTTTGTTAATAGTCTTCGTGATATAGGCCTTAATGCCCCATTTCCAAAGGCAACTTTTTATGTGTGGTGTCCTGTGCCTGAAAATTTTACCTCTGCAAGTTTTTCATCTTTTGCGCTTGAAAAGGCTGGCATTGTTTGCACCCCAGGAAATGGTTTTGGCGACCCAGGAGAGGGATATGTAAGATTTGCGCTTACAGTATCTGAAGCACGTTTAAAAGAGGCTGTGGAAAGGCTTAAAAAAGAGTTTTAAGTCTAAGATTTACAATACGAAATTTTAGGCTTATGATATTACTTTTCTTAATTTAATTGTTAAAACAGGTTTTTATAGGCATTGGTTCAAATCTGGGAGACAGATTTGAGAATATCCAAACAGCAATAAAAAAGATAGGTGAACTTGAGCGAACAAAGGTCTTAAGAGTCTCACCATTTTATGAAACAATTCCTGTGGGATTTGAAAGCGTTAATCTTTTTCTAAATGGCGTTATTGAGATAGAAACAGATTTGATTCCATCCCTGCTCCTTGAAAAACTTTTGCTTATTGAAATAAAACTTGGCAGAACCCGAGAGGCTAACCAGGGATATTTTGACCGTCCCATAGACCTTGACATACTCATTTATGATGACTTAATATTAAAGTCAGAGGAATTAATTATTCCTCATCCTGAAATATCAAAAAGGCTTTTTGTCCTGACGCCCCTCAGGGATTTATGTCCTAACCTGATAATTCCGGAATTAAATAAAAATATTAATGAATTATATCTGAAAGCAGTCAATGACAAATCAAATCAGGATAAACATCTAAGGATTATTGAAATTGTTTAGAATAATTGTATTTTTTCTGATATTATATCTGTTATATTTAACAGCAAAAAAGCTTATACGGTATTTTTTTCATATTGAATCACTGGAAAAAGACAAAAAAAATGACAGAAGTGACGGGATAACCGAACTTGTTAAGTGTTCTGTCTGCGAAACATTTATATCAAAAGACCTGACAATCAAAGAATATAAAAATAATGAGCTTTATTATTTGTGCAGCAAGGCTTGTCAGGAGAAATTTAAGGGATAATGCAAAATTTTTTTCATACTAAATATATGGAAGTTGCAATTGAAATGGCTGGAAATGCCCTTAATGCAGGTAATTTTCCTGTTGGAGCAATAATTGTTGCAAATGATGAAATTGTTGGAAAGGGTTTTAGAGAAAATGCCTCTGGTGAATCAGACAATGAGCTTGACCACGCTGAAGCGCTTGCTTTAAAGGATTGGTTGAAAAATAAAAGAAAAGGTTATGGAACAGAATTAATTGCTTATTCAACGCTTGAGCCATGCCTTATGTGTTTGGGAGCGTTAATAATTAATGGAATTGACACCATAGTTTATGCAGTTGAAGACCCTATGGGCGGGGCCTGCGGAAGTGATTTTAATTGTATTAAATCAAACTATCAGGGGCAAGCAAGAGAAGATAATCTTTACATAAACAATAGGCCTGTTATAATTTCGGGTGTGAGCAGGCTTAGCTCCTTAAAATTATTTCATGAATTTTATAAATCAGGAAAAATTTACCTTAGAGACACTGTTTTGGGAATTTTTTTGATGAAAGAAGGATCTAAGCTTTGGGGAGAATGGCCTCAATTATAATATCAAAGACAGCAATATATCTGAAAAAATAAAATTTAAGCGAGTAAAAATTTATGAAGGTTTTAGCCCTTAACGGCAGCGCAAGAAAAGATGGAAATACTGCCCTGCTTATTCATTACGCATTAACTGAGCTTGAAAAAGAAGGCATTCAAACAGAATTAATGCAGCTTGCAGGGGAAGAAATCCGGGGCTGCATGGCTTGTTATAAATGTTTTGAGAAAAAAGACTCCAAATGCTCAATAGTGAAGGATGTGGTAAATGACATCATAGCAAAAATCATTGAGGCAGACGGGGTAATATTTGGCTCACCAACATATTTTGCAAATGTATCTGCTGAATTAAAGGCAGTAATTGACAGGGCAGGCATGGTTGGAAGGGCAAATGAAAAGTTGTATGCGAGAAAGGTGGGCGCTGCGGTGGTTGCTTTGAGACGCGGCGGTGGAATTAATGTTTTTAATGCCATTAATCAGTTTTTTTTGATAAGCGAGATGATAGTTCCAGGCTCTATTTACTGGAATATGGGATTTGGCAGAAATATCGGCGAGGTGGAAAAGGATGAAGAGGGAATTAAAACCATGCAGGCGCTTGGAATAAACATGGCATGGCTTTTAAAAAAATTAAATTCGTAAATTAATTAGGGTTGTCACTTGATTCATGAACTGCTTTTAGAAAATTTTGTATTAATAGAAAGGGCTGAGCTTAGTTTTAATAAGGGTCTTATCGCAATAACAGGTGAGACAGGGGCAGGCAAATCTCTTTTTATACAGGGAATAAAATTAATTCTTGGTGGAAAATTTGGACAGCAGCACATAAGAAATAACGAAGAATCATCGCAGATTCAAGCTGTTATCCAAATTGATTTAAATAAAAAAGAGCTTCTTGATGAGCTGGGTATTATTTCCGATAATAATGAGTTAATTATAAGAAGGGCAGTCACAAAAAATGGCAGGAATAAAAATGTTCTTTCAGGTTCTCAGATAAGCATTGCTGAGCTTAAAAAAATTACTGAAGATACTGTTTCAATAGCCGGCCAGCATGAACAACAAAACCTGTTAAAGGAAGAAATGCATCTTCTCTGGCTTGATGCCTATGCAAAGCTAAATGAGAAAAAAGAGGAATATCTAAAAAAATTTAGGCAATGGCAGGAGCTTTCCCGGGAATTGGACTCAAAACTTAAGAAAAAAAAAGAAACTAAGACATTAATTGAGAAGCTTGAGACAAATGGACAGAAAATTGATGCTGTTTCCCCCAAAAAAAATGAAGACATAACTTTGGAAGAAAATATCCGGCTCTTAAAATCATCTGCTCAGCTTGTTAATCTGGGTTCTGAATGTTACAAAAACCTTTATGCCGGCAAGGGTTCTGTTATAGAAAATCTTTATAAGATAAAGCTTGACCTTGAAAAGATGTTATCTATTGACCCAAATCTTAGCAAAACATTTAAAGAACTGGAAAATGCCCATTTTCTCATTGAGGAAATATCCGATGTCATAAGAGACTATCTTGAAAAACTCCCAAAAGACATTTCTCGTCTTGAGCAATTTGAAGACAGGTTTTATGCATTAAAGGAGCTAAAAAGGCATTATGGACCAGAATTGGATGATGTCATATCATATCGAATGAGAATTGATTCTGAAATTGAAGCATTAAGAAAAAATGATGAATTTATAGATGAATTATCAAAAAAAATAGATGTAAAGGAAAAAGCCCTGCTTGATGTTGCGATTTCCATATCAAATATCAGAAAGCAGGCCGCTCAAAAATTTTCAAAAGAAATTGAAAAATCTATTTCAGAATTAAAGATGAAGGGAACAAGATTTGAAATTCAGGTGATAACCCCTGAAAATCCTGGTAAAAGTGATCTTACCCCGGATGGTGTTGACAGGGTTCTTTTTCTTTTCAGCGCAAATCCAGGCGCGCCTTTGGGACAATTAAAGGAAATAGCTTCAGGTGGCGAGCTTTCAAGGGTAATGCTTGCAATACGGGAAATTCTTTCTGAAACAGAGGAAGCAGGAACTATTATATTTGATGAGATAGACGCAGGTTTAAGCGCAGAGGTTGCGGAACTTGTAGGCTATAAATTAAAAAAGCTTTCAAAAGCCATGCAGGTATTTGTAATCACCCATTTTCCACAGATTGCAGCCCTTGCGGACAGTCACTTTATAGTCAAAAAAAACATAGAATCCGGGGAAACCTCTACAGAAATTTATGAGATAACTAATGAAGACAGAAAAAGAGAGGTTGCAAGGATGCTTGGCGGAATTAGCGAAGAGTCAATGATATTATCAGAAAAACTTTTGCAGAATATTTTATAATTCCATCAAGTTTTTTATCACATATGGGATTTTTTTTGCAATTTCACTGGCAGTGATTCCAACACATCCCTTTTTTTGAGCCAGAAAATCAGCGGACAGACCATGTATGTAAACCCCGATTTCAGCAGCATCTTTTGCCAAATATCCCTGAGCAAGCAATGCCCCCAATATTCCCGAAAGAACATCCCCTGTTCCCCCTGTTGCCATTCCCGGATTACCTGTTGAATTAACAGAAACTTCCCCTGACGGACTTGCAATAACAGTGCCTGCGCCTTTAAGTATTATTATGGAATTTGTGTCCTGCGATAATTTGTTTGCGCATCCAATCCTGTCTGCCTGCGCCTGTGCCTTGCTTAATCCTATTAGTCTTGCCATCTCACCGGGATGGGGGGTTAGAATTTTTGGAAATTTTGTGTTTTTAAGCAAATTCAAATCAGAAGAAATATTTGTAAGCATATCAGCATCAAGAACCACTGGCTTTTGGATATTTTTTATAAATTTTAAACAAAATTCCCTTGTTTTTTCATCAAGCCCTATTCCAGGGCCCATGACAATTGAGTCAAATTTTTCCGCAACCTTCATAATTTCATCCAAATTTCTTAGATTCCAGCCATCTATCTCAAAGGTCATAATTTCAGGGGGAATCGCAGGATGTTTTAATGTGGAAGGAGTTGATATTAATGTTGTAAGACCAGCGCCTGACCTCAAACATCCCAGTGATGCGAGAATAGCCGCGCCTGTCTTGCCCTCTGACCCTGCAAAAATTCCAACATGACCGTGGCTGCCCTTATGTGAGTCCAGCTTCCTTGGTTTCAGAATGCTTTTTATATATTCTCTGTCCAGCAAAGTTATCTTTGGTTGTAAAATTTCAATTTCTTTTTTGGGGATGCATATATCAACGCAACGAATCTTGCCTGTGTATGACAAAGCCTCGCCTGTTCTTAAGCCTGTTTTTTCAGCGCCAATTGTGACAGTTAAATCAGCGCAAACCGCCTTATTCAAAACCCTTCCGGTTGTTCCGCAAATGCCAGATGGCATATCCACGGCAACAACTGTTTTTTTTGCGTTATTTATACGATCTATTATAGCAAGAAAATGTCCTTCAATATCTCTTTTTAAGCCAGTTCCAAAGACGCTGTCAATTAAAATATTAGAATTTTTTATATTTTCATTTAGTTCTGAGATTTTATCTGGATTGTCAACGGAAAATATATTAATTCCAAGATTTTTTATTATATTAAGATTGGTTAAGGCATCACCAGTGTATTTATTTTCATCCACAGTCAGACAAACATGAGCATTGTAAGACTTTTGATGGAGATGTCTTGCGATGACAAATCCGTCCCCTCCGTTATTGCCGGGGCCAGCGATAATCAAGACTCCACCATTCAATTCGCTTGAATAAGATTGAATAATTATTTTCGCTATGCTTCTTCCGGCATTTTCCATCAAGACTATTGAGGGAACGCCGTATTTATTTATTGTCAAGCTGTCAAGCTCTTGCATTTGTTCTGAGGTTACAAGGCTGGTCATATTATTTCCTCATTCCCATTGTTCCTGTTTTTCCTCCCCTTCTTCCTCCTCATAGACCTGCTCCCCAACCTCTTGCGCATTTATTTTTTGTATTTTCCCTGTGACCTGAAGTCCGTCCAATAATTCAATAAAGCCCTTTATATAGGTTCTTATAGGCATATTTCTTGGAATTGCATCGTCTATTTCATAAAAAATTCCCATTTTATCTTTAATATCTAAATTATATGCCAATAAATAAATATCAATTAATTTATTAAAATAATCCCTCATTTCATTTATATTGACAGGCATTAGATTTAATCCATTTTCAAGGGCATTTTGGAAAAAAACATTAATTTTATCCCTTGCTTCAATGCCATATTCCATTTCTGCCAACTCAGGCATTAATATGCTATCATCTTTTCTCTTTCTGTTCCCCCCAAACCAGTAATAATCCTGCAAAGAAGTGGCTGACGCGCATATTGTGTAAATTGGATATTCCATATCATCAGACCAGTTAAGAAGCCAGTTTAGGTTCATATATGCCTTTAATCTTGCTTTTTTGGACAATCTTCCAAGAAGCTCCACCTCATCAATAAGCAAAACCCAGCCTTTAAAACCGCAAAATCTTACGCATTGGGCAAAAACACCAAAAAATGAACTAATATTTTCTTTCTTAAATTTGGGAATGTCCCGAAATAAAAAGTCTTTATTAATTGATTTAGCAATATCTTTAAGTTTTTTTAATGTGAATTGACCACAAGTCAATATGTCATAAAGCTCATTTCTAAATTCTGTATTATTAATTGACAAAAATAATTCAAGGATTATTAAAGGAAGCGGATGTTCATATCTTTCAAGGTTAAAAAAATGATTGCTTTTAAATTCATGAATGTTTTTTTGGGTTAATTGCCATTCAATTCCAGATATATTAGTTTTGGGAATTTTTATGTTAGAAGCTAATTCGCCAAAAAATTCATAAAAATCCTTTGAAGAAAGGCTTCTGTTTAATGTTATCCTGCTTACAGCAAATCCTAAATCCAGCGCCTTATGTTCAACTATATTAAGAAAGTGTGATTTTCCCTGCCCATAAGTCCCCCATATCATCCTGCCAGAAGGCGCTGTGTCATGGACTTCAAATTGTTTCAGGTCATTCTCAATCTGTTTTAATAAATCAGGTCGCAAATCAGGCAAATTTCTTGTGGAGTTAATAGTTGGTATCCCAGACCTTAGAGATTCAATAATTGCAAGGGCTTTTATCTGTTCCATCAAATTGTTCCATTGAAATCATAATTGTTTTTTCCATGATTTTTCTTTTAAGGGGATGAATTTCATCATCAAGAAAAATTTCTTTGTTATCAGAAGATGTTTTGTTTTGTTTTAATATAGCCTCTAATTTTTCAGTTATTTCATCAAGAAAATTTTTTTCCTCCAAAGTCTCAAAGTGTGCGTCCATGTCAATGAGGTCATTAAAAGGATTAAAAAACTCATTGGAAATAATCCCTGATTGTATGCGCATCCATAAAGCCTCATAGCTCTTAAATCCCCTTTTGTCATCATACAGCATCCTTCTTTCAGATGAAAATATCATAAAAAAATTTTTTAATATTTCAGTTCTGTCAATTATTTCCCTTATAAGTTCAAAAAAATCATTAACAGCCTTTGGCGTGTAATAAAAATGACCAAATTCATCTTTTTTACGCAAAATGTGAAGATTATCAAAAATAATCAAAAAACCGGGCAAACCAGAAAGATTTATTAATTTTATTAGGGAATATAACCAGTTAATCGCATTGACTTTTTTTAAGGTTTCATAAATATTAATCTCTTTTTTTTCAGATGCATATAATTTATCTCCCTTCAACCATTTAATAAATAACTCATTGATATAGTTTCCGGTCAATTTTGAATATACAGTTGAAAAAATAAATTGCTTAAAAGACATGGCAATATCAATGTCTCTAAAGGCATTTGATATGGCGGTTCTTATTATGCTCTCTGCGCTGCCAATGGGTAATCCCTCTTTTTCTTTGATATATTCCAAAAAACAAGGGTATGAAACAAAATCTTCATCTTTATATCCCAGCAAAGCCACAACTTTCTTTGACAAAAGATTTATAATTGTTGGCACATGAATGTTTTCAGCGAGCATTTTATAGAAAGACATAACATTTGATAGTTTTACCGGATTATCTGAAAGGTCAAAATAAAGTGTTTCATAACCAAGCTTTTTAGCGTCAATTGATATTGCTCTAAGAGAATGGGTTTTGCCAGCGCCTAAATCTCCATAAATAAACTTTACCTTAGAGCCGCCTGAAAAGATATATTTTTCCAGATATTGCTTTTTTATTATATCAATCCATAATTCCCTGCCGCAGGTCATTTTTTCAATTATTTCATCGCTTACAGGCGGCTCTCCCATTTGAAGTCTTTGTATGTCAATACGTTGAATATTCATTTTTAGTCTTTTTTATCCCTGACTTTATTTCTGATGAATTGTTAAACTTGTAAAATAAAAGCTTTCACCTTTTTCATTGGCAATAACAAGGGCATTTTTGGGTGTTCCCTGTGTCAATTCAAATATTTTATCGTCAAAAATCATATCTGTTTCCTTTAATTTTGATATGTCAAAACTAAAGTTATTTATGGAATATTCTTTTTTTACAGATAATTTTAAGGTAAGCATATCATATATCTTTAACAGCGACACAGGGCTTCCCCACTTAATGTCAGGGTTTTTATACTGATTTATGTTTAATATTTCATAAGAATTTAATAGCTCCCTGCAAAATTCATTTTTATTAAATGGCTTATCCATTAATTTTTTATATTCCTTGTGAATTTCAGAAACAGCGGTTTTAGGATCTAAGGTAAAAAATCTTTTCTTTTTTTTGGCATATATCATCTCGATTAGATTTTCTTTAATATTAAAATTTATCCTAAAAGGTCCAAGCTGATATTTTGGAAATTCTCCTGACACAATAAGATTATTGTCATTAAATTCAGTTTCAATCATTTTTATATAATCATCAGAATTAATGGATAAATTTATTTCAGCAATGGAATTTTTCAGGGTTTTTATAAAATTTTCAGAATTTGACCATAAATCTTGAATGAGAGATGTTGTATTATCAATTTTTTTATCTATATCTCTTAAGTTCCAGTTTTTTAGGTTGTGTTCCATAATACTTAATTGTTTGCTTATTTGTGATATTTCTTTTTTCATGATGATAAATTCCTTTGATAAGCGAAATATTTTAGATTATAATACTATTATATTATCAAAAAAACTGCAACATATTTGATTTTATTATGAAAAAATTATAGATTACTATAGTAAAACACGCTTTCATTTAATATAAAAGTTTTTTTAATTTTATGAATACCCTTGAAAAACTGAAAATCCTTTCAGGAGCTGCAAAATATGACGCTTCATGCGCATCAAGCGGGAGCAACAGAAGAAATAACCCCAAAGGCATTGGCAACACTGCGGTTAACGGAATCTGCCATAGCTGGTCAGAGGACGGAAGGTGCATATCTCTTTTAAAGCTCCTTTTTACAAATTTTTGCATCTATGACTGCGCCTACTGCGCCAACAGAAGAAGCAATGACATACCAAGAGCAGCATTCACTGTGGATGAAGTGGTGGATTTAACAATAGATTTTTTTAAGAGAAACTATATTGAAGGTCTTTTTTTAAGCTCCGCTGTGTTTGGCTCTCCTGACATAACCCTTGAAAAACTTGTGCAAATAACAAAAAAACTCCGCACTGAAAGGGGTTTTAATGGTTATATCCATCTTAAAGTTATGCCAGGCGCATCTGATATGCTTTTTAATGAGGCAGGAAGATATGCGGACAGGTTAAGCGTAAATATTGAGCTTCCCTCAGAAAAATCCCTCATCTACATTGCCCCTGACAAGAAAAAAGAAAATATACTGCTTCCAATGGAAAAAATAAGCAAAAAAATATATGAAACAAATGAAGAGCGAAAAAAAACAAAGAAAATCCCTGTATATTCCCCTGGAGGACAGAGCACGCAGCTCATAGTTGGCGCAAGCCCTGAAGATGATAAACAGATTATGAGGCTTACAAATTCATTATATAATAAATTTCACTTAAAAAGGGTCTATTATTCAGCCCATGTAAGCGTTAATGACGACTCAAGACTTATTTTTTCCGAAAAACCAGACATGATGAGGGAACACAGGCTATATCAGGCTGACTGGCTTTTGAGGGTTTACGGTTTTAAGCTTGATGATCTGGTTTTTTCACCCGATGGAACGCTTTCAAGGGATTATGACCCCAAGATGGAATGGGCTTTCCTGAATATTCACCTTTTTCCAATGGAGATTAATAAAGTTGAATTTGAACAGCTTATCAGGATTCCGGGAATAGGATTTAGAACGGCAACCAAGATAATAAACACAAGAAGATTTAAAAGCCTTGATTTTGAAGACCTTAAAAAAACAGGGGCTGTGCTTAAAAGGGCAAGATATTTCATAACATGCAATGGAAAAAGATTTGACCAGATTAAAATAGACCCGCAAAGCATTAAAACCAATCTTTTGATGTATGATAAAAAACCAAAAAGCCAGCAGCTTTCCCTTTTTGCGATGTAACTAGTTGCTTTTTGATGAATACTTTTCTTTATGACGGCAGCTTTTTTGGGCTTTTAACAGCATTAAGCCATATAACAGAACAAAATATCGGGGCTTCTGATATTAAAACCCAGGCAAATTATAAAGGTGATTTATTTTCTGAGCCAATCATTATTGAGACAGACACCCGGAAAGCCGAGGCATTTATATCAAAACTATCTAAAATTTCCCCTGATTTTAACAGGACAATTTTATTTTCATATCATTCGGAAATTAAAGATATTGAGATAAAACTCCTTAATTTTATCAGATTTGCCTTAAATAAAAGGAAATTTCCAACTGATTATACAAATCCTGATATTAATTTTATCCTGCAAACAACAAGAAAGGTGGGGCTTGAAATCCACAGATTTAAGGGCTTATTAAGATTCAGGGAAATGGAGGACAATACGCTTTTTGCCCCAATTGCCCCGGACCATAATATAATTTTCTTCCTTGCAAAACATTTTAGTAGTCGCATTGCAAATGAGAAATGGATTATTTTTGACACAAAGCGGCATATTGTATTAGAATGGGATACAGAGCAAATTTCCATTTATATTGATAAGGAAAGGCGCTTTATTCCCAAAAACTATGCTGAAAATGAACAGGAGATTCAAACTCTCTGGCAGGCATATTTTAAGGAAATAGCCATTCAGAACAGGAAAAATCCAAGGCTTCAAAAGCAGTTTATGCCCCAAAGATACTGGAAATATCTGACTGAGTTGCATTTTGCTATGTTTTGATATATAATAAAACAAATTATCCATTTTATGGAGGTTGCAGGATGCCTACAGCAGTTCGTATTTCTGAAGATTTGGTTAATGAGGCAAGAAAAATCAGCAAAATTGACCACCGTTCCCTAACAGGTCAAATTGAACATTGGGCAAGAATCGGCAAATGCGCAGAAGAAAATCCTGATTTGACATACGATTTAATAAAAGAAATACTCATTGGAATCGAAGAGTTAAACCAGGGTGAAAAATCAGAATACCAATTGGGCTGATTGTGTATGAAAATATATCAATCGCGTTCATTTGAACTAAAAGTCAAGAAATTCAATAAAATAGAAAAAGATAATCTGGACAGCGAGATTAAAAAGATTGTAGAAAACCCCTCCATTGGCATTGAAAAAAAAGGAGACCTGAGGGGTATTTTTGTCTATAAATTCAAAATCAAAACCATGCTATATCTTCTTTCATATCGCCTTGTGACCGATGGGTTGGAATTAATAATGGTTGGAGCGCATGAAAATTATTATCGTGACCTCAAGTCCTATCTTAAAAATAAATAAAAAAATGCCTTATAATCCCTTTAGCGCAAATCCAAAAACAGGAGATTCAAACTCTCTGGCAGGCATATTTTAAGGAAATAGCCATTCAGAACAGGAAAAATCCAAGGCTTCAAAAGCAGTTTATGCCCCAAAGATACTGGAAATATTTGACGGAGCTGGGGGAGGGGTTATTGTTTTATTTTTGCTTAACAATAGAATTATTTTGAGCATTTTTTTTGATTTGAAAAAAATTGTCTTGAATTTGTTAATAAATTACAATAAACTTATATAATTAAATTAATTGCGCAAGTTAGATAAAGTTTTTTTTATAAAATAAAGGGAAAATATACACAATTGTT
>DYOW01000077.1:0-7514 GCA_020720325.1 Desulfobulbus propionicus
CTGAAAATCTCATAAAAACAAAATTTTTACTTAACATGAATGGCTTATAGCGCTGTCTAAAAAGAAAAAATCGTCTTAACTTAGCAATATTAAAAAACATTTTTTATTTGGGAGAAGTCTTGGTTTTTTTTTGTTTTGATTTTATCAGGACTCTTCTTTTTTTTATTTTTTCCTATATAATAATGAATTTATTTTAGTAACCTCTGATCAAATATGACTACCCCGTCAGGCTTCGCCTGCCACCCCTTCTAAGAAGGGGAATTCCCCTCTTTCAGAGGGGTGTCCCGCAGGGACGGGGTGTTTCATATAAAATAAACTTATTTAATCAGAGGTTACTTTATATAACAGAACCTGCTTTTTATGATTTTTTCATGGGCAATAAAGGGTGAAATAAATGAACAGGACAGCGCTTATTAAAAGAGAAACAAGAGAAACCCTGATAGAGATTGAACTTTTTCTTGATGGAAATGGCAATGTAAGCATAGAAACCGGAGCGCCTTTTTTTGACCACATGCTTACCCTTTTTGCAACGCATGGTTTTTTTGACCTGAAAATCAAGGCAAAAGGCGATATTCAGGTTGATTTTCATCATACTGTTGAAGATGTTGGAATTACTCTTGGGAAGGCAATAAAAGATGCCCTTGGTGATATGAAAGGCATAACCCGTTATGGAAGCGTTACAATTCCTATGGAGGAAGCCCTTACGGAAGTACATATTGATATTTGCAACAGACCGTTTTTAAATTTTGACTGTGTTTTTTCTATTGAAAAAGTTGGGGATTTTGACACTGAGCTTGTTGAGGAATTTTTCAGGGCTGTTTCAGTAAATAGCGGCATGACAATTCATATAATTAGCAGGGCTGGTAAAAATACCCATCATATTATAGAATCAATTTTTAAGGCATTTGCAAGGTCTCTTAATATTGCTGTTGCCCTTGACCTCAGGTTAAATAATACTATAATGAGTTCAAAGGGATTAATATAAAAATTAAATAAGGATTACAATATGTTAAAAATCAATCTTGTCTTGTTGCTTTTACTTGGCGTCTTTATTTCGGGCTGTGCGTCAAAACAACCTGATTATCCTGTTTATATAGGTGAAAAAATTAACAGGATAGCCATACTTCCACCTCAAAGAATTGGAGAAGATAAGCCGGGAACAATAACCTGCACCCTGAGCGAAAAGGACTTTGATGCGGATGTAACCACAAAAGATCAGGGGCGTATTATTAATGATATGCTTTTAAAGGCATTAAAGGATGATAAAAGATTCTTTGAGGTTTCTGATTCAAGGTGTTATTCATATTTTGGTTCAATTATCAGGGAAAATGTAAAAAGCACGCATTTAAGGATTATTCAGGAGATGGGAAAAGAACTTAATGCTGAAGCGGTTCTTTATACAAGGCTTTTCAGATTTGTGGAAAGGGAAGGCGGTTCATATGGCGCTAACAAGCCTGCCTCTGTTGCATTAAGCATTCACCTTATCAGGGTTTCAGATGGTTCAATACTCTGGCGTTATACTTTTGATGAGACCCAAAAGGCGCTTACGGATAATATCCTTGATCTCGATTTATACAGAAAAGCAGGATTTAAGTGGCTTTCAGCTACCGAACTCGCAGCATATGGAATTGCAAATTCTGTTGATAATTTAAATCGGTTTCTACCCAAATAAGAGGCATAAATGACAGATATTTCTGTGGGCCAGGTGGTGGAATTCCTGGAAAATGGTCGTTTTATCCTTGGAGCATGCCTTGAAAAGAAAAGCGGACGTTATCATCTTTTAACAAATTCAGGTAAGGAAACCAATTTAACCCTTAATCGTTTTATACATATTTCTCCACTTAAACTTTCAACACAATCCAAAAATGCAATTATAAAAGACCTTCAGCATATAAATCTTACAAGGGATTCTTTAAAAAAAACAATTGATTTAAAGGAACTCTGGGATATTTTAAAGGATGAAAAAGAGGTGTTTCAGCCAAGAGAAATTGCGGAGCTTCTGTATCCAGAAGAATATACCCCTGATCATGAGGCAGCATTGATAAGGGCAGTGATGGATGAGCAGTTTTATTTCAAGTTTAAGGATAATATTATTTTTGTTCAAACCCCTGAGACTATTTCAAAACTTTTTGAAAAAAGAGAGCAGGAACAAAGGGAAATGAGAAAGTTTGAAAAGGGACTTTTATGGATAAAAAAGCTTTTTAATGAAAAAATTTCCTTTGAACTTGATCTTAATGACCCTGAATTAAAAGAATTTATCGAAGACCTTAAAGATTACTGTATTAACGGGGAAGAATCAAGCCAGCAGACCAGACAAATAAAAAATTTTCTTAAAAATACCCAGCTTCCTTACGGCATCAACCCGTTAAGCCTTCTTATAAAATCAGGGGTATGGGACGAAGATATTAATATTGAGATATTAAAGCAGGGCGCTCCGGGTGAATTTTCAAAACCTGTATTAACCGAGGCAAATGAGATTTCCGGTGGTTTTTTTCTTTATGAAAATATAAGAAGAGACCTCACAGCTCTTCAAGCCGTGACAGTTGATGGGCCTGAAACCCTTGATCATGATGATGCCATAAGTTTTGTTAAAAATAACGGTCATTGGGAACTTGGAATTCATATCACTGATTTTGCGCATAAAATTCACGAGAAAGGGGAATTTTTCAAATCCGCGATAAACAGGGCAACAAGCATTTATATGCCTGACAGGGTTGTCACAATGATTCCTGAAATTCTTTGCCATAAAGAATGGAGTCTAATCGCCGGAAAGGATAAAGAAGCGCTTTCATTTGTGGCAAAGATTAATGATAACGGCGATATTCTGGAAACTGAAATCTTTCCATCAGTTATAAATATCAAAAAGAGGCTTAATTATAACGACCTTGATGAAATGATTAAAAATGATAAGGAAATCGGGCTTCTTTATAATTTTTGTCTTAAATTTCAGGATGTAAGGATAAAAAAAGGGGCTTTGCCCTTGCCAATACCTGAGTTAAACATAAAGGTGACTAATGGAATGCCTGAAATATTTTTATCCCCAATCACACCCGCAAGATTTTTAATAGCTGAATGCATGGTGTTTGCAAATAATATTGGAGCTGCATTTTTAAGGGATAACGCGCTTCCAGCCATATACAGAAGCCAGCCTGAGCCAAGGGAAAGGATAATACGGGGCAATACCTATGATGTTAAATTAAATTATCAGCAGAGAAGGCATATAAGCAGGGGAATCATGGACACAGAGCCTGCCTATCATTCGGGACTTGGTTTAAATGCCTACACCACCCTAACTTCACCTTTAAGAAGGGCGCTTGACCTTATAATGCAAAAACAACTTTCTTATTTTTTTCATACAGGCAAACCCCTTTTTAATAAGGATGATCTGGCAAAATATCTTCTTTTGCTTCAGGATGGTCTATTAACAGCGTCACAGATTACTCAGGCAAGAAACAGATACTGGATATTGAAATTTTTTACCCGTATGATTAATATTCCTTTGAATGCATGGTTTCTTGAAAATATCCAAAACAAAGCGCTTGTAGTTCTGGATGATTACCTTATCACAGTTGAACTTCCAAGACAGGGCGATATGAAGCTTATGTTCGGCGATCCCATGAAAGTTATTATTAAAAGGTCAATTCCCAGGGAAAATATCCTTAAAGCTGACTGGCCAAGGGAATAATTGATGAGTTGGAGTCTGACATAATTTAAAATTATTAAGGAAGAGGCTTGGAGAAATCCTTTTTATAAAAAAAGTATCTCCAATTAAATTTTAGACAAGGAGAACAAATGAAAAATCAGGACATTATTGTTTATTCCATGTTTGTTGTGTTAAGCGGTTTGTCGATTTTTGTGTCTTTAAATCAACCTGAATTATTAAAAGGTCTTAATGCCCCCATTCTTATTATAGCGCCATTGCTATGTGGTTTGATTTATTTCTTTATTTCAAAAGGGGAAAAGATTGAGGCTAAAAAAGAGCTTGATAAAAAAGAAAAAAAGCCTTCCAAAGAAATTTCTGAAAAACCATCTGAAGTGGTAGTAAAGCCGTTGCCAGAAGAAATTGACCAGAAAGAAATTGCAATTATCCAGATAATGGGGCTTTTACAGAGAGAAGGCAGGTTTCTTGATTTTATCAGTGAAAATATAGAGCATTATGATGACGCACAAGTTGGGGCAGCGGTAAGGACGCTTCATAAGGGTTGCAAGACAGTGATAACCGAAACCTTTGGATTAAAGCCTGTTGTTGATGCGCAGGAGGGGAGTGAGATTGAGATTGATGCTGATTATGACCCTGTTTCAATAAAATTAATGGGAAAAATAAAGGGAAAACCGCCATTTAAGGGTTCTCTTATCCACCCTGGTTGGAAACTTGGCAATGTCAAGCTTGCAAACTGGACAGGCAAAAAAACAGATATTGTCTTTCCTGCTGAAATAGAGATAAAATAATGGAAAAATCACGTTTTATTATTGGAATTGACCTTGGCACCACCAATTGCGCCATGTCATACATTGATACCAGCGCCGGCGAGGCTGAAAATAATATACTTCTTCTTGATATTCCACAGATATTTTCTCCTGGTGAGGTTGGAAAGGACAATCTTTTGCCTTCTTTTATATATCTGCCAACAGAAGAGGAGAAAAAATCCAATTCCTTTGTGCTTTCGTGGGACCCCTTTGGTGAGAGGGTTATAGGCCATTATGCGAGAAAAAGGGGCGCAGAGGTGGAGGGAAGGCTTATTTTTTCGGCAAAGAGCTGGCTTTGTCATCTTTCCGTTGACAGGACATCTTCTTTCCTGCCTGTTGATTCCGAGGAAGAAGACATTCAGAAATTATCCCCTGTTGTGGCTCAGGCAAGCTTTTTAAGGCATTTAAAGGCTGCATGGAATTATAAGATTGGCAAAGATACCGGATTAAAGATGGAGGATCAGGAGATTTATCTTACTATTCCTGCCTCATTTGATGCCTTTGCAAGGGAATTAACGTTAAGAGCTGCAAAATCAGCCGGATTTGAAAATATAACTCTTCTTGAAGAGCCGCAGGCTGCTTTTTATGCTTTTTTACATAATAATAAGGATAACTGGAAGGATTTTGTAAAGGTAGATGACCTTATACTTGTATGTGATGTGGGCGGCGGAACCTGTGATTTCAGCCTTATTTATGTCACTGAAAAAGACGGGGAACTTTCCCTTGAAAGAAAGGCTGTGGGCGAGCATCTGCTTCTTGGCGGGGATAACATGGATCTTGCGCTTTCTTATTATATCCTTGAATCCTTAAAGCATGAAGGTAAAAATCTTAGTTCAAAGCAATTTCAGGGGCTTATCAATAGTGTCAGGATTTCCAAGGAAAAGATTCTTTCAGGGGCAATGAGCGATGATATTATTATAACTGGCGCTGGCAGGGGGCTTGTGGCAGGATCAATGAAGTTTACCCTTACAAGGGACATTGTGCAACACCTTATTATTGATGCTTTTTTTCCCTTGTGCGGCATTGATGATATGCCAGAAAGTTCTGTTACTGAAGGTTTAACCGAGCTTACACTTCCTTATTGCCAGGATAGCGCTGTCACAAAGCATATCGCAGGATTTTTAAGGGGTCAGCAACCCACGGCAGTTTTATTTAACGGCGGTGTATTTCATTCAATTGAATTTAAGCACAGGGTTCTTCAGACGCTTTATAACTGGTATGGAGACGCCAATATCAGGGAAATTGCAGTTCAGGATTTAAGCACATCTGTTTCAAAGGGGGCGGGATATTTTGGGCTTGTTCAAAGGGGGGAAGGTCTTAAGATAAAGGGCGGCATTGGAAGGTCGTATTATATTGAGATTGCCTCGCCAAGGCCTGTAGTGCCCGGAATGCCAAGAAAAACTCGCGCCTTATGCCTTGTTCCACTGGGCGCTGAGGAAGAAACCCGCGCTGTGCTTGATAAAAGGAGTTTTGGTCTTGTTGTGGGACAGCCTGTAAATTTCAGGCTTCTTTCCACCACCTTAAGACCAGAGGATAAGACAGGTGAGCTTGTGGATGACTGGGAGGATTCCATACAGCCTGTGAGCACAATTCATACAACTGTTGAAAATCCTGCATTTGAAAAGGGAGCGACAATTCCCGTGATGCTCTCTGCAAATGTGACCAGTATTGGCACGCTTGAGATATATCTTTTTAATCAGGAAAAAGACCTGAAGGAAGAGCTTAAATTTAACATACGCGGCGATGATTGAGATTTGAAAAGGGAAAAGTTCTCAAAAAACCTTCCTGAGAATTTGATTGCCATTACCGGCACAATTGCCTCTGGCAAAAGCGCTGTTTTAAAAATTGCCCATGATTCGGGCTATCCTGTAATAAGCGCTGATAATCTTTCAAAAAAAGTAATGGTTAAGGGAAACGCCTGTTTTGATGCCTTAAAAAGTGAGTTTGGCAATATTATACTTGATGAAAAAGGCGATATTGACAGAAAAAAACTGCTTTCAATAGTTGTTGTGGACTTAAACCTTAAAAAAAAACTTGAGGATATTGTGCATCCCGCAATATTTGAGTTGTTGGAAGCAGAGCTTGAGGAATTAAAGTCAAGGGGTTTTAAGTGGGTTTTTGTTGAGGTTCCCCTGCTTTTTGAGGGTGATTGGCAGGATTTTTTTGATTATGCCATTTGCGTGACATCTCCTGAAAAATTTATTATGGAAAGGATGTTATTGAGGCATCAAAATAATCCTGAAGTCCTTGAAATGGCTCTAAAATTAAAGGAGTCACACTTTTCCCAGGAAAAAAAAGCTCTTTTATCTGATTTTGTCATTGAGAATTCAGGGGATCTTCATGAGTTAGAGGAAAAATTTAAAAAAATAATATCTGAGATAATTCACAAACATTAAAAAAAAATCTTTACAAAAAAAGATATTTTGTTATAATTCCTTTTTTACTCTGCTCGTAGCTCAATGGATAGAGCACCGGCCTTCTAAGCCGTAGGTTGGGGGTTCGAGTCCCTCCGGGCAGACCAGTTATTTCAAAGAGTTAAGCCTGAGAGAAAATCTTAAAAGTAATCAAAATTGCTCAGGTGGTCACTAAAAATATGACTAAATTCCCTCTTAAAATGCCTCAGAATTAATTTTTTTTATGGCGAGGTGTGATTATAGATGGTGATTTTTACCCGTTGACAAGTTTTGATATTTTCCACTTTAAGAATTTTTCGAAAACCACTTTGACAAATTTGTCAACAACACTTACTCGATAAATTTTTCGGTCAACTTTCAGCAATATTTCCTTAGTTACAAAGATTTCAATGTGTATTGGCGCTTTACAGGCGGATTGCTTTGCAAACTGTCATTTTTTTTATTCATGTAAAAAATTTCACTGATTACAGGATTGCACTGATAAAAACCTTTCTTTTTATATGTTGTTTGAGGAAATGAGTTATGAAGCGATTTTATTTCCAGAGTTTACTTAGTTGAATTAATTTTATTTTTGCTGGGATAAAGTCCCCTGCGCCCCTTTTTGAGTGATAAAGCGACCACTCCACTCCCACA
>DYOW01000077.1:7614-9976 GCA_020720325.1 Desulfobulbus propionicus
ATGCAATAAGTCTCAAAGGCTCGCTATCGGCTTTTTAAGGGAAAGTAATCTTATCTTACATTACGAGACCGTTGCAAAACAAGATATTTGGCTTTAGACAAGGCGTGAAGAGGCAAAAAAGCGCAACATACTCCATGTATGTGAGCATTTTTTGCCGACAAACAACGACGAATAAAGCCAAAGAGCGGGTCTCATTAAAGGAGATGGTTGCTGAGCCTGGCGAAGCTTAAGGTGATAACTAATGAAAGTTATTATTTAATTGTCTTAAGAATATATTTCGCAGATTATGTGTTATAGTAGAAAAAAATATTAATTTGTATTTTACAAATGTTATTAAATTCAATATTAGACCGCTTAAAATGGTTTGAGGCAGAGATTAAAAGGGATAAATTTCCTAATGCAACTGATTTGTCTGAAAAATTTGAGGTGTCCAGGAAAACTGCCCAAAGAGATATTTCTAAAGTGAAGGAAGAATATAATGCCCCGCTTCAATATGATAAAAGCAAAAAAGGCTATTTTTATTCCAACCCAAAATTTATTCTTTTTAACTTAAATAATATAACCCAGGAAGAAATATTAGCAATTTTGCTTGCAAAAAACCTTCTTTCATCCAGCGCTGGCGGTCTGATAAGCCAGTTAATATCCGAATTCGGCAAAAAACTCTTTATTCAGATGGGAAATATTGGTCTTTCTGAAACCACACTGGATGAATCTTTTTCAGCGACGTGGCATGGTTATTCTCCTTCCAGTTCCGATATTTTTCGAATTGTCTCTGATTCGCTTATTAATCCAAAATTACTTTTTTTTTCATATTCATCCCCAATAGAAAAGAATAAAACAGAAAGAACTGTTGAGCCTCATCACCTTCAGCATTATATGGGAAGCTGGGTGTTAATCGCATTTTGCAGGGAACGTGATGACTGGCGTAAATTTCATCTTTCAAGAATGTCAAATATTAAAACCACTGATAAAATTTTTGTAAAAAGACCCAAAAAAGAATGGGAATGTCATATTATTAAGGACTTTGGAATATTTTTTGGCAAACATCAGGAGATTGTGACACTTAGATTTAATCCATTTCGCGCAAGATGGTTAAAAGATGAATTCTGGCATCCAGCCCAAACAATTAAGGAGCTTGAAGACGGAAGCCTTGAGCTAAGTTTTCCTGTGGCTGACTTACGTGAGGTAAAATTAAAGACCATGCAGTATGGCGCTGATGTTGAGGTAATGCAGCCTGAATCGTTAAAGCTGCTTGTCAAGGAAGAATTATTAAAGATGAACAGGCTTTATGGGGTGGGTTAGGGAATAAAAACAATTAAATCCAATTCATATATTGGCTTAAGATGTTTGGAGTTTGACGAAATTACAGATAAATTATTTTCAACAGCAGTGGCGGCTATTATTGCATCACCTGTCCTTAAACCGTGACTTAAGGAATATTCTTCTATATATATGGCTGCCCTGTTGCCGATATTTTGGGTAAACGGCAATACAACAAAATTAAATTTATTGATAAAATCCTTAATATATTTATGCTGAGTTTTGTTTTGGGCGCACTGTAGAAGCTCCATATATGTCTGGACAGATAAGTATCTTTTTGGATTCGCATCAATCAGATTTGCAGCTTTTAAGTCACCCCTTTGAACCCATATAAATATATCAGTGTCAAATAGCATTTATGCGTCCTGAACGTAGGTTTTCCATGATTTCTTCAACTGTCTGCTTTGTTGCAGGGTGACTACCAAAAAAAGGATGGTCTGATACCTTTAAATCCTCGTTGGATCTTACAGGATGTATGACACCTTTTATTTTGCCATGATAGGTGATTGTTACGTTTTCGTTTCTGTCCAATGCCTTTAAAACTTCTTTCATTTTATAACGAAGGTCAATTATTGATGCTTCCATAGTTGCAATACCTTATTATGAAAAAATTTATAAAATGTATAAATTACTATATACATTTTTAATAAAAATTCAAATAAAAAATAATTTTTTTTAGGATATAGGACATATTTTGTCCTATATCGTGTGGTATAAGTTAAATATAAAAATTTGGCTCTATGTGATTTTTAGTGGGTAATATTTTTATCACCCCTCACCCTAACCCTCTCCCACAAGGGGAGAGGGGACTGTTTGGAGAAAAAGGGAGAGGGAGCAATTAAATTTCTACTCCCTTGATGGGAGGGGATTAAGGGGAGGGTGAATAGTATTTTATAGTATGAAGTCAATTTCCATAATTTACCCACTATATTTCATATAAAGCCAAAAATTTTAATTATTTTATGATGAAAAATCTTGTTTCTTTTTAATTTTGAGCGTAATATAATTTTATTGTGCGGTTTGACTTAGTAAATGACGATTA
>DYOW01000007.1:0-19190 GCA_020720325.1 Desulfobulbus propionicus
TTTACTTGACAAATCCTCATAATGATTGTTACAATCTGTAACAATAGATGTTTTTTATGAATAGCTATTCATTAATAGTTTTCTATTATAAAAAAAGGAGGGTATCTATGCGAAAGAAAGCATTAGTGGCAGTGGCAGGAGTTCTCTTTGCCATTGGTTGCTCCCAGATGGTGGATAAAAGAGCCAATCTTATAAAGGCTCCCACCCCTGAAAAAGGCGCGACCTATGTTGGAGCAGACACCTGTTACGGATGTCACGAAGACTACCAGAAGGAAAAGCATAATGTTCACGCAAGAATCAAGGGGTTTGAGGTTGCGGGAGGTTATCAGACAGGTTGTGAATCCTGTCATGGTCCTGGATCTGCTCATGTTGACGCAGGCGGAGATCCGGCTAAAATCTTAAAATTTGCCAAAAAAGAAGGAAATCACGGAGAAGGCTCACTTGGTTCTGAAGAGGTTTCAGGTGTATGCACAACCTGTCACAACACAGGCGAGCATATGAACTGGGCATCATCAGCCCATGCTGAAGGTGATGTGTCATGCACAACCTGCCACAAAGTCCATAACAATCCAAACAAGGTTCTCCTTTCAAAAAGTGAGAAGGAGCTATGTTCTTCCTGTCATCAGGATGTAAACGCTCAGATGCACTTAATGTCTCATCATCCCGTAAAAGAAGGAAAAATGACTTGTAACAGTTGCCATAATCCTCACGGAAGCGACAATTTCGGAAAGGGAATGTTAAAAACACAGGAAAGAACCAATGACCTTTGCTTAAGTTGTCATACACGTTATCAGGGTCCGTTTGCATTTGAACATGACCCAGTTGTGGAAGACTGTATGATATGTCATGATCCTCACGGAACAGTCGCTAATAATCTTTTAAGACAGCAGGAGCCATTCCTTTGTCTGCAGTGTCATGAAGGTCACTTCCATGCCACAAGGGCTTCAAACAGCAAAACAGCGGTTACTGCCCCTGGAGATTATCCAAATACTATAAGCGCGACTCAAAACGGTTTTCAGAAATCATTTATGACAAAATGCACTCAGTGTCATTCATATGTTCATGGCTCTGATATGCCTTCCCAGTCTGTGACAGGGGCTGGCGGAGCATTAACAAGATAGGGAGGAAAAGATGAAAAAAGGAATACTTATAACAACTCTGCTTGCCTGTCTTTCTTTACTTAATGTCAATCTGGTCATGGCAGGAGATGCTAAAAGCGCTGATAAGCCTTATGAGGCTGAAATCAATGTGGGCGGCACACTTGCGGATGACCTTGACGATAAGGAAGACGGAGCAAAGGGCGTAAGCGAATACAACAGTATTTATGACAAAAGTTCAAGCGTATATTTAGGCGGAAAGCTTCTTTACAGAAGCAATTCCTTTGATTTTGATGCAAACGGAAGATTTCAGGATAGTGATGACCAGGCTTATGGCGCAAATCTTTCATTAAACAGGATTTTTATTTATAAAACCAAATATAATGAATTTTTACACCGCACTGACCATGACTATTTAAGAAATCTTCAGGCTCATATCTTCAGGGCAGACTCTGACGGAGCAGCAGGAAAAGCAGATCCCACAGGTCTTCCGTTTGCTTGTCCAGATCCAAATAACACAGCTTTTTGCAATGCCTTGCCAGATACAGACTCTAAAACTCCAGGCTGGCAGAATGCAAGAGCAACTTTAGGCGCTGCAAATGTCTATTATACAGACCATAACCCAAATGCAAATTATGAAACATCTTATGCTGACTGGACAAACAAATTTAAGCTGAATCTTCCCAATCTTCCCCAGCTTAAGCTTGGCTTTGACCACAGATATCAGAGACGGGAAGGCTGCGCTCAGTCTAAAACCATGTCCAAATGTTCAGGTTGTCATATTGAATCTTTTTCAAAATCTGTTGATGAGACCACAAACGAATATAGCCCATATGTTGATGTCCAGATGGGACCTCTTGCTGTTAAATATACATATTCATACAGACAGTTTGAGGATGATTCTGAAAGCATGCATAATACCTATAGTAATCTTGCTTCAGCTCATGTCGCTCCATTTACCTCAAACCTCCAGTTTGACGGTTCAGAAGGCGCTCTTCCATTTTCAAGAACCCCTGACAGCATAAAGAGCACACATGCATTAAAAACAAGGCTTGATGTCACAAAAAATAATATTTTTACAACAGGCATTGTTTACAGCAAGACTGATAATCAGAGCACAGACGGTTCTTATAATCCTTTAACAGGAAAGTATGACACCGAGCTTCAGATGGATAGTGTGTCTGTCATGGCAAAATGGCATACAAAGTTAAATAAAAGATTATCATTTACAGTGCATGGAAAATATCAGGATATTGACAATGATGAACTTTTTATTGATGTAAACGACAATAATTATCTTCCCTCCCTTGCATCAGGCGCTTCAAAGGTTCCTCGTTCACAGTATTATGGACTTGAAGCAGGTTACTGGGACTGGATAAGAAAATCCGGTTATGATTCAGAAATATATTCTTTTGGAGCTGATATTGCTTATAAAGCAACACATTCCCTTCACATAAAGGGTGGCTATGATTATCACCTTGAGCATAGGGATAACTATGAACATCATGATGTTCCTGAAGATACCACCAAACATACCTTTAAGCTGTCAGGTGACTGGCATGCAAAGAGAAATGTTAAATTTGGTCTTGGTTATAAACTTATGCTTGCCAATGACGCATATGCAGTCACCAATGCCATGAGTCCTCCTGACGGCTCTTTTGGAAGTTATGCATGTCCATCTGTTAGCGGAACAGAATCCTTTGACAGATCTTATGATCCGAACATTTACAGCCAGAGAACAAAAGATCGTTCAAACCAGCCTGATCTTGCCCATGAGTTTAATCTTAAGTTAAATCTCATGCCAACCAATACCTTTAACACCAACTTTTATGCAAAATACCGCATAGCAGAAAACAGTGAGATTGAAGGCGGCAACTGGGAGCAGAACCTGTTTAATGGCGGTGTAAATCTTGTTTTGACACCATCACAAAAGATGACCTTCACTGCAGGTTATAACTATTTCTTTGATACTTATGACTCAAATTACTGTGTAGCTATCTACGATGGCTGAGCTAACTTAATCACATCAGACCAGTTTGGTTCTGAAAGCACAAATATGGATTATGAAACAAAGGCTCATACATTTTTTCTTGGCATGAACTTAATGCCTGTAAAAAAAGTTGAAATCGTAGGTAATTTCTCTTATACTCTGGGAGAAGGCAGCATTGAAGATTTCCATTTTGATTCAATATACCCAACAGGAGATGTTAAACTTGACTATAATGTATCCATTCTTAATCCAAATATGCCATATCTTTATGACACAGCATACTTAAACGGTTTTGCTGAATATTCAAATCTTGAATTTTCAGAGATTGACCTTATGCTTGGCGTAAACTACAGCCTAACCAACAGGGTAGGAGTAGGATTACATTATTATTATAATGACCTTGATGACGAAGAGACATATGTTTACGGAGATCAGAGCATTTCCTTACAGTCTCTTATGGGTATAATGTCATTTAAGTTCTAATCTGTATCAGTTTTATTCTGATATAAAAAAAAAGGGCGGTAACGCCCTTTTTTTTTGGTTTTAAGATATTCTTTTTTTTTACGATATAAAAAGAGATGGCAAAGAATATTTATTGTTTAGAAAAAGATACCAGTGGGCGCTGGAGAAAAGTAAGGGTTTCAGGTAAAAAAAAGCCTGTTTTTTCAACTGTTGAAACCTTAGAAGATATTTCATCAATTGATAAGGCCACTGCATATATATCCATAAAAACTAGTCAATACACCATCGCAAGGGAATTTTTTCCAAAATTAAGCGCTGATATCCTGGAAATTCAGATAAAGGACAAGCTGAAACAGCTTGCCTTCTGGGGTGATGTGGCTGATATGAAAATTTCATGGAAAAAAATCTCAGAATCTGATAAAAGAGTTGAATTGGCAGTTATTGCATGTCCTTTCAGGGAAATAAATGATATTATTGATTTATTAACGGATAAGAGTGTAAAAATACACAGAATCACACATTTTGCGGTTTCAGTCGCAAATATTGTTGGAATGGCAACTGACGACCCTGTTCTTGCTGTTATTTTTGACCAGGGTGTTTTACAGATTCTTGGCATACAAAATAAGATACCTTTTTATCACCAGCTTGTCCCAATGGAAATGGATCTGGTTTTTGATCAGGCAAATATCAAGCAGAGTGTTGAGCTTGCAAAAAACAGCTTAAACAGGATCTATGGGACAAAAATCAGCGGAATTATGCTTTTTGGAGAAAATTATAATATTCTTGAAGAGGTATTGGTTGAACAGGAAAAAATAGATGTAAAATGGGAAAATATCCTGATTTGTAATAATATAGATGAATTAAAGAAATATCCAGCTCTTTTTGGAGTATATTTCACGGATAAGTCACATAATATGTTGACCCAAAGCGTTATTATATCTTATTTCATTGATGATTTGATCAATCTTTCCGGTTATATATCCATTGCCGCATGTATATTTCTCATGTTATTCATATATAAATTGTATACAGAAAATAAGTTTCTTAAATCGGAATTTAACAGGATATCATCCAAAATAAAAACAAATGTCTCTGAGCTTTCAACCAAATATCCAGTCCAGGAAGAAAAGGAAAATATAGAAAAATTTGTGGGTGTTTTTGAAAAATATAAAGAGCAGCAAAGGCTTGACAATCTGATAATTCAGATTGCGCAATCACTTCCCCCGGACGTTATTGTAAAAAGCCTTTCAATGAATTTTCCTGTGCTTAATGAACAGTCCCAGCCAATCACTGTTTCTTCGGGCAAATGGTCAGACGAACTTCAGGCAAACCTCGGACATCCTTACAGCCTGGATATTACCCTTGCAACCAAAGGCTCTTACGCCAACTCATTAAGAGAATTAAATAAAACAAAGGGCAACTTGACGGAAATTTTTTTTCTTGAGAATGCAGTTATAAATTATGAAGAAAAAAAATCCGAGGGAACATTAAAATGTTTGCTTAAATCTAAAAAGCCTCCTGAAAAAATTCAGCAAATTGAACCAAGCCCGTTAAAAAATATAAACATCACAAGACCACAACGATGAAAAATATCATAATCTCTGTTATTACCTGTATTTTAATTGGTTTATTCAGCTATCTGTATTTTGAAAATAATCAGTTAAATATAGCGTTAGGAAGATTAAAAAAAGAAGATAATAAAATAAATCAGACAAGACAAAACTTAACCAATTATGAAACCATGAAATCCAAACTCAGTTTTTGTCCAATGAATAATAATTCTTTTATCTTTCAGGATATTGATTTTGTATGGACAGACCTTGATTTTAATGAGCTTATATACAGACTTAGCGGATTATACAGGTATGACAGGGTTGCTTTAATCACAGCTTTTGAAGTGAGTCAGGAAGCTGTTGATAATAAAAATGAAAAAAAAGATCAGAAATTTTTTAAGGTAAAGGGGCTTGTTCTTTCACCATGCCGTTAAAGATTGATAGCATATTATTAAAAAGGCTTTTACCACTTATTATTTTATTCATTGGTGGTATAATTGCCTTTTATGCAGGGAAAAGCCTTGCTCCCAACAAATATCAGATACCACAGGTTGATGAATTTATTTTTAATGCGCCTGCTGAATTTGATATAGAAAGCATAAAAGCATTATCCCAGCTCAAAAAAGAAGAGATTTATAGCATGCTTTTTTCTTATCCAAAGGAAGAAGAAGTAGCTGAGGTGGTTACACAGGAAAAAGAAGAGGGAAAAAAAGACGTTGAAATAAATTTAACCCTTGTTGTCAATATATATAATAAGAAATTTTGCAGGGTGAACGGGAGATTAATGGGGGAAAATGACAGGGCTGATGGATTTACTGTTAAGCAAATCAAAGAAAGGGGAGTATTATTTGAAACAGAAAAAGGGATTTTTTTCCTTAAAACCGGTGAAAAAAAGATTATATAACTTTCTATTTTTGTTTTTTTTGATATTTTGCAGCGCTTGTTCTCCGTTCACACAAGGAGATACATCCGTATCAGGACAAATGCCTTCTGAACAGCGCCATCCTTCTGTTAATACAAACGATTTTCCAAAATCTGATAGGTTATCCCAGGTAGCCCAGACAAATCAGGTTAAAAATGAGTCTGTCACTTCCTTTAAAAAAAGTTCAATTGAAGAAAAATCAAATGTTATGCCGAAATTTAAGAATCTTTCTCCTCTTGAAACGCAAAAAGTCAGCCTTTCATTTGTTGATGAAGATTATCGGGCAATTTTTCAGGGACTAGCCCATGCAGGCGGTTTTAATCTTGTGATTTTGCCTTCTGTTGTAAATTCATTGGGTGAAAAAGGCAGGATAACAGCTAATTTTACAGAAATGAGCCTTAAAGATATTCTTAATTCAATATGCAGGATACTTGATATCTACTGGAAGGTAACTGAAGGCACATTATACATTGAGATAAACGAACAAAAGATATTGCAGCTTGATTTTCTTGCTAATATCCAAAATACCCAATACACAATTGGCGGTGATGTTTTAGGGGGTGGCGGTTCAGGTGGTGGAAGCGCCGGCAACAACAATGTTGTTACTCCTCTTACAGGGAATTTTAAGCTTGAAGGCCAGATGGACAGGTCTGTTTCGGATATTTATTCAGAAATTGAGAATGTAGTGTCATCAAGGCTAAACATATCTTCGCAATCTTCTTCCTTTACTTCTTCTCAGGCTTCTTCCTCATCATCTTCTTCATCCGGTCAGACAAGTCTTGGCTCCGGCATTACCGGTCAGAGACAAACTGCTGCCTCAGCCTCTCAGTCTGCTTTTTCTTCAGGCGGTGGTGGTTCCGGAGAGGACGGATCATATTTTTTAAACAAACAGACAGGCACTTTGATGATAAAAGGAAGACCTTCAGCGCTTAAAGACATAGAAATATACATAGAAACTCTTAGAAGTAAATATAACAGATATGTGCTTATTGATGCAAGGATTCTTGAGGTTGAATTGTCTAAGGAATACAGGCTGGGTATAGACTGGAAAACCCTGGAGGGAACAGTGAGTAAAACTTTGTTAAGAAATACAAAGACGACTGTTGATCTCGCAAATCCCTTTGATACTGCCGCCGGAATCTTCAGTTTTTCTCGTTCTGATAAATATTTTGATATGTCTGTGCTTGTGAATGCCCTGCAGGAATTCGGACAGATACGCACCCTTTCAAATCCAAGACTTAAGGCAATGAATGGACAGACAGCGGTTATCAGCGTGGGTCAGTCTATTTCATACCTCAAAGAATTAACAAGGGATATAAATGATACCTCGTCCAGCTCAATCAATAATTTTGATTATGAGGTGCAGATAAGTTCTATTTTTGACGGTATTCTTCTGGGAGTGACCCCGCTTATTCAGGAAGATGGAAAGGTAAACCTTCATGTTGTGCCAATAAAAAGCGAGCTTATTCAGATAGATGAAAGAACTTTTGGTGAAAGTGTAAGTTATTCGCTCCCAAGGGTTAATCTCAGGGAGGCATCCACTGTTTTAAGGGTTAAGAGTGGAGAAATTGCTGTTTTAGGTGGTTTTATCAAAGAAAGAAAGGAAAAGCTTGATTCAGGCATGCCTGTTTTGCAAAAGTTACCTGTGGCAGGCAAACTTTTCAGATATGAAACCGAAGAGAATAAACTTATTGAAATGGTGATCCTTCTTGATATACAGGTTTATTCCGGTGAGTAGCCTTTACGATCACTTAAAAAAACTTGAAGACAAAAAGGGCAGGGAAAATGTATTGTCCAATCTTCAGGAGGCTTACTCTTCAGATAGGAAAAGGACTAAAATTCCCTTTTTATTAAGCATTCTTTTTGTTGTTTTTTTGATTTTTTCCGCAAGCATAACACTATTTTTTTATCCTGATTTATTAAATAATTTTGCTAACAAAAAGACAGAGGTTGTAAAACTTAAAAAATTTGAGCCTCCGGCGCAGACAGAGTCAAAATATCAGGAAACAGCAGAAAAACAAATTAAAAAATCTGAAAAATCCGCTAATAATAACCAATTAGTGGCAATAAAACCAGAAATTGAAAAAAATGTAGAAGATATTAACCGGTTAGATTTAGCGGAGACAAAAACCACTGAAAAAAATGAAACAATAAAGGAGCAGCCCACCCCTGAAATTTCCACAAAAGAAAATAATATCATTGCGGAAAAGAAAGACGAAGCGCTTGTTAAGGCTGCAATAATAGAAGAAAAAGCTGAAAAAACTGCAAAGGTTAATGAAGTTCCTGATATACCCAAAGATACTGAGAAATTGGCTTCAGTTAACAAAGAAGAAAAAAAAATCACTGAATCTAAAAAAACTGTCCTTGAAAACACATCAGCTGAAGATGAACGCATAGAAAGACTTACAAGAAAAAAGAGGCTTCTTGAACAGGCAGAAAATCTAAGGGCAAAAAAGGATTTTAAAGGGGCTTCCGAGATTTATGAAAGGGTCTGGAATGAATATCAGGATACAAATGTGGCAAATAATCTTGGGGCATCCCTTATAATGCTTGGAAATTACAGAAAAGCCTTGTTGATATTTGAGCAGGCATTAAGAATAAAACCTGATGACGAGGAACTTCTTTTTAATTATAATTTTTTGAAAGATAAGACAGGTAAAGAGTAGATTTTTGTTCATTTTTTTTGCATATTTATTTGGATTAATTTTTTTTATAAGTTAATAATAAAAAATTAGAATTTATTAAATTCTCCTTGAAAAAATCTCTTTTTATCTTATGTTTATTTAAGTTTTTAAAAATTAATAACATTCTACTCATGGATATTTATGATAAAACAACTAAAAAATTTAATAGAGCAAACCTTTGAAACCATAAAGAAAAATGGTTATATTGATTCCATTTTGTTTCCTGAAACCCATCAGATTTCAATTCCCAAATCTTCCCTGCATGGCGATTACTCAACAAATATTGCATTAATACTTGCGCCTGTGACAGGAAAAAAGCCAAGAGATATCGCGCAGATTTTTTTTGACGCATTAAAAGATAATCCTCTTTTTGACAAAATTGAGATCGCAGGACCTGGTTTTATAAATTTTTTTATAAGTCTTAAGATCTGGCGGGAAAAATTAAACGATATTGTAAACCTTAAAAGTGGATTCATAACAAATACCGGTAATAATCAAAAGGCGCTTGTTGAGTTTGTAAGCGCAAATCCCACTGGTCCTCTTCACGTAGGACACGGAAGAGGGGCTGCGGTTGGGGATAGCCTTGCAAGGATACTTGGCGCCGCAGGATATGACACGCACACAGAATATTATATAAATGATGTGGGAAATCAGATGAATATACTGGGTTCTTCAGTATATCTGAGATATAAGGAATTATTGGGTGAAACAATTGAGTTTCCGGATAATTATTATAAAGGTGATTATATCAGGGACATTTCAAGGGAAGTCATTGAAAGTGAAGGTGAAAAATATAAGGAAATTGCCCTCTCAGATTGTCTTGCTTTTTTCAGACAAAAGGCTGTTGATAACATAATGCAGGGCATAAAACAGGATCTTTATGACTTTAATGTCCATTTTACAAACTGGTTTAGTGAAAGGACGCTGCACGATAATGGTTTTGTTCAGGATTCTATTGATTATCTTATTAAAACAGGTTTTATCTATGAAGAAGAAGGCGCTTTATGGTTTAAGAGCACAGCCTTTGGTGATGAAAAAGACAGGGTAATAAAGAAATCAGATGGAAATCTCACATATTTTGCAGCGGATATCGCTTACCACCGCAATAAAATAGAAAGAGGCTATGATTTACTGGTTGATATCTGGGGCTCAGATCATCACGGCTACATCCCAAGGGTAAGGGCTGTTATTGAGGCTCTTGGCAAGGACAAGGAAAAATTGCAGGTTCTTCTTGTGCAGTTTGTCACGCTTTTTGAAGGCGGGGTTCAAAAATCTATGTCCACAAGGTCAGGAGAGTTTGTAACTTTAAGGGAACTTCTTGATGAAGTTGGAAAAGATGCCACAAGATTTATGTTTTTAACAAGAAAATGTGACAGTCATCTGGATTTTGACCTTGAGCTTGCCAAAAAGCAAACTCAGGAAAATCCGGTCTATTATGTCCAGTATGCATATGCAAGGCTTTGCAGTGTCTTTAGAAATGCCCTTGAAAAGGGAATAAAAGAAAATGATATAAAAGATGTGGATACTTCTTTGCTTTCTGAAGAAGATGATATTATAATGATAAAAAAACTGAATCATTTTTTTACGGTTGTTGAAGAAAGCGCCTTAAGTCTGGAACCCCACAGGGTTTCACATTATTTAACGGATCTTGCGGGTATTTTTCATAACTATTATACAAAAAACCGTTTTTTGTGTGAGGATTCAGATCTCACAAAAGCAAGACTTTTTCTTGCAAGGGCATGTAAAAGCGTTTTCATGAGAGGGTTAAATCTCCTTGGTGTTGATGCCCCTGAAAAAATGTAATTAATTTAAAAGGAGTTAGGTATATGGAAAAAAAGAAAAGATTTCAGCTCCAAATGGGTTGGGGTGGGTTATTTGCGCTGTTTATTACAAGTATCTGTATCTTAGTGTGGGTCTTTGTTATGGGGTTCTGGTTAGGCCAAAAGCTCATGAGGGGTGAGGCAGAGCTTCAGCTTGCACAAAAACCTCTTACTGAAGAAAATAAAATAGCTCCTCCTGCATTACCCAAAGAGCCTCCTAAAGAAATGGCTGCTCCTCCTGAAGATAATGTGACAAAAATAACTCCTGCGGTGGAAACAGTGGAAAAGTCTCAGGAAGAAGCTTTAAATGCAACTCCTACGGCCGTAATAAAAGAAGAGGTTATAACGGCAAAAAAACAAGATAAACAAGGCGATGCCAAACAGGAAACCAAAAAAGATCAAAAAACGCCTGTAAAACCTGAAGAAGTTAAACATGATAAAAAAGATGATAAATCACAAAAAACAGCGGCTGTTACGCCTTCTAAAGATACAAAAGAAAAAGCCAAAGAAGAGGTTTTAAAGAAGTATTTTTCCATTCAGATTTCCTCTTTTAATAAAAAGGAAAGCGCAGCGGATGAAGTTAAAGACTGGCAGACAAAGGGCTTTAAGTCACAGTTCAGGGAAGTTGACCTTAAAGAAAAAGGAAAATGGTACAGGGTTTATATAGGAAAGTATAAAACCATTGATGAGGCTAAGGAAGCTGTTAAAAAAATCGGAGAGAAAAAAGGACAAACAGCCTATATTGTTTCTCTTGAAGATAAATAAGCTCTAAAAAAATGATAAGAAAGGCAAGGATATCCGATGTTAAGGATATTCATTCTCTTTTGACTTATTTTGCTGGTAAGCAGATGCTTCTTGCCCGCTCTTTAAGTGACCTTTATGAGAATGTAAGGGATTTTTTTGTTATTGAAGAAGAAGGCCATGTTATTGGCGCCGGAGCTCTTCATATAATATGGGAAGACCTTGCAGAAATAAGATCCCTTGCAATAAAGGAAGAATTTCAAAGGGCTGGTCTTGGAAGCGGCATTATCTCTTTTGCGCTTGCAGAGGCGAGGGAATACGGCATTAAAAAGGTATTTACATTGACATATCAACCTGAATTTTTTAAAAAAAATGGTTTTAATATTATTGACAAATCACAACTGCCACATAAAATATGGGCAGACTGCATAAGATGTCCCAGGTTTCCCAATTGTGATGAAATTGCTATGATGATGGAGTTAAATTAAAAAAATGTTTTCCGGATTATTAACCAAGGTTTTTGGAACCAAACACGAAAGAGAAATAAAAAAACTGCAACCAGTTGTTGTAAAGATAAATAACATAGAAAAAGATATTTCTGTCCTTAGCGACAGTGAATTACAGGCAAAAACCCCTGAATTTAAGGAAAGAATTCTAAAAGGCGAATCCCTTGATGATATCTTGCCAGAGGCATTTGCTGTTGTCAGGGAGGCATCAAAGAGAACCATTGGTTTAAGGCATTATGATGTCCAGTTAATAGGCGGCATAGTGCTTCACAATGGAATAATTGCAGAAATGAGGACAGGTGAGGGTAAAACCCTTGTGGCAACACTTCCTGTTTACCTAAATTCCCTTGAGGGAAAAGGCGTGCATGTTATTACGGTTAATGATTACCTTGCAAAAAGGGATTCTAACTGGATGGGGCAGATATACCGTTTTTTAGGTCTTGAGGTAGGGGTTATCGTGCATGGTATGGATGATGACGAAAGAAAGAAAGCATACAATGCAGATGTCACTTATGGAACAAACAATGAGTTTGGTTTTGACTACCTGAAGGATAATATGAAGTTTTCCCTTGAAGAGATGGTTCAGAGGGAATTTAATTATTCAATTGTGGACGAGGTGGACAGTATTCTTATTGATGAGGCAAGGACACCTCTTATTATTTCAGGACCATCGGAAAAATCCACTGATCTCTATGTAAATGTTGACAGGATTATACCATATTTAAAGAAAGACACTGATTTTATCCTTGATGAAAAGGCAAACACAGTGACCTTAAACGAGGAAGGAGTGCAGAAATGTGAAAAACTCCTCGGAATATCAAATCTTTATGATCCTGCAAATGTTGAGATACTACATCATGTCCAACAGGGATTAAAAGCTCATTCGATGTTTCAGAGAGATGTTGATTATATTGTCAAAGAAGACCAGGTAATAATAGTTGATGAATTTACAGGTCGTCTGATGCCAGGCAGAAGGTACAGTGACGGTCTCCATCAGGCTCTGGAGGCAAAGGAAAAGGTCAGGGTGCAGAGCGAAAATCAGACCCTTGCATCCATAACCTTCCAAAATTATTTCAGAATGTATAAAAAACTTTCGGGAATGACAGGCACTGCAGAAACAGAGGCAGCGGAATTTCATAAAATATATAACCTTGATGTTGTGATAATACCAACGCATAATCCTATGGTAAGGATAGATAATGCAGATGTTGTCTATAAAACCCAGAAAGAAAAATTTAATGCGGTAGTCCAGGATATAAGAGAACTTTATAATATCGGAAGACCTGTTCTTGTTGGCACCACAAGTGTTGAAAAATCAGAGCTTATTTCCTCAATGCTCAAGAAATATAATGTTACTCACCAGGTGTTAAATGCCAAATATCACGAAAAAGAGGCGGAAATTGTAAGTCTTGCAGGACAAAAAGCCGCAATTACCATTGCCACCAACATGGCAGGAAGAGGAACAGATATTGTGCTTGGTGAAGGTGTAAAGGAATTGGGCGGATTACACATAATTGGCACTGAAAGACATGAATCAAGAAGGATTGACAACCAGTTAAGAGGTAGGTCGGGAAGACAGGGAGATTCTGGCTCTTCAAGATTTTATCTTGCCCTTGAAGATGACCTTTTAAGGATATTCGGGTCTGATAAAATAGCCGGAATAATGGAAAAAATGGGCATGGAGGAAGGTGAGCCAATTGAGCATCCAATGCTTAGCAGGGCAATAGAAAATGCCCAGAAAAGGGTTGAAGGTCATAATTTTGAGATAAGAAAACATCTTCTTGATTATGATGACGTAATGAACAAGCAAAGAGAGGTTATCTACGGTCAGAGAAGACTTATCTTAAAGGGAGATGGTCTTTTTGAAGAGATAAGCGATTATATTGATGACATGATTGAAATCCTTACAGAAACGTATTGTAATGTGGGTGAGGACGCAAAATCAGGAGACTGGGACTGGAAAAACCTTGAAGAAAGACTTGCCGGGGAATTTAATATTAATCCTGAATTATTGCCTAAGCAAAGGGATGAGGTGACAATAAATGAGCTGAAAGATAAGCTTAAAGCCCTTTTTATCCAGAAATATGAGGAACAAAAGGCAATGTTTGGGGAAGAAATGGTTGCTGTTGAAAGATATATGGCTTTGCAGACCCTCGATAACCTCTGGAAAGAACATCTTTTAAATATGGATCATCTGAGGGAGGGAATAGGATTAAGGGGTTATGGTCAGAAAGACCCCCTTCTTGAGTATAAAAAAGATGGTTATAATATGTTTATGTCCATGCTTTCCACGTTTAAGGAAGATATTTTAAGCATACTTTTAAGAATACGTCCGGTGCAACCAGAACAGATTGAGAAAATGCAGGAAGAAAAAAAGAAAGAAGTGGAAAATCTCACAGCAAGTCATGGCAACGAGCCTAAGGAAGAACAAAAGCCAAAACAGCAGCCTGTAAAAAGAGATACCCTGAAAGTTGGCAGAAATGATTCCTGTCCCTGTGGAAGTGGCAAAAAATTTAAGAAATGCTGCGGCATAAAAAAGAAATAATATGAAAAAACTTATTTCCTTTGTAAACTTAAAAGGAGGTGTGGGAAAAACAACATCTTCTGTAAATGTTGGGGCAATATGGGCAAAAAAGGGTTATAAAACCCTGTTAATTGATCTTGATCCCCAGGGCAGCGCCACCCATTATCTTGGAATTGATGATTCAGGTGAAGAACTTTTGCTGGCTCTTCAAAGGACATCATCCCTGCCTTTTATTTCCCTTTCAATTGATAATTTTTTTCTTGTGCCTTCAGGTAGAAAATTAAGCGAGGCAATAAGCAGATTCCCTATTGAATATGGAATTGAAATAATAGAGAGATCAATACAAAGGACAGAAGGCGACTGGGATGTTGTTTTAATTGACTGCCCTCCGAGCATAAGTGTTTTAACATATGGAGCGCTTAAGGCAAGCAGCGTTATAGTCGTTCCTGTTGAGGCTAATTTTCTGGGCTTAAAGGGGCTTGAGGCCTTAATGGCGCTTCTTGCTGATATAAAAAAGAAGGATATCAAAAAGGTTATTGACGCTGTTATACCTTGCAGGGCACATCCAAGAAGGCTTTCACATAAAAAGGTCATGCAGGAGTTAAAAAATCTTTTTCCTGATAAAATCACCCCACCTGTCAGGGAAAGCGCATCACTTATATCTTCTGTTGAATCAAAACTTCCGGTTGTTATATATAATCCCAGGTCAACTGGCGCTCTGGATTATATTGAAATCGCCACGTGGCTTGAAAGGATTTTATAAGTTTTTATAACATATAAAAAAGTGGAAAATATGCAAGAAAAAGATATACCTGAAAAACTAAAGAAAATTATAGACAACATTGAGCCAATTTCCCCTTTTGCCATTGAAATATTGAACCTTGCTGAAAACGAGGATGCATCTCTTATTGACATTGCCAGAAAAGTTAGTATTGACCCTGTAATTTCCACACACCTTTTTAAGGCATGCGCAAGCGCCGCAATAAACAAAGAAATAGATTCCCCTCTGCAGGCTGTTGCAGCGCTTGGCTTAAAGAGGGTTATTGAAATTATTCTGGCAACAAGCATAAAAAACTTATGTAAGGAGCGTTCTCCATATGATCATATTATATGGGAACATAACCTCAGCATTGCCTACTCTGTTCAGGCGCTTATAAGAAAATTTCAACTGCCGCTAAGTATTGCAAGGCTTTTATGTTTGTCTCATTTTGTGGTAAAAATTAATAAGTTATCAGGTAATGAAATAAACTGGATTTATGATGTTTCGGGATTAACCGGTCATGATTTAAATCTTATTTATGATTCCGTTCAAAGAGAAATGGAGCTGGTTAATTTTTTCTTTGAGTAATACACATCTTCTTATTGACATTAAGCTAATATTTATATATTATAATCAATTTTACTTTGTTAAAATATAGGAGAAATTTATGAAAATGACTTTTCAGCCCAGTGTTATCAAGAAAAAAAGAACACATGGTTTTCTGAAACGTATGAGCACAAAAAACGGAAGAAAAGTGATTAGCAGCCGCAGGGCAAAGGGCAGACACCGCCTTTGTGTGTAAAAGCTTTGATTTTCCCCGGGAAGAAAGGCTTAAAGGAAAAGAAAATTTTAAAAAACTTTTTAAAAATGGAAAAAGGATAAAAATCGAGGGATTAACCTTGATTTTTATCCTTAATAACCTGAAACATTGCAGAATGGGTATTTCATTAAGGGGAGTTAAGGGTTCGGTTATAAGAAACAGGATAAAGAGAAAATTAAGGGAGCTTTACAGACTGAATAAAAGTTTAATATCGCGTGGTTTAGATATTATTTTCATGCCTTCAATTATTTTTATGGACTTCCCTTTTCCTTTGCAAATGGAAAAGATTTCATCGGTTTTTAAGAAGATAAGCTTGTAAAAATGAATAAAATTATAGTTTTTTGGGTGGTGATTTTGCTAAAGGGATACCGTTATTTTATATCCCCAATGCTACCAAAAAGTTGCAGGTTTTATCCGAGTTGTTCAGTATATGCCATTGAATCCTTTCAGAAACATGGTGTGATTAAGGGTTTTTATTATACATTAAAAAGATTACTGAGATGTAATCCTCTGTCACAAGGGGGTTATGATCCTGTTCCATAAAATTAAAAAAGTGAGACTATAACAAAATGGAGTATCGCGCATTATTAGCTGTTTTTTTATCAATCATTATTCTTTTTGCATATCAATATTTTATGCCTGCGCCTCAACAGCCTGGCAATATCCCGGCGCAGTCAACAAATGCGACCCGTGCAGAAAAAATAACCAAAAATTTACAGGAAGAAACTGTTTCGGTCAAAAAAGAACTTCCCCTGGGTGAAACCGAGGATATTAAAGCTCCGCTTAATCTACCTTCAAATATAAAACCAAGGGATATAATAATTGAATCTGATTTATATAAAGTAGTGATATCTGAAAACGGGGCTGTATTAAAGGAGTTTTTGCTTAAAAAATATAAAACAGAACTTAAGGACAATGCCCCTTTTGTAGATCTTATAAAACAATTTAATGCAAATAAAAAGCCCTTTGCTTTGACAATAAATGATGCGTCAGGAAAAAAGCTTGACCTGTCATCCTTATACTTTGTATCGGATAAGGAAAGTCTTGTGCTTGACAGCAACAATCCAAAAGGCTCAATAACACTTACAGCACAGCTTGAAAGTGGAAAAAGGATATTACAGCAGATACAGTTTTCCAATGAAAAATATCTCATTGAAACCAAATATGTTTTTAATGAGATTGGGGTTTCCGGTTTTACTCTTGCTTTATTTGCCAGCTCAAAAACGCAAAACAGCTATACTTTTGCAGGCCCTTCATATTACTCAAACGGACAATATGAGGAAGTAAATGTTAAAGAAGGAAAGTCAATAACTTATAATCAGAAGGTTGACTGGGCTTCATTTGGGGATAATTATTTTATGATGGCAATGCTTCCGCTTTCCACCGGGCCTGACTGGAGCGTTGAATTTGATAAATATGCAAAAGAAAGCCCGGTAGGCATAAAACTTGGCGGAAATCTTAATAATCCTGTTAACGAGCTGAATTTTGGTTTTTTTACAGGTCCAAAGGATTTGGAGCAATTGAAAAAAGGCGGTTATAACCTTGATGAGGCAATAAATTTTGGCTGGTTCCATATCTTTGCAAAACCTCTTTTTTATGCGCTTAGAATTTTTAATGATTTTTTACATAATTATGGTCTTTCCATAATACTTTTGACCGCTTTGATTAAGCTTGTGTTTTGGCCCCTTTCTCATCAGGGATCCCAGTCAATGAAGACACTCCAGAAAATCCAGCCAAAACTCAAAAAAATACAGGAAAAATATAAAGATGACAAGGAAAAATTAAATAGAGAAATAATGCACCTTTACAAGACCTATAAGGTCAACCCCATTGGTGGATGTCTGCCTATGGTTCTGCAGATTCCGGTATTTTTTGCCCTTTATAAAGTCCTTCTGCAATCAATTGAATTAAGACACGCTCCTTTCTTTCTCTGGATTAATGACCTTTCAGCGCCTGACAGGCTTATGATTGGCGATTTTATGATACCTTTTATAGGAGGTATTCCGGTTCTTACTATTTTAATGGGCGTTTCAATGTGGTTTCAGCAAAAGATGACTCCAACAACAATGGATCCTACCCAGGCAAAGATTATGCAGTTTTTGCCGGTTGTATTTACATTTATGTTCCTTAGTTTTCCTTCAGGCCTTGTGCTTTACTGGCTTGTAAATAATATCCTTTCAATTGCCCAGCAATATTATACTAATAAGTACACTTCATAAAGGAGTAAGTGATGACAAATTTATCTAACAAAACAATGGAATTTGAAGGTAAGACCCTTGAAGAAGCCATTCATTTTGCATGCGAATATTTTGGCACAGAAGAGAATAAACTTGATATTCAGGTTCTGTCAAAGGCTACAACAGGGATTTTCGGATTAGGCGGAAAAAAATGCAGAATTCTTGTATCATTAATTGGTGATAAAGTTTCCAAATCCAATATCAGTGATAATAAAGATACCCCTGCAAAACAAGATCAACCAGCAGGGCAAATGATAACTGATTCATCCCAAAAACACGAAGATACGGAAACATATCCTCCAGAAGAAATTAAACAGAATTTATCACAAAAAAAAGTTGCTGCCAAAGACGAAATAGTTACAAAAGAGACATCAGACGAATTTACCGAAGAAGAGGATGACGAAGAAATATCTCTGGAACAGCTTTCAGAGGAAGAAATAGGCGATTATCTTTCACAAATGAAAGTCCATGTGGATAAAATCCTTGAGCTTGCGGGTCTTGATGTTACAACTGCCATTAAACATGATGAAAAAGGCGCTTTTATTGATATCAGCGGAAATGATATACATCTTGTGATTGGAAGGGACGGTTCTAATCTTGATGCTATACATTATCTTATTAACAGGATTATCAGGAATAAAACAAGAAAAAATCTGACAATAAGGGTTGATGCCGACGGTTACAACAGGAAACATGAGCAACGTCTTATTGAAAATGCCGAAAGACTTGCTGACAGGGCAAAGCAGACCGGAAAAAGCATGGTGCTTTCACCTTTAAGCCCAAAGGACAGAAGGCTTGTGCATATGCATCTTAAGATTATCGGCGGAGTAAGGACTACAAGTATCGGAGAAGGCATTTACAAAAAGATTATGATTGTTCCCCATAAGCCCAAAAATAAACCTGATGGCAGGGGGTATGAACAGGAAAGAGGTTTCAGACAGCCAAGAGACGGACAGCAAAGACAACCCTTTAACCGTGACGGGAATTATAATAGAGACGGGAATTATAACCGTGATGCAAACTTTAACAGAGATCCTAACTTTAACAGAGAGGAAAATTATAACAGGGATGCCA
>DYOW01000007.1:19290-36586 GCA_020720325.1 Desulfobulbus propionicus
AACTTTAACAGAGATCCTAACTTTAACAGAGAGGAAAATTATAACAGGGATGCCAACAGAGACAACCGTGACAACGGACAAAGACCCCAGAGGAGTCCAAGGTATAATAAAAAATCTTCCTGATACTGACGATACAATAGCAGCCATATCCACCCCGCCAGGGGCAGGTGGCATAGGAATAATCAGGGTAAGCGGAAAGAAATGTCTTACCCTTTTTTATAGTCTTTTTAATTTTAAAAAACCTGTTAATGAGCCGGTTTCACATAAATTATATTATGCCAATGTCATTGACCCTGCAATTCAGACAATAGTTGACGAAGCCCTTGTTGTGTATATGAAGTCCCCACATACATACACAAGGGAAGATATCCTTGAAATACAGTGTCACAGCAGCTACGCGGTTTTAAAAAAAATCATGGAAATACTCTTAATAAACGGGGTGCGTCCGGCAAATCCCGGAGAGTTTACGTACAGGGCTTTTATAAACGGCAGAATTGACCTTTCCCAGGCTGAATCATTGATTGACCTTATTAATTCCCAGACTGCATATGAAAACAAAAATGCCTTAAATATCCTCCAGGGCGTGCTTTTAACCAAAATGGAGGAAATAAGAAGGTCATCGCTTCATATACTTTCTGCTTTTGAGGCAAATATAGATTTTTCTGATGATGTCCTTGATACGGATTATGCCAATTATATTGATGTGCTTGAAAAAGATATATTAATGCCCCTTTATGAGCTTGTTAATGATTATAAAAACACACGGGTTTTGAGGGAAGGCGCTGTAATAGCCATTGCAGGAAGGCCCAATGTGGGAAAATCCAGCATCTTTAATGCGCTTCTCGGAATGGGAAGGGTGATTGTAAGCCCTGTTCCCGGCACAACAAGGGATGTGATAAAAGAAAGCATGGAATTAAACGGTTTAAGGATTACCCTTGTGGATACCGCTGGAATAAGAGATTTAACACACGATCCTATTGAAAAACTTGGCGTTGACATGGCAAGGGATGAGATAGACAGGGCAGACCTTGTTGCTTTTGTTGTGGATATCACAGACCCCTTTAATGATGAGGATATGGCGGTTTTTAAAGAAATAAAAAGAGATATGCCGGTTATTTGCGTTTTAAATAAGCGCGACCTTGTTGACACCTCGGCGGATAAAATAATATCTGATGTCAGGGAAAGATTATTAAAATTATTACAGATTGATTTTATTAATTTTATTCCCATGTCAGCAAAGAATGGTTACGGTCTTGATAAATTAAAACAAGGGATTTCAGATATACTTGTTTCACCTGAATTGGTTGTGGAAAATGTGAATATTATATTAAACGTCAGACAAAAACATTTGGTTGAAAATGCAATTAATGCTTGCAAAAATGCCATATCAGGATTAAAGGAACAAAAGTTTCAGGAACTTATCTGTATTGATTTAAGGGAAATTATCGGAAGTATTGATGCTATAACTGGAAATAATATTGAGGATGATGTCCTGGAGGAGATTTTTAGTAATTTCTGCATAGGGAAGTAGGGGATAAGTCTTTTGGGCTTATTGATTTTAGTGGACATTGTTGCTTGAGTGTGGCATAAAAGAAGATGAAAGAAAATTAAACTTACAGTCAGGAATTAAAGGCAGAAGTAATCAGGATGGTAATTGAACAGGGTTGAAACAAAAAGAAGTAGCTAAAAAGCTTTCTATCCCTAAAGGAACTATCAGGCTGGTTAGTCGCTTATAAAACAGAAAAAGGTATTCCTGTCCCAGGAGCGCCTTAAAAACAGAATTGGTTTAGCAAAGAAAATTTGAAACCCGCCTTGAAGCAGGCGGCAGTTATCAGAGAGTATATCGAGCTTTTTTTATAATCGCATCAGAAGACATGCATCAATTAGCAATGTTGCTCCCACAGTTTTTGCATATAAATATTATCAAAATTATATAGAAAGGAGAAAGGCTGCTTAAAGTAACTGTGTCTAAAAAAATCAGCACACCTCAATTTTCAGCCCAGATATTATTTTCAGGAAGTTCTGTCCTAAGAATTAATTCTTCATCTTTAGTGGGATGCTTAAATCCCATTGAATACGAATGAAGCGCTATTTTTCCTCCCAAATTACCTTTTTTTGAATTGTATTTTTTATCACCAAGTATGGGAAAACCTGCGTGGGAAAGCTGTGCCCTTATCTGGTGGGGTCTTCCTGTCACAGGCGTTATTTCAAGAAGATAGATATTTCCATATTGGGAGGATATTGCTCTTAGAAATTTCCATTCAGTTATTGAAAGTTTGCAGTTATCATTTATTTTTTCATTCCACACACTTACAATATTTTTTTTCTCATCTTTCAGGAGATAATTTTTTAAGATTCCTGAATTTTGGGGTGGTTTATTTTCCACCAGGGCAAGGTATTTTTTTTCTATTGTTTTATCCCTGATCTGTTCGCTAAGTCTTGAAGCTGCCTTTGATGTCCTTGCAAACAGCACAAGACCTGAAACAGGTCTGTCTATCCTGTGTATAACGCCCAGAAACACATTTCCTTTTTTTTCATATTTGATTTTAAGATATTCCTTTGCCATTTCCAGGAGGGATAAATCCCCAGTGATATCAGGCACTGTGGGAATGCTGGCATCTTTGTTAACGGCAATAATGTGGTTGTCTTCATAAATTATTTTTTGGGAAAAATTATTTATCATTAAATTGTTGGCTTTCATATTGAAATTGATTTTGCTTTTAATTATAATAATAAATTTTATTAAAGAAAGTTTTAATCTTAAAGGGCACACATAATCTATGGAAATCCGTTACAATTTTTTTGAACAAAAAATTCCGGTTCAGTTAACCGGAAACAATCTGAAATTTGGCACAAATTTTACACATAATATGTTTATTATGGATTACAAAGATGTAAATAGCTGGTATAACCCAAGAATAGTCCCATACGCAAATTTTATTCTTGATCCTGCCGCTTCCTGTCTTCATTACGGACAGTCTATTTTTGAAGGATTAAAGGCTTATAAAGGAAGTGGCAAAAAGATTCGTCTTTTCAGACCTTTTGCAAATGCAACAAGATTTAATAAATCAGCTAAAAGAATGTGTATGCCTGTTATTAACGAAGATTTTTTTGTTCAGGCAGTAAAGGCAATTGTAAAGATTGATAAAGACTGGATACCAACGGAAAAAGGCACAAGTTTGTATATAAGACCCTTTATGTTTGCATCTGAGGCTTTTCTTGGCGTAAGACCTTCAAATGAATATATATTTTCAATAATTTTATGTCCTGTGGGGGCTTACTATCCCGAGGGTTTTAATCCTGTTAAGATATATGTTGAGGACAAATATGTAAGGGCAGTTCCAGGAGGTATTGGTGAGGCGAAAACCTGCGGAAATTACGCGGCAAGCCTTATGGCATCTGTGGAAGCTCAAAGCAAGGGTTTTACACAGGTTTTATGGCTTGATGCAGTTCAAAGGAAATATATTGAAGAAGTTGGAACAATGAATATATTTTTTGTTATTAACGATACTGTTGTGACTCCTTTACTTTCAGGCAGCATTTTACCGGGCATCACAAGGGATTCAGTAATAGCATTATGCAGGCGCTGGGGATTAAAAGTTGAGGAAAGACCAATAAGCATAGATGAAATTATTGAAAAATCTCAAAAAAATGAACTTAAAGAGTGTTTTGGAACAGGAACCGCCGCTGTTATTTCTCCAGTGGGTCTTCTTCATTATAAGGGTGAGGATTTTATGGTTAACGGCGGAAATACCGGTAAGATTGCCCAGAGGCTTTTTGATACTATTACCGACATACAATATGGGGAACAACCTGATGAATTCGGGTGGATGGAGTTAGTGGAGTAGCTGTTTTTTTTATTATCAAAGAATATAAAAACAAAGGTAAACTACAAATATATGAGTAAAAATTTTAAGATTATAGTTGAAAAGCAGCCTGACGGGTATGTTGCTTATCCATTAGGCTTAAAAGGTGTTGTGGTTGGAGAAGGTGATACCTATGAAGATGCCTTAAATGATGTTAAATCTGCAATTCAGTTTCACATAGAGACATTTGGTGATGAAGTTTTGGAAAATGATAATTGTGTGATGGAAGTTTTTATTGCAGAAGCAGGCATTGTTTTTTAATGGGCAAATTTCCGGTGGATGCTTCAAAATCAAAGGTTATTAAGACGTTAGAGTCGTTAGGTTTTATGCTTGTCAGGGAACGAGAACATATTGCCATGATACGCATGAATAATGACGGAACAAAAACTCCTCTAACAATGCCCAATCATCCATTTATTAAAAGTTCAACTTTGAGAACAATTTGTACACAGTCAGGGATTTCAAGAAAAGACTTTTTAGATGCATTTGAAAAGACTTAAAATTTTTGGAAAACCCTTTTTATACAAAGGGTTTTCCAAAATAACTTAAAAATTTAATAATAATTAAATTTAGATAAAATTACCTGCCGCAGGAACAGCTGCATCCGCAGGCTGAACCAGCTTCAAGGGCTGTAAAAATCTGGGTTTTAATGCTATCAACTGAGCCAACGCCATCAACCCTTACATGCTTTGGCGCAATTGCATCTCCGCTTGACTGCCATTTCTTGTAAAAATCAACAAGAGGTTCTGTCTGGGCATGATAAATCTCAAGACGTGTTTTTACGGTTTCTTCTTTGTCGTCATCCCTCTGGATAAGGTCTTCACCGGTCACATCATCTTTTCCTGCAACTTTTGGGGGATTAAAAGAAATGTGGTAAGTTCTTCCTGATGGAAGATGAACCCTTCTGCCGCTCATTCTTTTAAGAATTTCTTCGTCAGGAACATCAATTTCAACAACATAGTCAATTTGAACGCCCGCAGCCTTCATTGCCTCTGCCTGGGGGATAGTTCTTGGAAATCCGTCAAAGAAAAAGCCCTTTTCGCAATCAGGGTTTTTAATTCTTTCTTTTACAAGACCGATAATAACATCATCCGGAACGAGTCCGCCGGCATCCATGAATTTTTTAGCCTCAAGTCCAAGGGTAGAGCCTGCTTTAACTGCTGCCCTTAACATGTCGCCTGTTGAAATCTGTGGTATGCCGAATTTTTCCTTGATAAAATTTGCCTGTGTGCCTTTGCCAGCGCCTGGTCCGCCTAAAAGAATGAGTTTCATTGTTAATTCTCCGATTTTTTTTAATTTAAAGTTGCTTATTTGTAACAAAAAATTAATAATTTTGCAAGTGATTTAATGTAAAATTTTGATAAAATAATTAATTTTAATTTGACAAATAAATTATTATATGAAAAATTGTGACTTATGATAAAAAATTACGTTTTAAAAAAGAGATATCCTATGATTTTATTAATCATCTGGACGGCTTTTTTTTTATTTTTCTTTTATTTTTCCATTAAATCCCATGAAAAACATTCCATAGAGAGTGAAAAGAGCAAAGTTAAAATTCTTCTTGAGCAAAATCTTTTTTTATGCCACTTGGCGGCAATGTACGGAGGACTTTTTGTCCCTGAGAATGAATTTGCAAAATCCAATCCTTCAGCCAGAAATTTTTCAGAAAAAGGCATCACAACCTCTTCGGGAGAAAAGCTGGTATTAATCAATCCTTTAAGTATTATCAGCCAGTTAATGGAATTGTCTCCGGTTAATTATAAAATAAAAATAAATATTGCAGATGATAATTGGAAAATTAATTCTGGCTTGCAAAATGATGCATGGGAATCAGAGGCAATTGAAAAATTTAAAAAAGGCGCAACTGAAAAATGGGAATTAATTGACCAAAACGGCAAATCATTCATGAGATATATGATTCCTTTTGTATTTGCTGAATCATGCTCCAAATGTCACGGAAATAAAGGATATAAAACAGGAGAATTAATAGGCGGATTAAGCATTTATTATCCTGTTGATGATGCCCTTAAACTTCTTAAAGATGAAAATAAAAATGGATTTTTTATTTATTTTGCTATATGGTCAATGGGCTTGGGAATAATAATTTTTTTATTTTTAAGGCTTAATGATTATATCGTTAAATGCAAAAGTGAAGAAACAAAATTAAAGGAATCAGAAGAGCTTCTCTGGACATTAATAAATTCAATACCGGATATTATTTGTTTCAAGGACGGAGAATGCAGGTGGATAAAGGCGAATGATGCTATATTAAGGCTTTTTCAGCTTGAAAATACAGACTATGTCATGAAAAAAGATCATGAGCTTGCATCCCTCACCCAGTCAATTTATCAAGATGTCTTTCGTTTTTGCGCTGAGACAGATAAAGAGGCTTTTAATTCGGGTAAAATTCAGCGAAATCAAGAAATAATATTAGATTCTTCTGGAAATTCAAGGTGCTTTGATGTGATTAAGTCGCCTCTTTTCAATGAAGACGGCTCAAAAAAAGGAATCATTGTAATTGGCAGGGATATCTCGGATGAGAAAAATTATGAAGAAGAATTACAAAAACATCAGGAATTTTTAACTGCGCTATTAAATGCATTGCCTGTTGCATTTTTTTATAAGGACAAAGAAGGACGTTACCTGGGTTGCAACAAAAAATATGAGGAATTATTTAATATATCAGAAAATGATATTATTGGAAAAACTGTTTTTGATATATGGGATCAGGAAGAAGCAGAGATATATCATCAAAAAGATATAGAATTAATGGAAAATCCAATTGGCGCGCAGAGTTATGAGTTCAAAAAAAGAACAAAGGGTCACGATTTTATTGAGGGCATTTTTTATAAATCAGTATTCAGGGATGAAAAGGGTGAAGTGGCAGGAATTATAGGTGTTTTTTCCGAGCTAAGCGAGATAAAGAAAAAGGAAAAAGAGCTTGGAAAGCTTGCCTCGGTTATTGAGCAGATAAATGATGCTGTCATCATAACAGATAAAAACGGGAAGATAGAGTATATTAACCCTGCATTTAATAATATCACCGGTTATAATGCAAATGATATCAAGGGAAAATATCTGGATGATCTTGTCCCAATGGACATTAATTATAAAAAAATTGACGATATATGGTATATAATCACCAGTGGAGACATTTGGATTGGACAGGTTTCCAACAGGAAAAAAGACGGCGCTTTGTATGAAGAAGAATTAACGGTTTGTCCAATAAAGGATAAAGACGGAAATATTACAAACTATGTGGCGCTCAAAAGGGATATCACTGATAAAAGAATGTTGCAGTTTCAGCTTACACAGTCTCAAAAAATGGAGTCCCTTGGAAGGCTTGCAAGCGGCATAGCGCATGACTTTAATAATATGCTTGCGGTTATTCAGGGAAATCTTGAGCTTTCCGCAATGAAGCTCGGAAAGGGCAATTTGATTGAGAAAAATATTGCCACAATTCAAAGTGTAATAGAAAAAGGCGCCGGTCTTGTCAGGCAGCTTTTGTGTTTTTCAAGAACCCAGCCTTCAACTTTTACCAATATTGACTTAAATCAGGTGATTTTACACGTTATAGGAATATTAAATCCGCTTATTGGTGAAAATATAAAAATAGAAACTTATTTGAATGAAAATATACCTCTTATAAAAGGCGATAGTCTTAATATAGAACAGATTATATTAAATTTATCCTTAAATGCCAGAGATGCCATGTCTTCAGGAGGCACAATCATCGTCAGAACTGAACATGTCCAAATTGATGAATCGGATATACGGTTTTTAAGATCAGGCAAAAGTGGAGACTTTATTGCGCTAACCCTTGAAGATACAGGAAAGGGCATGGATCATGATACATTATCCCGTATTTTTGAACCGTTTTTCACCACCAAGGAGCACGGCAAGGGCACTGGTCTTGGTCTTTATGTGGTTTACGCAATAACCCAGCAGCATAACGCCATAATTGAGGCAAGCTCTGAATTGGATAAGGGCACAAGTTTTAGAATTTATTTTCCTGCCGCAATATCTGAAGAGGAAAAAATTGATGAGACTGAAGAAACAGAGGAGGATTTAATTCATCCACGCAATAAAAGGATACTTCTTGTGGAAGATGAGGAAAAGGTCAGGGATGTTTTAAGCGATATCTTGACAATTAGTGACTATATGGTGATTGAAGCAGATTGTTTTGAGAGCGCAATGAAGATTTTCGAAAAAGAAAAAGACAATCTTGACATGATTGTAACTGATTTTATGCTCCCTGATAAGAACGGATTTGAATTTCTTGAAATATGCAAAAAGGAAAAATCAGAGATAAAAGCAGTGATTATAAGCGGTTACCTTGACCTTGATGAAAAATTACCTGAAATAGGAGAACGCGGATATCGTTTATTTCCAAAGCCCTTTAAGGCGAATGATTTTATTGATTTTATTGACAGAATTTTTCATGAAGGCAGTTAAGATTTAATTAATATTTTTCCAGTTTCTTTTTGCATTTGTCTGATAAAAAGAGGCTTTTTCAGGATATTTAATGAAGGTAGAGTTTTCGTTTAATAAAAATATCTGTATTTCCGGGATATCCTTATTTTTTTCAATTTCCTGGATTATTCGTATTTTTTCTGCTTTTGAAAGCTCCAAAATTGCAAGAAATGATATTATTATTGAATATCTGCTTATGTCAGAATGAATTTCAAGGAATTTTAGGGATCCTTTTTGATATAGTAAATCCATAATATAGGACATTCTTTCCGAAAGGGTCTCCCTTGAATTAATCTGTAAGATTGGATACACCCTGTTTTTTTCAAGGATACTTAAGTAGGCATTAAACAAGGTTTCTATTGAAACTTCCACTGATTTTGGGGAATAACTTAAAATTTCGTCATTTTTGGGCTTATCTTTAGTAATTTCTCTGAGAAAAGTCTCAAGATTATATCCTCCTGTAAAGACTTTTTCTCCCAAAACCGGTCTGTCAAAAAGATGTTTTGCTGCGTTTCTGAATTCAATCAGTTCTTTTAACGGCCTGATAATCTCCATTCTTGGGTCATCTTCCTCGCATATTGCTCCTTTTGGCTGGGGAAGGAGCATGCTTGATTTAATATGCATAAGGGTAGCCGCCATAAGGAGATATTCCCCTGCAACCGCAATGTCCATTTGCTGCATCAGGCTAAGATACTCAAGATACTGATTTGTTATTGCCTCAATGGGAATATCAGTGATATCAAGCTTATTTTTGTTAATAAGATGCAAAAGAAGGTCAAGGGGGCCTTCAAATATCTGTAGTTTTATCTGGCACTTGTTTTCCATTTATTAAAGCTTAAAAATTAAGGTTTTATGTGAAATATAGTGGATAAATTTGGAGAAATGCCTTCAAACTGTCATATTTTACTCACCCTCCCCTTAATCCCCTCCCATCAAGGGAGTGAGACCTAACAGCTCCCTCTCCCCTTGTGGGAGAGGGTTGGGGTGAGGGGTATTAAAATATGACTAACTACAAGTCACATAGAAACAAAATTAATGCCCTGATTTTAGAATTTGTTTTATCTTACTACGCAATATTTCTTAAGCCAATTCCGTTTCTAACCTCTTTTAAGGTTTTTTCAGCGACAATCAGCGCTTTTCCCCTGCCTTTATTTAAAATTTCAGCAAGTTTCTCTGGATTTTCCAGCTCTTTTCTTTTTTCCTGTATGGGCGAAAGAAAATTACATAATGCATCTCCCAGCTCTTTTTTGCATTTTACACAGCCGAGTTTTGCGCTTTTACAATCTTCAACAATTTCATTAAGACGCTCTTTTTTAATATATAATTTATGAAGATTAAAAGCGACACAGCGGTTCTCGGGGTCGCCCGGGTCTTCTTTTTTAGGTCTCATTGTGTCGGTGACCATTGTTGACATTTTTTTTCTTATTTCTTCAGGGGTATCTGAAATAAAAATGGAATTTCCATAGCTTTTGCTCATTTTCCTGCCGTCAAGTCCGGGGAGTTTCGGTGTTTCAGTGAGCATTGATTCCGGAACAGGAAAGGTGTCGCCATAAAGATAATTAAATCTTCTTGTTATCTCCCTTGTAAGCTCAACGTGGGGAAGCTGGTCAACTCCAACAGGCACAAGATTTGCTTTATAAATAATAATATCTGCGCATTGTAACACAGGATATCCCAGAAAACCAAAGGTGGAAAGGTCTTTTCCCTCAATATTCTGCTGCTGTTCTTTATAGGTTGGGTTTCTCTCAAGCCATGAAACAGGGGTTATCATGGAGAGTAAGAGATGTAGCTCAGCATGTTGTTTTATATCAGACTGAACAAATATTGTTGCTTTTTCAGGGTCTATGCCCACTGAAAGCCAGTCAAGAAGCATTTCATTTATATTATAATTTATATCACCTGGTTTTTCGTAGTTTGTCGTAAGGGCATGCCAGTCTGCGACAAAAAAGAAACATTCATATTCTTCTTGAAGTTTTTTCCAGTTATCAAGCACACCGTGGAGATGTCCGAGATGAAGTTTTCCTGTGGGTCTCATTCCGCTTAAAACTCTTTTTTTTGTAGTTGTCATTATTTATTAAATCCTTTCATTTTTATATAAGCAAGTTTGCGAGAAATCTTATTATTGGTATTATAAGCCAGTCAATGGTATTGGTAAAAATAAGCAAAAGAAGTAAAATAAATCCGTAAGGCTCAAGTTTTGCGTACTGGATTGAAAGATTATACGGAAGCAGTCCTTCCATTATCTTGCTGCCGTCAAGGGGAGGAATGGGAAGGAGATTAAATACAGCAAGCCCTATGTTTATCATCACTCCGATTTGAATCATATACGCCAATGGTTTCAAAAAAAACATAGCAGGAGCGCCTAAAGCGGGAATAAGAAAAAAAAGTTTTAATATTACTGCCAGAACTATTGCAAGAAGTATATTTGAGGCAGGGCCTGCAAGGGAAACCCATATCATATCCTTTCTCGGATGGTTAAAATATCGTGGATTAACAGGCACTGGTTTTGCCCAGCCTATTGCCTGGGTCAATAAAAATGCCAGTGTTCCGAAGAGATCAAGATGAGAGATCGGGTTAAATGTAAGCCTTCCCGCATCTTTCGCTGTGGGGTCGCCAAGTTTGTAAGCAACCCATCCGTGCGAAATCTCATGTACGGTGACCGCAAGAAGTATGGGCGGTATTGTTATTGTAAGTCTTTGTATTATTTGGGCAAAATCAAACATAAATATTAGCTGACCTCTTATTAAATCTTTTCATAATGGGAAAAGACCATGGTGTAATTGCCTCTTCCCTGTGTAGCTGACCTTAAAGCTGTTGAATAGCCAAACATCTTTGAAAGCGGCGCAAAACCCTTTATAACCTGTATAGCCCCCCGTGGTTCAATACCTTCAACCCTGCCGTGCCTTGAGTTAAGGTCTCCTATAACCTCTCCCATGTAATTGTCAGGGACAAGTATCTCAAGTTTCATTATGGGTTCAAGGAGTGTGGGGTCAGCGCCTTCCAGAGCCCTTCTTAGCGCAATTGATGAGGCAGCCCTGAATGCTATTTCCGATGAATGTCCTTCTGTATATATTGCGTCAATCACATTTACTTCCACATCGAGCATTGGATAACCTCTTACCACTCCGCCTTCCAGACCCTGTTTTAATGTGTCAAGCATGGCATTTTCAATTAATTTAGGTATTTTTTCAGGTGGGAGTTTGCTTATAACCTTATTGCCTGAGCCTCTTTCAAGGGAGAGCAATTCAATTTCAACTGTCGCAGTCTGTTTTGTGCCTGCAATTTCTTTTTCAAATTTTTCAAGGTATTTGTTTGTTTTCTGTATTGTTTCCCTGTAAACAACCTGGGGCTTGCCAACTTTGACAGGCGCATTGTATTCCCTTAATAATCTGTGTGTAAGGACATCGAGATGAAGCTCGCCCATTCCTGATATGATTGTCTGACCTGTTTCTTCATCTATCTTAAACTTAAAGGTAGGGTCTTCTTCCGCAAGTTTTTTAAGGGATTGTTCAACCTTATCCTGATCCGCAGAGGATTTTGGCTCCACTGCAACGGAAATAACAGGTTTATAGATGTCTATTGGTTCAAGGAGTATGGGAGCTTTTGGATCGCAGAGGGTGTCACCTGTTATTGTCTCTTTAAGTCCCATAATACCCACAATATTTCCTGCGGTCGCAAAATCAATTCTTTCTCTTTTGTTTGCATGGATTTGAAGGATTCTTGATGCTTTTTCCTTTGTTTTTCTGCCTGCATTTAAGACGTCATCACCTTCTTTAATTGAGCCGGAATATATCCTTGCAAAAACAACCTTTCTCCCTCCGTCCATCTGTATCTTAAATGCAAGCGCGGAAAATGGGGCGTTTTCATCGGTTTTCCTTGATATTTCCTCTTTTGTCACAGGGTCTTCACCTGTTACAGGCGGAACATCAAGGGGAGAAGGAAGAAAATTGCTTATAGCATCAAGAAGTGGCTGAACACCTTTGTTTTTTAAGGCAGTTCCGCAAAATACAGGTGTTCCTTTAAGGTTAATGCAGGCAGTTCTTACTGCGGCAAGAATTTCCTCAGATGATATTTCTTCTTCCGCAAGGTATTTTTCCATGATTATATCGTCAAGCTCCGCAACAGCCTCAATAAGGGCATTTCTTTTGTTTTGAACCTCATCCAGCATTTCTGCCGGGATTTCTCTTTCTTCAAACTCAGCTCCCAGTGTGTCATCATGCCAGTATATCCATTTTTCATAAATCACGTCAATAATTCCCTTAAACTGGTCTTCTGCGCCGTAAGGTATTGTGATAATAAGGGGATGCGCGCCAAGCCTTTCCTTCATTTGATTTATGCAGTTTTCAAAATCAGCGCCCAGTCTGTCCATTTTGTTGATAAAGGCGATTCTTGGCACTTTATATCTGTCAGCCTGATGCCAGACTGTTTCGGATTGAGGCTCAACGCCGCCAACAGCGCAAAATACAGCGATTGCGCCGTCAAGAACCCTTAATGACCTTTCAACCTCAATTGTAAAATCCACATGTCCGGGGGTGTCAATTACATGTATTTCCTGATCTTTCCAAAAACAAGTTGTGACAGCGGAAGTAATTGTTATCCCGCGCTCCTGTTCTTCGGGCATCCAGTCCATGGTTGCCTGTCCGTCATGCACCTCGCCTATTTTGTGGGTTTTTCCGGTATAATAAAGCACGCGCTCAGTTAATGTGGTCTTGCCAGCGTCAATATGCGCCATTATGCCGATATTTCTGATATGTTTAAGCTTTTCAGATGATTTCATATATTATGCAAATTTCCTTGGAATTTAAAAAAATAAATTTTAATAAAAGATAACAACGAATATATAATTTATCAAATGGAAAAAATCAACCTCTTCTGTTTTAATCTTAAGGCAACCTCTAAAAATTAGATTGCTTCGCAACAATGTTCCTCGCAATGATAATGTCCGTCATTGCGAGCGGTAGCGAAGCAATCTCAAAATACATATTTTTAGAGCTACCTTAAAATCAATATCTTCTGTATATCTTGGAATATTATGTAAAAAAATCGCAAGACCCCCGATCAGGATATAATTTATATTTTTTTCATTAAAAATTTTACATATTTTTTTAAGTTCGTTCAGGATTTCCATTTAAGCCATCTTTCTTCTTTTTCTTTGTTGGCGTCTTCAAAGGTTTTAAAGCGTTGCAGTCCTTTTTTAACAGGAGGTTTTCTATTGCTGAAAGGAAAATTAAAGTCTTTTGAGTTGATGTGTGAAATAATTAAATCTTCTTCAGCTTCTTCAAATGTTTTAAATTTTTTGAGCATATTTTATATTATTTTTTATTTGTTCCTGAAACTTTTATATTGAATTTTCAATTAATTTTGTTTTTTTGTCAACAGAAAATGTCTGAACCATGATTCTTATGATTAACTGACTGGCATGATTATATTTTGAATAAAAAAATCACATAATCACATAAATCAAAAGAATCACAGTTCAGACAATATTAATTTTATATAAAAAACATTAGAAAAACCTTTTATTGACGAGTTTAATAAATTGTATTATATTTTTAAATAAGGGCTTTACAGTAGCATATCCCGCCGTCTTATAAACGGTGCGCTTCGGGCGTTTGAATAAGATTATTGTAAATCCCTCTTTTTTATGTAGGCGCATCATAACAAGTTCCGTTGTGTTCATAGCACGAAGCGTTTCGGACGTAAGGACAAGGGATGATGAGCCTGTTTTTTTCTTTGATTATAACCCGAAATCATATTACATTTTAATTAAAGATATTGTAGCAAAGTCTCACGGCAGATGCTGAAGGCGCTCTTGTAGCCGAAGGTTGACTGGAACATTTACCAGTCGGGGCGTTAAAACCCTTGTGGCGGTAAGGGGAGCCAGCCATGCAATATCCATGAGACCGAATAGGCGCGGGTCTTTTATTGTTAATTTATCCTCTTCATTTAAGCAATTAAGGACTCTGCTGGAATTTTTAGATTATCATGCAGGGATTTTATCATCCTTAAATTCAATTTTCTCTTTTTGCGCAATATTTCTGACACTCTGTTTCTACCGCCTAAATATTTGGCAAGATCGGCGTTTTCTAATTCTAATTGTTCCATTCTAAATTTTATAGCCTCAATTGGGTCAGGAGGACATATATTAAATTCTGCTTCTTCATATTTTTCTACAAGAATTGATAATATTTCCAACTCATCACCATCCGGGGTATTTTTTTTTGCATCCCACAGTTCATCTATTCTTTTAAGAGCAGCATTATAATCTTCATTTGTTTTTATGGGCTTAATTTTCATTTAAATTTCCCCTGCATTTATTTTGTCATATTCATCATGTGTGCCAATAAATCTGATATACACTATTTTAAATTCATATTTTATTGCTACAATCAATCTGTATTTATTCCCTTTAATATTAAATATTGCCCTATTATTTGCAATAAAGCTTGCATTTTTATAATATTTTTTAATATCTGAAGGATTTTCCCAGTTTGCCTTTTTTGCTTCCGCATACCAGGCTTTTAAATATTGTTCAGAATCTTTATAGATACACCAAAATTCTTTCAATTTTTTTATTGAAATTATTCGCATAGACTAATATATTCCCAAATTGGGAATATTGCAATATTTTTTTCCTGTAAACCTTTAATCCGTGTAATCCGTGATTCAGACAACATCTAATGAGATTATATCCACTGATTTTGCTTTTTTGTCAACAGAAAATGCCTGAACCATGAATTTTATGATTAACTGATTGGCATGATTATATTTTGAATTAAAAATCACATAATCATATAAATTAAAAGAATCACAGTTCAGACAATATTTCTTATAAAATCTTATATTTTTTTTCTTGCATTATTTTTTAACTTATGTTAATATAAAAAATTTCTTTTTAATAAAAATGTATTTTTATTACGGTTGTTTTTGTTCATACAATAAGAAAATTTTTTTTGGGATTTTATAGATGACACGAAAGATTATCATGGATAGCGATGAGATTAAAAGGGCATTAAACAGAATGACCTTTGAAATGATTGAACAAAATAAGGGGGGAGCTGATATTGTTATTGTTGGGATAAGAACCGGCGGAGCGCCTTTATCCCAGAGAATAAAGGATCGCATTAAGGTTATTGAAGGCGTAGATGTGCCCATTGGAGTTCTTGATATTAATCTCTACAGGGATGACTGGAGTAAATTAAGTTCCAACCCAATTGTAAAAAAAACCTCTGTTCCCCAGCCCATTAATGACAAAACCCTGATTCTTGTTGACGATGTCATCTATACCGGAAGGACTACAAGGGCAGCGCTTGAGGCGATTATGGATATGGGCAGACCCAGAAAAATCCAGCTTGCGGCGCTTGTTGACAGGGGCAGAAGGGAACTTCCCATTCAGCCTGATTTTACAGGGGTTTGTTTTGCCACCTCATCAGATGAAAGAGTGAATGTCTTTTTAGAGGAAATAGACGGCAAAGATGAGGTTGTTTTGGAGAAAAATTCCTGATGAATAAGCCCATTGCAATTACAATGGGGTGTCCTGCAGGAATCGGCCCTGAAATCATTGTAAAATTATATATTGAAAACAAAAATTATCTTGAAAATCCCCATACTGTTGTGTTTGGCGATTTTAACATCATTAAAAATGCATCAGATATATTAAAATCAGATATCCCGCTTTATAACTGGCAAACAGGCGAAGAATTAAAGCCTGGCGCAATAAATATCCTTTCTTTGACTAATTTGAAGTTTGATGATTTAATAATCGGAAAACCATCCGAAACCACAGGTCGCGCGTCATATATTTATATTTCTGAGGCAATAAAATATGCCCTAAGAGAAGATGCAAGAGGCATTGTCACTGCGCCAATAAGCAAAAAAGGCTTAAATCTTGCCGGAATAAACTATCCAGGACATACAGAGATACTTTCATCCCTTACAGGCGCTGAGGAATATCTCATGATGCTTGCAGGCAAAACCCTGAAAGTCTCCCTTGTGACAATACACATTCCATTAAAAAAGGTTGCGGATTCCGTTTCTCCCCAAAATATTTTAAAAACAATATTAATAAGTCATAATGCCTTAAAAATTGATTTTGGAATCAAAAATCCTCGAATTGCTGTTTGCGGGCTTAATCCCCATAGCGGTGAGTCCGGCATGTTCGGTGACGAGGAAGAAAAAATTATCATTCCGGCAATTTATGAGGCAAAAAAAATTAATATTAATGCAACCGGGCCTTATCCCCCTGACACAATATTTTACCGCGCCTCAAAGGGTGAATTTGACCTTGTGGTATGCATGTATCATGATCAGGGGCTTATCCCATTAAAATTACTGCATTTTAATGACGGAGTTAATATAACTCTCGGTCTTCCTGTTGTAAGGACTTCTGTTGATCATGGAACTGCATATGATATTGCAGGAAAGGGCGTTGCAAGCTGTGAAAGCCTCAGGGAAGCTGTAAATACAGCGGAAGAGATTGTTAAAAACAGGTTGAATTATTTCATTAAAAGTAAATTCAGCTAATTATCTTAAAATTTATTTATCTGTAACAACAATCATAATAACGCTTTACAAAAATTTATTTTGTAATTAAAATTCTTTTAAGCTATCAATAATTTTTAATTAATTTCGGAAAAAATTATCTATGATCTGTGATAAAATGGAAACTGTAAATATTAATGAAAAAAACGACAGAATTGAAACCTTTGAGGATTTGCTTCATATTTTGCGGATGCACCCTGACTGGCTGGCAACCCTAAGAAGTTTAATTCTTACTAACGATTTAATTGACCTGCCCCGTAAATTTGATGAATTTATAAAAAAAGATTTTAAACCTCTTCAGGCAAAGGTTGATCATATTGAAAAGGATGTGACTGTCCTGAAGCAGGATGTGACTATTCTGAAGCAGGATGTGACTATTCTGAAGCAGGATGTGACTATTCTGAAGCAGGATG
>DYOW01000007.1:36686-43555 GCA_020720325.1 Desulfobulbus propionicus
TGGAAACACTCAAGAAAGATGTAGAAATACTTAAACAGGATGTGGCGGTTCTCAAAAAAGATGTGGCTGTTCTCAAAGACGATGTCGCAGCGTTAAAAGGTTCGGATTTTGAGAGAACCATTCGGGAAAAAGCCCCGGCATACCTTGGTCGTTTAATAAAAAAATGTAGAGGAATATCCATTGAAGACCTTGCCCACACATTAGATGACGCGCTTGATGCAGAAAAAATCACTGATACAGAATATGAAGATGCTATCTTAATTGATGTTGTTGTAAAGGGTCTATTCAAAACCGACAAAAGACCTGTTATTCTTGCTGTTGAGGTATCCTTAACAGTGGACTTAAGGGATGTTGAAAGGGCATATAACCGCGCCAATGTTATTGCAAAAACCTTTGATATGGAAACAATAGGTGTTGCAATTGGCAAGTCAATAACCCATGGCGCCCAGATAAGGGCAGAAGAGCTTAATGTGCTTGTGGTGTAGGAATTTTGAGTAGTTTTTGTTCAAAAAAAAATTTTTGTTATTTTACTTTTGTAAAATACTCTCTGAGATGGGCGTTATACAATTGCGAATCTCCAATATAAACCCAATATGTGCTATTATCTATAAAATACAATGTTCTTATTTGTTCACCAGATGAGGAGTCTTCTTCTAAAAAAACTATAACATTTTCATTTTTATATATAATTTTGTATTCTCCTATCTCTCTAAATCCATCTATTTCAAATATATTGCTGCCGTTATCAATTTTATTTTTTGGCATAAATACCTCACACTTTCCGGGACTTAAATAAGTTATCTCCATATGACCGAAAAGCTGTGAAAAAAATTTTTTTTGCTTATCTGTCAATATAACATGTTCTTCATTGAACTTCCTTGTTAATTCAAGATCAGAACGCCACGTACCGGATAGCCTCGAATCTGTAATAGCACATCCTGAATCGATTATTACCATCAAGAAAATAATCGCTATTTTAAATTGAATTAGATTTTTCATATTTAGATACACAATATATATTTTTATCCCAATCACACATTATCACACATTTAACCCAATTTCTTTAGATTAGTCAATAAAAAAGCCCTTAAAAACTGACACAGACTTAAATCCCAAAGATTCCACATAACCAAACAGCCACTCAAATTATCAAAAATTATCCCAGTTACCCAAATTTATTCATTGACATAACCAAAATCATTTTTTATATTTTTTAATCGAAAACATTTGCATTGGGCTGACGTAGAATTGCCCATACAATTAATTTTCATAACAAACCGGAGGAAAAAATGGCAAAAGGATTAAATAAGGTAATGCTTATTGGAAGGCTTGGAAAAGACCCTGAAATAAGATATATGCAAAACGGCACTGCTGTCGCAAACTTTACAATGGCAACAAACAGGAATGTAAAAAAAGGCGATGCCTGGGAAGAAGAAACTGATTGGCACAGAATTGTCGCATGGGATAAACTTGCGGAAATTGCAAGCAAGTATATGAAAAAAGGACAAATGGTCTATATTGAAGGACAATTAAGGACAAGGGACTGGGAAGACAAAGAAGGAAATAAGAGACAAACCACAGAGGTGTTTGCAAAAGATATACAGCTTCTTACACCCAAGTCACAGTCTGAATATAGTAGTGATGAGCAATACTCGCCTTCATCAGCTCCTGACGATGATGATGTGCCGTTTTAACCGGCAAGGGCATTTTCACTCTCTAAAATACTGCAGATTTCACCTAAATTTGTCTTAAGTTTACACTTTACATCCCTTGAATGAATGCTTTCAAGGGAAAGGGAATCAATGGTGATTGTTGTTTCAGGGGGTAGGAGTTTATAAAAATTTCTTCCTACCTCTTTTGCAACCTCCCTTGCGGTGTCCTCAACAAACTGCGGATATGTGTGCGCCTTAATAACCATCTCTGCCTCGTCAGGTCTTTTTAAGAGGTCGCTCGTGATGTGAAGGGCATTATTAAGACATAAAGTAAGTTCCTCGTACTGAGGTTTGTCATCGTTTGATAAAACATAAAGCCATGTTATAGACCTTTGGGAGTGGGTGGGAAGGGGCAAAGAACATTCGGAAACACAGTCAATAAGCCCCTGATTATACACTTGGGTGCATGGGCATGCGGTTATGTGGCTCACCCCAACGCCTATTGTGGTATTAAAAACATTTTTTTTCAAATCATAATCAAAAAATCCTGCTGTTTCTGAGCTTATTTCAAGTGAATCAATGGATAAGCGGTTGCTTACAGAGGTTTTCTTAATCATGGGAATTTTTCCCTTAACCATGACCCTCACGCTGTCTCCCTGCTGACAGTCAAGAATAAGACTTGCAAAACTTGAGGTATAATGTCTTAAATCTGAAAACTGTTGACTATAAAGATTGGCAATAACAGTCTCAATACGCGACATATGGATTCCTCTGATGTTTGCAGGCAGATTTACATAAATCTCAGCGTCAAATGGAAAACGACCCTCAGGAAGCTTTACCCATACAACCTTGCCTGCTATTCCCACCTCAGTAAGCTTTATCTGAAATGACGGGATTTCTTCGGGAACATCTTTGCAGGTGCTTATGACTCTGTTATGGTCATCAATACCGATAAACTTCAAAGGAGATTTTCCGTCTTTAAGCCCAGAAACCAGTCCTGAACTGTTTTCCACCCTTTTCCCTGTAATTCTATCAATTTTATTGCCTTTTTCAGCCATTCTATATCCTCTTTTTGAGTTTTAATGGAATTTATTGCAACATCTTCAATTTTTGTCATTAAATTCAGGATATTTTCACAAGCAAAATCCCTGTGACATATACTCTCTTTATGAAGATTGCGGAAAGTAATTATATCACAATTATAGAAAAATTCATAATTTTCAGAAAGCCTTAGAAAAAAAAGCCAGTCCTCACCAAGTATTTCACTGGAAAATCCGGATGTTCTCTCAAATGCGCCTCTTGTTATGGAAAAAGACGAGGGAACAAGAAAACACCACCGTATGAGCTGATTAAAAATATAAGCATTTTGATTAATAAATCCATCATCGGGGATATAAAACTTTTCCCCGGAAAAATGATTGTGATTCAGTGTCTTGCCAAATGATGCCTCATAACCTTTTAAATGTCCATCCAAAAGGGTTTGAGAATGATTTTCAAACCACACATCATCGGAATCAAGGAACATGAAGACAGCGCCTGTCGCCTTTGAAGCTCCAAGATTTCTTGCCCTGCCTGCGCCAAGTCCTGAAGAAGAAATTATTTTAAGATTTTCCTGTCCTGCAAAATTTTCATTCAGGTTGAAGATGGTATTATCAGTGGAGCCGTCATCAACAATTATAATCTCGTAAACATCTGTTTTTTGGTTAATAACGCTCTTTACAGCATCAACAATAAAATTCTCCCGATTTTTTACAGGGATTATGCAGCTTATTTTCAAAACAAATATTACATTCTGCCCGGAGGGAAAACAAGGGCTGTGTCCTTCACCCTTCCGGAAAGCTTAAATTCAATATATTTTTCAAGTTTTGGCAGCATATAGTCAATATAATTCTGAATTTCATTTTCAGTTGCAGTGGTTAAGGTCTGGCAGAAAAGACACTTTCTCTCGCCCCCTCCTGTGGAAGGAAGCCCCAGATCCTCAAGAAAGTGACGTGTCACCATTTCTGTGTCAAAATCCTCATAAAACGGAAATTTACAGTCAATTCCAAAATGTCTTGAAAATTTTGTGACTTTATCAATGAAAACAGGGGTCTGCTCCGGAAAATAATCCTGTTTTTTGGTATAGCCCACAAGAAGGGTGGAGACTATGTTTTCAATACAATATAATATTGCCCTGGTATGCATGGCAAGTTTACAGGCAACGCAAACAAGATTTTTACCATTAAACATGGGCATCAGCTCTTCAAACCTGTCAAGCCATAGCCCCTGAAACAAACGTCCCATATCAAGCTCTGTGTATATGGTCTTAGGTATATTCTCCTTATCAGGAAGTTGGGAAACAAGTATTTTTTCCGCCACCTCGAATCTTTTAAATGGAAAATCATGAAATCTGCTGAAACCATTTAACATATGGAGGAGGTGAATATTTTTCGCCCTTGGTATCTCCTGTTTTAACCCTTTTATTGTAAGGGCATAGAGAGAAAGGGAATCTGTTCCGCCGGAAAATAATATTGCAATGTCTGTTTTTTGCATTTTAAAAAAAACCCGTTTATTTAAAATTATTTTGTATTATAATAAAAGTTTAATGATTTTTTTAATTAATTTTAATATGTGTTATAAAAAATTAACCTGAATGTTATGTAATTTTTTTATAATTGTAATACTTTTATTAAATTAATCATTTAAAATATAAAACAAACAAATCAAATTTATTATTGTGTTTTATTTAATAATCAAGGAGAAAAAAAAATGGCGGTTGATCATCCTATATTTTTAGATGTAATTGAATGGTTTGACCACTCAGGAACAGAGCTTTCCCATAGAATCCCTGAAAAAGGCTCTGGTGAAATAAAATTTGGCGCGCAGCTAATTGTAAGGGACACTCAGGCGGCTGTGTTGTTTGTTAACGGACAGGCAAGGGATGTAATAGGCCCGGGCAGGCATACCCTGACAACAAAAAATATCCCGATTATTACAAAGGTTCTTTCTTTACCCTGGGGTTTTACAAGTCCGTTTCGCGCCGAGGTATATTTTACAAATCTCAAAATATTTACAAATCTCAAATGGGGGACAAGAGACCCTGTGGCTTTTCGTGATTCAAATTTTGGCGTTATAAGACTAAGAGCCCACGGAATTTGCAATATTCAGATTGTGCAGCCGGTTTTGTTTGTTAATTCCATTGTGGGCACAAATATGAGCTATATGGCAAGTGATATTGAGTCATACTTAAATGAGGTTATTGTGTCAAGACTTAATGACTTTCTTGGTGAAAACCTCAAAAGTTTTATTGACCTTCCACCCCAATATAGTGAATTTACCGAGGCATTTAAGAAAAAAATGGCGGATGATTTTTCTCTTTACGGCATTGCGCTTAAGGATTTTTACATAAATGCGATCACTCCTCCGTCAGAGGTTCAGCAGGCTCTTGATGACAGGAGCAGGCTTTCTGTTTTTGGAGATGATCTCCCAAGATTAATGCAGTTAAAGGCTGCGATGGCATTTGAAAAAGCGGCGGGGTCGGGAGGTCCTGCTGAGGGCGGACTGGGTCTTGCAATGGGGTTGATGCTTCCGGGATTATTAAGAACAAACCAGCCCCAGAACGCTGAAGTCATAAATCTACAGGCATTGCCAGTGAAAGAAAATCTTATCTGTCCTGAATGCCACCTTGATGTGGATGATACTGCAAGATTTTGTCCTAATTGCGGACATCAGTTTATAATTACCAACAAATGCGGGGTTTGCGGCGCAAATGTTGAATCAGGCGCAAAATTCTGCTCAAACTGCGGCTCTCCTTCCGGACAGACAAACGCCCCAAAAAATTGTTATGAGTGCGGCGCATTAAACAGGCCTGAGGCTGTGTTTTGTAATAACTGCGGCTCAAGATTGAAATAATAACAAAAATTATGTCTGTTAAAACACGTTTTGAGTGCTTACAGTGCGGCGCTCTTGTTGAGACAATACCCGGTGATCTTATATATCAGTGCGAATTCTGCAAAACAAAGAGCTATTTAGCCTCCAAAGGTGTATTACGATACATCCATATACCAAATGCCTCTGCCTCGGCTATGCCCGGCAACCATGCGTTTCACCCTTTTAATACCGAACACAGTATTAATGACGCAATTATTCAAATTCCTTTCTGGAGCATAAAAGGTCTTCAATACAGGATCATGCCCGATAAAAAAATTGATTTCAGCCTTATAAATTCAACAATTCCAGCGCTTAACCAGATAAATTACATCCACAATCTCGGTTATTTTTCTGATGTTATGGACTTAAAACTTGACCTGAACGGAGACCTTGTCCCAGCTCCACAGATTAATCAAAATAATGCCCTGGAATTAACTGAAAAGAGGATTAAAACCCTTAGCTACACGTCAAAATCCCTTTTTGACAGGCTTATAGGGGAAACATACTCTCTGATATCAGCGCCTTTCAGAATGATGAAAGACGGGAATAGTTTCATCATAAAAAATATCTATACCGGAATGATTATTGCGACAATGGATGAAAACTCCGCCCAGATGCTCTTAAACTATACAAAAGAAATTTTTACACAGTACAAAACCACCCCTTTGCCACTTATATGTCAAAACTGCGCCACAGACCTTCCCGTGGAACACCTTGCAATTTCCGTTATATGCCCCCATTGCTTTAATTTATGGAAATTAACTAATGCTGGTTATGAATGGCAGCGATATAAAATGGCGCTTCCGAAAAATGACAATCATACGTTCTATCTGCCGTTTTGGGATATTGAAATACACCTTGAAGCCTTTAAAATAAGCTCAAGATATGACCTTATGACTGCCGCAATGCCCTATAGATTGTGGAATGAAGAATGGAAAACCAGGACACTTAAAGCTATTGTGCCTGCATTCAAACTTAACCCCGGACTATTTTTGAAACTTTCCAACAGATTTACCTTAATGCAGATAGACCCTGATATTATTAGTGAAAGACTTCCGTTTCACAGCGCGGCTCATTCCATAATACTTTCGGCTGACGAGGCAATTCAGTCCCTGAAGGTTGTCTTTGCAAATATGTTCATAAATCAGAAAAATTACTTTGACAGCATTTCTGACTTAAAAATAAATATAGGAAATATTGACACAATCTTTTTCCCTTTTAGAAAATCCCACCATGAGCTTATAAACGACGAATTAAATATATCCGTTCCTTTAAACGCAATTAAACTTGGGACATGCATGTAAAATT
>DYOW01000078.1 GCA_020720325.1 Desulfobulbus propionicus
TTATGCAATATTCTTTAAAAAATTCAATTAATTTTAATTCGGTCGCTTTATTGCCTCGCCCCTTTACTTTTGCCATTATCCTTGAACGTTCTTTCTGGCTTACTGTGTCTACCATTATAAAATTTGGACCCATGACTTGCCAAAATTAAATGGCTTCCACTGAGCTCCAATTAAGCGGGCAAAAATTTCTTTTGTTCTTAGTTTCGGAGATTTCACCGTATTTCCTTTCTTTTTCAAATAAAAGTTGCTGTCCATCAACAATCAGCTTGTCAGTTTCACATCTATCAGCTCCGGCAAACCAACAGGCCTTTATTGTATTTGCAATCACAGCTTGAGCCACAGGAACTGGCAGACTATTTCCAGCTTGTTTTCTCGTTTGGGCATAGTTGCAAACAATTTTAAAACTCTCAGGAAAACCTTGTAAGCGTAGCATTTCCTTGGATGTTAGCCGCCTTTCTCCATTCACTAAAAGATAGTTATATGAAGCGCCTGCTCTCAATGCGCATGAAAATGGATAAGCGCTAATATTGCCTGCTTTGTTTTCATGCCAGATAGTCGGCTCTGCTGTTGGCGCTTGTTTTTTTAACCTTTTATTCCTTATATGCTCTGATGCAAAAAATTCTTTGGGTATATTTTTTTCAAGAATTTCTATTAAAGGTCTCATTGGAATTTTTTCAGATGGCCACTGAAAAAAACAAGGATTTCTAAAACCTACGATAAATACCCGTTCTCTTTTTTGCGGCAGACCAAAATCCAGCGCATTTAATACCTTGTAAGTGGCATGATATCCTAAATTCTTAAGGGTTTCCATGATTCTTTTTATTGTCCCGCCATTATTATGTCCAACCAATAATTTTACATTTTCAAGGACAAAAGCTGAAGGTTTTTTTTCATCAATTATTCTTGCTATATCAAAAAATAATGTGCCCCTGGCATCCTCAAAACCTTTCATATTTCCTATAATGCTGAAAGGCTGGCAAGGAAAACCGGCAAGAAGAATATCATGATCCGGAATTGATTCAGCGTTGATTTTGGTTATATCACCACAGGGAAGAACTCCAAAATTTTCTTTATAGACCTTTTGGCATTCATTATCTATCTCGCTGGTAAACACACACTCAGTCTGTATGCCAAGCTCCTCCCCTGCGTTTTGGATAGCATAGCGAAAACCACCAATTCCGGCAAAAAGATCGATAAAACGAATAGTCACTATGTTATCTTTTTTATCATTTTTCATGTTTATAATATATCATATCGTAAAAAATGGTTCAATTTGATTTTAGAGCCATGTTGCGAATAAATAAATTTTTAATTGTTGCTAAAAATTTTTTTTTCAATTAAAATAATCAAATCTTGACAATTATTTTATATAAGTTTATTTTCTTTTTTATAATCATTGAGGATACTTAAAAATGGAAGAAAAAAAATCAGAAGAAACAAAAAAAACGGATAATGTATATGTTAACTTCAAAGAAGGTGATATCATTTTTAATGAAGGCGATAAAGGTCAACATCTCTATCTTATACTGAACGGTGAAATAGATATTTATAAGTATATGGAAGGACGCAATATTGTCATCGCAACAATAAAAAAAGGCGATGTCTTCGGAGAAATGGCAATACTTGATGATGAAATAAGAACTGCATCTGCCAAAGTAATTTCCGAGAGCGCTCAGCTTATGCAGGTAACTAAAGAACACTTTATTGACCAAATCAAAAAAAATCCTACATTTATCTTTAATATTTTAAAAAATCTTTCAAAAAGACTGGAAACTATCAATAGTGAATTGATTTTGCTTAAATATGTTATTTCTGCCTAAAAAATATTTTAATCCTTCATTTTAGTGTAATGTTTTTAAAGGCAGCCATAAAAAATATAAAATTTATTAATCATCTAAAAAAAAGCCTATACTAACGATCACCCGGCGCGGGCGCTTATTTCAAAATAATTGAACAGACATGCATATTCTCCTTGTAACAACTGAAGAAGTTAAGGAAAACCATAGATATAAAGACGAAAAAGGTTATTCTTTCAGAAAAGCATTCGAAGTTCTTGGCATTAAAACATCAACATTTTTTTTCAGGAGAAAGGGAAAATTTGCCTTTTTTGAAAAAGAAAAGCTTACAAAAAAATTTTGGCTTGCATACATAAATAAAAGTCTCATTCAAAGGACAAAAGAAGAAAAACCCGACATCCTGCTGCTTTTAAAAGCTGATACAATTTTGGCTGAAACTCTTTGCGAGATAAGAAAAATCACAAATTCAATAATAATAAATGTTTTTCCGGATAATCCTTTGTATATGGGTAAATTTGAGTCAATACTACCATGCCATCTTTTTTTTGCAAAGGATAGCTATGCAGTGGATGCGGTGAGAAAAACAGGATATAAAAACATCCATTTTCTTCCCCAGTGCACAGACCCTGATGTGCACACCCCAATGCGCATTAAGGATGAAAAACATAGGTTTTTTCAGTCTGAGATATCTTTAATAGGGTCAATGTATCCCTACAGGCTTGAGCTTATAAAACAATTAAAGGACTATAAGCCTAAGATATGGGGAAAAGGATGGCAAAAATCCAATGATGCTGAAATAAAAAAATTATATATGGGCATGGATATCAGGGGAGATGACAAGGCAATGGCTATAAGCAACTCAAAAATTTCATTAAACCCCCACCATCCTTTAAATGACATATTTGGCGTAAACAGAAGGACATATGACATTGCGGCCTGCAAAGGTTTTCAGCTTGCAGATTTAAAAGAGGACATGCATCATTCTTATGCCGTGAATGATGAAATTGTATGTTACAGCACATTGGAAGAATTAAGGGAAAAATTAAATTATTTCATTAATCACAGTGATGAAAGGGAGATTATTGCCGAAAAAGCCTATAACAAAACATTAAAATATCATACATACTATCATAGGGCAAAGGAGATTCTTGAATATGTCACAAATTACAAATAATGCATTTTTTAAAAAAAATATTATCTTATTGATAGTTTTGCTTTGCTTTTCCCTGACTGCCTGTGGGAAAAAACCGCCGGCTTATGATTCCTCATACAAAACCGGAAAAAGAACCCCTGGCACACAAAGACCATATACAATTAGCGGCAAGACCTATTATCCTCTTCCCTCTGCTCAGGGTTTCGTTGAAGAAGGATATGCGTCATGGTACGGGCCTGGTTTTCATGGGAAAAAGACATCAAACGGCGAAGTTTATGATATGCATGATGTGACAGCAGCACATAAGATCCTGCCAATGAATACAATGGTGAAGGTAAATAACCTTGATAACGGAAGAGAACTTGTTTGCAGGATTAACGACAGGGGTCCCTTTGTCAGGGACAGAATTATTGATCTGAGCTATGCATCTGCCCAGCGCCTTGGCGTCATTGGAACAGGTCTTGCCAGAGTTAAGGTAGAGGCTATGGGAGAAGGTCAGGAACTTCCGGACAGCGCCATAAAATATGCGAGTATCCCGGATTACCGGAAGGGACAATTTTATTTACAGTTAGGGGCATTTACACAATATGAAAATGCATACAAATTTAAGGAAAAACTTGCCAACAGGTTTAAGGATGTGGTAATATTACAGTTTGAAAAAGACGGACAGACTTTCCACAGGGTTCAGGTATTTGCCGCAAATAATTATGATGACGCAAAATCAATATTAAGACAGGTCGAACCTGAGTTTCCTGATGCCTTTATAATAGCAAGATAAATTTAATTTTTTTTAGCACAGGAGGAACTATTTTGTTTTTTAATTTTTTTAACCGGAATAAATACCAAATTAAAAAAAACCAGAAAGGCTTTACCCTTATTGAGCTTATGGTTGTAATGATAATTCTTGGACTTCTTGCGGCGCTTGTAGGTCCAAAAGTTTTTGGAAAACTTGGTAAAGGCAGAAAAGGGGCTACAAAGACCCAGATAGCGCTTTTTAGCGGCGCTCTTGACGAATTCAGGCTTGACGTTGGAAGATATCCCACAACAGAAGAAGGTTTAAATGCCCTGAGAGAAAAGCCGGCAAACTTAAATAAATGGGAAGGACCTTATCTTCCAAAGGCTGTTCCAAAGGATCCATGGGACAATAATTACGTCTATAAATGTCCGGGAGAACACGGTGATTATGACCTTATCTCTTATGGAGGGGACAGTCAGCCTGGTGGTGAAGGTGAAGATGCCGATGTGGTGAGCTGGGAATAATGAACCTTAAGACATTTCTTGATGATAAAAAGCCAGCGCAGGCGGTTGTCTCTCCTGTAAAAAAAGCTGAAATATTTTTTGAAACCGTAAATTTATCTGCTCTGGCAAATGAACCCCAGATGATAAACGGTATTCAGCCCAACTTAATGAAACAATGGAAACTACTGCCGTTTTTTATGGACGAAAACATTGTGAAGGTTGCAATGGCAGAGCCTGCTGATTTATACGTCAGGGAGATACTTGAAAATGTTTACAACAAACGAATAATTCCCTATCAGGCATCAGAAGAAGATATATTCGCCACAATATATAAATGGTATGAGGCAGGGGTTGACATCCAGAGTTCAGATTCAGCGGGAGACTCCAGACTTGAAGAAGAATTATGGGATGACCCTGAGCAGCTTAGGGATATGGCGTCAGAGGCGCCGGTAATAAGGCTTGTTAACCATCTGATATCCCAGTCCCTTGAATTGAAGGCGTCGGACATACATTTTGAAGCATTTAAGGACAGTTTTAAGGTGCGTTTCAGGATGGACGGCGTTCTTAAAGATGTGGAGACAATCTCCAAAAAACTCCAGCCTGCCATTACATCAAGGATAAAATTAATGGCAAAAATGAATATTGCCGAGATGAGACTTCCCCAGGACGGAAGAATCAAGGTTAAAGAAGGTGAAAGGGAAATTGATATAAGGGTTTCCACGCTTCCCACCCTTTTCGGCGAAAGTATTGTATTAAGGCTCTTAAACAGGGAAGAAGTAAAGCTTGACCTTAATTTTATAGGATTTAACAAGGATATTTTGGATCAGTTTGATGGCATCATACAAAGACCTTATGGCATGATACTTGTCACAGGCCCAACTGGTAGCGGAAAGACAACAACCCTTTATGCAGCGATGAACAAAATTAATGCCCCGGACAAAAAAATTATTACCATTGAAGACCCTGTGGAATACCAGCTTGACGGCATTAATCAAATCCATGTAAAGTCCAAGATTGGACTGACATTTGCCTCCGCATTAAGAACAATTCTAAGGCAGGACCCTGATGTTATTCTTGTGGGTGAGATAAGAGATAATGAAACAGCGGAAATAGCGGTGCAGTCCGCCCTGACAGGTCACCTTGTCTTTTCCACACTGCATACAAACGATGCCTCAAGCGCTATCACAAGGCTTCAGGAAATGGGTGTTGAATCTTACCTGCTTGCTTCCTCTTTGCTTGCTGTAATGGCCCAGAGACTTGTAAGAAAGATATGCAATCATTGTAAGGAAGAAACAGAACTTCCCGCAACCTTTCGAGAAGAGATTAAAAAATTATTCATGGCAAATCCTGTTGATATACCCCTGAAAATATGGAAGGGCAAAGGATGTAGTCATTGCGCAAACACAGGATATCAGGGAAGGACAGGCATCTATGAATTTTTGCCGGTGAATGATGATGTGAGAAAACTTATAATGCAAGGTGTGGACAGCAAGACAATTTTTGATAAGGCAAACAAAGAGGGTGTAAGGTCATTAAGAGAGGATGGCTTTCTCAAGGTTTTTGCAGGAATAACGACCTTGGAAGAGATATTAAGGGTTACCAATTAAGATTTATTTTATAAGGTCTTTTTATTGGGGCTATTCTCGAATCAGCCAAACATTACAATTCATTTTAAAACACCAAATATCTAATTATCTTTAAGGCGGGGTTTCCTAATCACAAATTCTTCCACATTAACCTGTGGGGAATATCTGCTGCCATCCGATGTTAAGCGTTTACTCCATGCAAGGAATAATCTGCTGCCAGAGTTGGCAAGAGTGGGATGAACATGGGCAAAACCTGTGTCGCCGATTTTTGTGACGCTTATCTGATTATAGGAGCTGTCCAGAATCATGAGATATGGACTGTAAGGATTATTTTCAAGGGCATAATCACCTCCTGGCTGGCGTCCATTAAAACCAACCAGAATAAAACCCTCATAGGAGAGATTTCCCGTGGGAAATGTCGCATCCACGTCTTCCTGTTCAAGTGACCATGTGTTAACAACACCATCAAGGGTATCTTTTAGCTGATTCAGCATAACACCGCCTGATAGCATGAAAACCGAACCGTCTCTATAAAAAAGACTGTTTCCAATCATTTCCGGTATTTCTGTCGGAGAGCTTAATATTTTATGGGTCGAAAGAATCGTTCCGTTTAAGTCCACTTCACGGATGTTGATTGTCTTTTGCTCAATGGGCCCGGTGTTTTTTATGCCTGTGCTTACAATAAATCTGTCATCTCGCCAGAGCAGGCAATGATCCGGAAAACTATCCCGTGTGAAGTCAGTCACATGCGCGACAATAGGACCACGAAACAATTCTGTGCCTTCAAGGGAATAGCGAGCCAACATAAGCGATTGCTCTTTGGCAAAATCTTCAGCAGGTCCTCCGGTGTTCGGAGGAATATTATCCTTATAAATTAAGGTTTGATAGACAATTACAAGCTGCTTATTGACAATAGCAGCGCGGTGGTCTGCAGGCTCTCCATATATGGCGTCAGTCCATGTGACTGCATAGGCGTCACCAATCTGGTTCCAGTTTGAATCATAACGATAAACGCGATGCTTTATCTGGCCTACTCCGGTTTGTTCACTGGGATGGACAACAATAAGATAAATATCGCCAGTGTCTGATACAAGAATCTCCGGACGGTGAGTTCCCTGTGGCAATTCTTTTGAGGCTATATGGGTGAGTTTTAGGGAATATGTAACTGTTGCAGGTGACATATTGGGAACAGGAGGAGGAGGTATTTCTATTGTTGGAAGCAAAGCCTGGGATGAAGTTGTTGGTTCAATTGATGATGACATCAGGTTATCAGAAACCCAAAGGGCAAACAAGAACAACAGTATTAGCTGTTTCAAAAATTTAATTTGCTTCATTTTTTATTTTATTAGAATTTTTTTAAAAAATTTTGTAGTGAACTTGTTTGGCAAGATGTTTATAAATAGGAAAAATCTAAAAGACAAAAAAATTTTTACTTAAATTTTAAAATAAAACTAAATTTTTTTTGTCAATAAAAAATTAATAAAAAAGACGATATTTAAAAAAAATAGACAAAAAAGAAAGCATATAAGAAAAATTAAACTTATTTTATCTATAGTTAATTTTATCTATAAATTAATTTTCAAATGCTTGTAACAATTTTGTACTTGAAATTTAAAAAAGATATGCTAATTATGTGATAATTTTAAATTACTAAAAAAAAATAAGGAGATTGCCATGTCAGTTTTAATTATCGGTCACAAAAACCCAGACACAGATTCAGTCACAGCAGCAATTGCATTAGCAGAGCTTCAGAAAATGCTCGGAGTTGATGCAAAACCATGTATTCAGGGTCCACTTAATCCGGAATCAGCATTAGTTCTTGAAAAGTTCGGTTTCGCCACACCTGAAACCTGCACTGATGTTACAAACCAGAAATATATGCTTGTTGACCACAGCGACATTAAACAAGCGCCTGAAAACTGGGACAAGGGAGATTTACAGGCAGTTGTTGACCATCACAAAATTGGTGATATAACAACATCTAATCCTATTCTTTTCTGCAATATGCCAGTTGGTTGTTCTGGAACAGTTCTTTACATCCTTTATAAAGACGTTTACAAAAAAGATATTCCTGCTAACGTTGCAGGTCTTATGCTTTCAGCTATCTTAAGCGACACAGTTATGTTCAAATCTCCAACCTGCACACAGGCAGATAAAGACGCGGTTGAAGCTCTTGCTGCAATTGCAGGCGTAACAGACATTCAGGGATGGTTCATGGAAATGGCTAAGGCTAAAGGATCAGTTGCCGGCGTTCCTGTTCGTGAACTTGTATTCCGTGACTACAAAGATTTCACAATGAGCGGAAAAAATGTTGGCATTGGTCAGCTTGAGCTTGTTTCTCTTGAGCTTGTTGCAAGCAGAAAAGATGAGCTTTATGATGACATTGCAAAATTAAAGGCAGAAGGAAACCGTCACAGCGTATTTCTTATGCTTACAGACATTATGCAGGAAGGAACAGAGCTTCTTGCTGTCACAGACGACCCATCAGTTGTTGAAAAGGCTTTTGGCGTTAAGCTTGAAGGCAAATCTTGCTGGCTTCCAAAGGTTATGAGCCGTAAAAAACAGATGGTTCCACCACTTGAAAAGGCTTTTGCATAGTCTTATATATTATAAAAATTAAAATATCAATTGGGAGGGAGAGGAAAACTTATCCCTCCTTTTTTATTTTTGAAGGAGACAACTATGGAAAAAGAAAAATTTCTTGATGAACTTTACACACACGCCCAATTCAAAATGATGGAAGGCGAATTGGATGAAGGTGTTAAAATTTGCTCTGAAATTTTAGCCAAAGACTGTAAATACACAAAAGCCTTACAGGCAAGGGCAATTGGAAAATTAAGGCTTGGCGATCCTGAAGGGGCGCTTGAAGATATCCAGCAGTCAATATGTTGTGAACCTGAAAATTCAAGATTCTACTATCACAAAGGCACAATCCTTTTCCAGACAGGACGTTTGGAAGAGGCATTTAAAGAGCTTACAAAGGCAATTGAGCTTGACCCCAAGTATCCTGCGCCATACACAGTCAGGGCAAAAATATTTGAGATGAACGGTGATATTGAGGCTTCAAATGCGGATATGGAACAGGCAATAAAGCTAAGAAATGAGCAAAGCGAGGTTATGAGCTGGTAGAACCCTTTTTTTCATCCGGCTTGCCTTCTATTGCCCATAGGAGCTGTCTGCAAAAACCCCTTATAAGCTTTATTTCCTTGGCTTTTATGTCGAGTTTTCCGAAAAATTGTCTTATACTCCTCATCCAGTGTTCGGGATTTTCGGGGAGTATAAAGTCAATTTTTATTAATAGCTCCTCAATATGCTCAAACATTCCTTCCTTTTCAATTGTTGTGGCCAGTCGTTGTGTGGGATATTCAATCTTTGCCTGAGCAAGGAATATTTCGTAGCACACAATCATAACACTCTGGGCAAGGTTAATTGACGTAAACTCTGCGGTTGGGATGTGTATTATATCCTGACAAAGCCTTAATTCATGATTTGTAAGCCCTGTCCTTTCAGAACCAAAAAGAATGCCGACTTTATTATCCTGACTTAATGGCGCAAGGTTGGCTGCTATTTCCCTTGGGGTAAAATATGGACCCCTCTGCCTTCCTGTCCTTGCGGTAGTCCCCACAATATAGTTAAAATCCTTTGCCGCTTCTTCAAGAGTATCAAAAACAGGCATGGCTTCAATAAGCTCTGCTGATTCATGGGTCGCCATTTTTAACATGCGTTCTTTATCAGGATTTAACGGACGCACACTTATCAATTTTGTTATCCCCATATTTTTACAAGCCCTTGCAGCAGCTCCGATGTTTTCAGGATATTGGGGTTCAAAAAGAATAACGCAAAAGTTTTTAATATTATTTGAGATTTCTATTATGCTTTCCATTTATCAGTCAGTAAAAAACAAATTAATTTTTACAAGATTAAACATCTTATAGAAGTTTTTGGATTTTTCAAGTAGGGCTATTCAAAAATCGCCCTTTTTATTATACCGAATGTTACGCCACCCAAATTACATAACTAATTGAATATCCAGAAAAAAGTGTT
>DYOW01000079.1 GCA_020720325.1 Desulfobulbus propionicus
ACGTATGTTTATGAGATTCGGAAAGGAGCATATTGAGAAATTTGACCGTTCCACATTAAGAATTATCGCATGCGCCGGTGAGCCGTTAAACCCTGAGGCATGGCGTTTTGCCCAGGAAACCATATTAAATAACGAAGGACACTGCATTGACAACTTCTGGCAGACCGAGGTTGCCTCCCCCATACTTGGCGCTTTCCCTGTCATGTCAAATAAGCCGGGAAGAGTTGGAAAGCCAATGCCAGGAGTTATCGCAGACGTTGTGGATGAAGAAGGAGTGTCTGTTCAGGCAGGCAAAGGCGGATATCTTGTTTTAAGGCAGCCACTACCATATATGATGCGCACTATTTACGGAGACCCTGCAAGGTATGAGTCTGTATGGTCAAAGTTTAAAAATTGTTACTGGACAGGGGATATTGCGGTATGTGATGAAGACGGTTATTTTTCCATATTAGGAAGGGCGGATGATGTGTTAAATGTTGCGGGTCACAGGATTGGAACAGCGGATGTGGAAAATTCCCTTGTGGGTCATCCTTCTGTGGCTGAGGCAGCGGCGATAGGTGTTCCTGATGAGATTAAAGGCGAGTCAATCAAGGTTTTTGTGGTATTAAGGGCTGGAAAAGAGCCATCAGACGCGCTAAGAAAATCCATAATCCAGCATGTCAGGGTTGAGCTTGGCCCTATTGCCACACCTAATGAGATTGAGTTTGTGACAAAACTTCCCAAGACCCGTTCAGGAAAGATTATGAGAAGGCTTTTAAAGGCAGAGGAGCTTGGACTTGAAAAGGGTGACACCTCCACTCTGGAGGAGTAATAAAAAAATATGAGAATAGCAGTATATCCTGGCACATTTGACCCTGTTACAAATGGGCATATTGACCTTGTGGAAAGGGGATTAAAGCTTTTTGACAAACTTATTGTGGGAATTGGTGTAAATATTGCCAAAAAACCCCTTTTTACAGTGGAAGAACGCCTTGATATGCTCAGGCAGACGGCAGGCGTTGATGGCAGGGTGGAGATAACCACTTTTAGCGGGCTTCTTGTGGATTTTGCCCTGGAAAAAGATGCCTGCGCCATATTAAGAGGATTAAGGGCTGTGTCAGATTTTGATTACGAGTTGCAGCTTGCGCTTATGAACAGGAAACTTTCCAGAAAAATAGAGACTGTTTTTTTAATGACTGGTTTCAGGTGGATTTTTATTTCTTCTACTATTGTAAAGGAGGCTGCCAGATTCGGCGCTGATTTAAGTGATCTTGTGCCCCCTGTTGTCGCTGAAAGGCTTAAGGAAAAATTTTTAATATAGCCTGTTTAGAAGCCATTATCCTTCACATCCACAACCACAGTATTTCCGCCGTGTTTTTTAGATGCATACATTGCGGTGTCTGCTTTTTTAACCATTTCATCAATGACTTTTGTATTAATGTCACTGGTTTTAATGAATTTTGTCACTCCAATGCTAAGTGTTGTCTCACCGTTTGTTTGGGAAAAATAGTTTGACCTTATTCTTTCGGCAATCATCAGGGTAAGTTTTGTATCTGATATGGGTAAAATTACTATAAATTCATCGCCGCCAATCCTGTAGGCTGAATCAACATGTTGTCTTGTGGAGTTTTTTATTACATTTCCCACAAGTTTTATTGCTTCATCCCCTGCGGCATGTCCTTTGGTATCATTAAGTTCCTTTAATTTATCCATGTCAATTGACATGAGGTGTAAATCCTGATTCATACGAAACGAGCGGGTTGCTTCCTTTACAATTTGTTCATCAAAGCATCTTCTGTTATAAAGTCCTGTGAGGGGGTCAAAAATTATGAGGCATTTCAGGAGGTTTTTATAGGTTCTTTCCCTTATTATCCTCATTATTTTTGCCTCAAATTCATCAAGCTGGAATGGTTTCTGGATAAAATCACTGGCGCCCAAATGGATGACATCAGTATAGCTTATATTTTTGTAATAGCCAGTCATCACTATTATGTCTGTTTCGGGCCAGCGTTCCTTTATTTCAGAAATAAGGTGCATCCCGTCGATTTTAGGCATCATAAGGTCTGTTACCGCAATAGTACAGGGAGCTTCTTTCATAACTTCAAGCATTTCATAACCATCATTAAATATCTTAAAATGTATGCTTTTCTCAATAAGAAGGTCGGACAGGTAGTTCAGGATGAAATCATCATCATCAATAATATATACTAGTTGCGTTTCATCATAATACCCGGCAGGTGGATTTAAATCTTCTAACATTAGTAGCCTTTTAAAAAATTGTTAAAATTAAGTCTTTATAAAATAAATCGATTTTTTTTCAAATATCATTAATAATTAAGTTCAAAATTTTTTATTATTCTAAATAAAGAAAGATTATTTGTAAATAATTATTATAATAATTTACTAAGAATAAAAAATATAAGTTTTGTTAAATGAGGTGTCTTGTGAAATTTTTTATTATGGGCGCCAGCGGTTTTATTGGAAATTATTTAATAAATCATCTGATTAGTTCCGGGCATGAACTTATAATTCTTTTAAGAAGAGATACAGGGTCAAATATTGATAATGTAGAAAAAGTCATTGGCAACCCGTTAAAAGAAGGTGACTGGCAGGAAAGGGTAAGTCAGTGTGATTTTATTGTAAATCTTGTGGGAAGACCTATTTTTACCCGCTGGACACCAGAGGCGCAGAAAGAAATAACGGATACAAGAGTTTTGGCAACTGAAATGGCTGTTAGGACAATGGAAAAAAGTGAAAGGCTGAAGGCTTTGATAAATGCCAATGCAATCGGGTATTACGGAGTAACAGGCGATAAGGATGTGACAGAGGATTCTCCTAAAGGTTCAGGTTTTCTTGCGGAAGTTACACATAAATGGCAAGAAACTGCGCTAAAAGGTGAAAAATTGGGTAAAAGGGTTGTAATACCACGGTTTGCTGCTGTTCTTGGAAAGGGTGGCGGCATGATGCGGCATGTAATTCCTGTTTTTAAAAATTACATAGGCGGTAAAATAGGTTCTGGAAAACAATGGTTTTCATGGATACATGTTAAAGACCTTTGCAGGGCAATTGAGTTTGTATCTATAAACGAGAATATAAGAGGTCCGGTCAATTTTTCAACGCCAAATCCTGTCACAAATCTTCAATTTACAAATGCTCTGGCAAAAGCCCTGGAAAGACCCGCTGTTTTTCACGCGCCGGGATTTGTTATAAAAATAACTATGGGAGATATGGCTTCTCTTGTTCTGGACAGCGTAAAGGTTTTGCCTAAGGCGCTTCTTGATAATAATTTTGAATTTTTATATCCTGATATAGAAACAGCTATTAAAGAAATTGTTTCTGAGTAGGATGTATCAGGTTTTTTACTGATGTTTTATAATAAAGATGAATTTTCATATACATTTGAGCTTGTGCCTTCCCGTTCCTCAAAAGGGAAAAAAATTGATTTTATCCTTAATTTTGCTGGAAAAGCAGCAAACGACAAGGTAATAAAGGCGCTTTCCATAACCGATAATGCCGGAGGAAACCCGGCGCTTTCTCCAATGGCAATGGGAAGGGAGATAAAATCATTGGGTATTGAACCAATCATACATTTTTCCTGCAAGGATAAAAACAGGAATATGATGGAAAGTCTCCTTTTTGAGCTTGACAGGCATCATTTAAGAACGCTTCTTGTATTGACAGGGGATTATCCCAAATACGGAATACATGGCATGGCAAAACCAGTATTTGATATTGATTCTGCGCATCTTCTTTCAATAATAAGGGATATGAACACTGGTTTTTTATATGACCCGCGGGTGAAAGACGGAATTGGTTTTCCTCCACTTAAGTTTTATGCGGGATGCGTTGTTTCGCCTTTTAAGAGATTAATCGGGGAACAAATTGGTCAGTATAACAAACTAATTCTTAAGTTAAACCAGGGGGCAAGGTTTATAATAACCCAGATGGGTTTTGATGCGAGGAAGTTTCATGAGTGTCTGATGTTTTTGAGGCAGTCAGAATTTAGTGAAACACCGCTTATTGGCACTGTTTTTGTCCCCACAATAAAGCTTGCGAGGATTATATATAAAAACCTTATTCCAGGCTGTATAATGCCCCAAAAAATGCTTGAAAGATTTGAAAAATTAAATCCAAAAGATGAATTATTTTTCAGAATTGACCTTGGGGCAAAATTAATTGCATTATTAAAAGGAATGGGTTTTAACGGGGCGCACATAAGCATACCTGAACTTGATTACAATTGTCTTATGGATATGATTGAAAAATCAGAATATTATCTTGAAAAATGGGAAGATTTAAGGGACGAGTTTGTATTTGATGAGGAATGGAAGTTTCACTACTTTAAGAAAGACGTCAAAACTGGCTTAAATATCAGTGAAATCAATATGTTTGATAAATCAGGAATAAAAGCAGATTTTTCCGAAGATATTCACTATAAATTATCCCATCTTTTTCATTTATATTTCTTTGAAAAAGACAAAAAAATATATAATTTAATGAAAGATATGCTTATAAGCGCTGAAGATACTTTTTTTGAGAAAATAATAACAAAATTTGAATATCTTATGAAACGCATGATTTATGATTGCAAGGAGTGCGGTGACTGCGCCCTTGCCGCGCTTTCATATCTTTGCCCCCAGTCACAGTGCGCAAAATATTTGTTTAACGGACCATGCGGCGGCAGTAATAACGGCTGGTGCGAGGTGTATCCCAATGAAAAAAAATGTATATATGTGAGAAAATTTGAGAGATTAGAGGGAAAACTCGAAGAAGAAACATTAAATACGGTTATCCCTCCAAGGGACTGGTCACTTAACGGAACATCGTCGTGGCTTAATTTTTATAAAAAAGATGGTGCCGAAGAGGGGACTCGAACCCCTACAAAGTTGCCCTTACCAGACCCTGAACCTGGCGCGTCTGCCAATTCCGCCACTTCGGCTAAAAAATAATTTATTACTTAAAATATATAATTTTAATCACTATTCAAAATTTAACAACAGATATTTAAAGAATTGCCCACAGGATATTTATTCCCATATATTTTATTATCTTGATTTATGCGAATAATTCTATTAAATAAGTAAAAAAAGATATATATTAAAGAGATTATCTGAATGCAAGTAATAAGAGACTTATATAAATTTAAAAAACCTGAAAAAGGCGTGGCATTAACCATAGGAAATTTTGACGGTGTGCATCTGGGACATCAGGCGCTTTTGAAGAAGGTTGTCGCCTTATCACAGGAAAAATCCCTCATGTCCGCTGCCCTTACATTTGAGCCTCATCCAATAAGGGTATTAAGACCCGAAAAAGCTCCCAAAAGAATTTGTGCCCCTGAACATAAAATTGAGCTTATCAGCAAGGCAGGGTTAGAATTAATATTTATAATTGGTTTTTCATATGAGTTTTCCCAGATTCCAGCAGAGGAATTTGTGAGTTTTATACTTGGAAGGTCAATTGGTATAAAAGAACTTGTTGTGGGCTATGATTATTCTTTTGGTAAAAACAGAGAAGGAAATATTGATTTTCTTCGAGAAATCGGAGAAAGGTCTGGATTTAATGTCCATGTTATTGACCCTGTGAATGTTAATGGAATTACTGTCAGCAGCAGCAAGATAAGAGAGGCTGTGTCTTCCGGTGATATGCGTCTTTCAACAGCGCTTTTGGGGCATTATTACCAGATTAGAGGGGTTGTTGTTCACGGAAAAAAAAGGGGAGGCAGTCTTCTTGGATTTCCAACAGCCAATTTAAATCTTTATTACGAGGAACTTTTCCCCAAACCAGGCGTTTATGTAGCGCAGGTTGTTGTTGATTCCATTTGTTACGGCGGGGTATTAAATATAGGTTACAATCCCACTTTTAACGGAGAAAACCTTAGCGCTGAGACGCATATTCTTGATTATGACGGCGGGGATATTTATGGAAAAAGTATTAAATTAAATCTTATAGAACGGTTACGTGATGAAAAAAAGTTTGGCTCAGTTGAAGAGTTAATAAATAGCATCAAAAATGATATATTCATTGCAAGAGATGTATTAAAAGATGAGAAAGGTTTGGGGAGGTCGTGCATAGAGGGTTAAAAGGGTGTGAGAAAATCACACCCTTAGAATTTTTTGTTAAACTTCTTCAACTACGATAGCGCCAACTGGACATACTTCAACACATGTCTGGCAGCCAAGGCAATCTTCTTCACGCGCAATTACCGGTTTATTATTTTCGAAATCATAAACCTGCGCAGGACAAGCCTGAACACATTCTTCATCACCCTGACATTTGTCAAAATCAATTGTGATCTTAAAAGGCATTTTTTTTTCCTCCTTGTTTTTTGTCTGTTTATAAGTTATATAAATTTTATCATTTATACGATAATATAGATTTTTGTCAACATATTTTTTTTAAAAGGGAGTAAGATTATTTATGATTTTTAAGACTGATTTCAGCGATTTTAAGGTGTTTACAAGAGGTAAGGTAAGGGATGTTTATGATTTTGACGACAAATTACTTGTTGTTGCCACAGACAGAATATCTGCTTTCGATGTGGTTATGAATACCCCTATAGATGATAAAGGTGAAATTTTAACCCAAATGTCCCTTTTCTGGTTTGAATTCCTTTCTGATATTATAATAAATCATCTTATTACAGCAGAAGTCAATAAATACCCTGAAAACTGCCTTAAATACAAAGAGCTTCTTGAAGGGCGCAGTATGCTGGTTAAAAAAACAAAGTCCCTTCCTGTTGAATGTATTGTAAGGGGATATATCTCTGGTTCAGGCTGGAAGGATTATAAAAAGTCCGGAAAGGTATGCGGGATAGCGCTTAAAGAAGGCTTAACAGAATCTGATAAACTCATAGAACCAATATTTACGCCTTCCACCAAGGCAGAGAAGGGGATGCATGATGAGAATATAGATTTTAATACCCTTATAAATAAAATCGGGAAGGAACTTGCTGAAAGATTAAGGGACACCAGCATAAATCTTTATAAAAAAGCAGCGGATTATGCGCTGACCAAAGGTATTATTATTGCGGACACCAAATTTGAGTTCGGACTTGACGGGGATATATTAACGCTTATTGACGAGGTTCTTACACCTGACTCTTCCAGATTTTGGCCTTTTGATGGTTATTTGCCCGGAAAAAGCCAGCCAAGTTTTGATAAACAATTTTTAAGGGATTATCTTGAGAGTCTTAATTGGGATAAAAATCCACCTGCTCCTGAATTACCAGTAGATATCGTACAAAAAACAAGAGAAAGATACCTCGACGCATTAAACTTATTGACAAAATGATAAAATATGTTATTTTATATTCTTATTTTTAAACAATTTTTTTTGGTTGTCAGTTAATTTTTATCTGGTTTTTATCTAAATCAATCTTGTAACCTGTTATAATATTTTTATTTTTTTTATTTAATAAATTTTAAAAAGGTAAAAATAAATTTATCGGAAAACTTTCAAAAAATACTTGACAAAATATTTTTTAAGAGTATATTTCTATGCTTTCCTCATAGGCAAAATAAAAAAAGTAAGGAAAAACTAATAAATGCCAACAATAAATCAGCTTATCCGTTTTGGACGGGAACAGATTAATAAAAAAACAAAGGCGCCGGCAATGGAGTCATGTCCTCAAAAAAGAGGGGTTTGCACAAGGGTTTATACCACAACTCCTAAAAAACCTAACTCTGCCCTTAGAAAGGTTGCCCGTGTAAGATTAACAAATGGTTTTGAAGTAACTGCATATATACCTGGCATAGGACATAACCTGCAAGAGCATTCTGTTGTTATGATAAGGGGCGGTCGTGTTAAGGATCTTCCAGGTGTAAGATATCACATCATAAGGGGAACTCTTGATTCCCTTGGTGTTCAGGATAGAAAACAAAGTCGTTCAAAATATGGCGCAAAAAGGCCTAAATAGAAATATATAGATTTTAGGGAGTATTATAATGCCAAGAAAAGGTGGAGTAAAACCCAGAGAAATAAATCCTGATTCAAAATATAACAGTATCCTTGTTGGAAAGTTTATTAACTGTCTTATGTATCAGGGTGAAAAAAGCGTCGCATCGCAGGTATTTTACAATGCGCTTGATATTATTGAGAAAAAGTTGAATGAAGAGGGTATTAAGATTTTTGAAAAGGCAATTGAGAATTTAAAACCTCTTGTTGAAGTAAAACCAAGAAGAGTGGGTGGCGCCACTTACCAGGTACCAATGGAAGTCAGACCTGAAAGAAGAAGAGCTCTTGCAATAAGATGGATGCTCACATATTCCAGAAAAAGAGGCGAAAAGCTTATGGCATCAAAGCTTGCCGGTGAAATTATGGATGCTTACGGACAAAAAGGCGCTGCTTTTAAGAAAAAAGAAGATACTCATAAAATGGCAGAGGCAAACAAGGCTTTTGCCCATTACAGATGGTAATATTTGGAAATCTTTAAGGGGTATTAAGAGGAGGATAAAACCTAATGAGTAAGAAAAAATTTGAAAGAAACAAGCCGCATGTAAATGTAGGAACAATAGGTCATATTGACCACGGTAAAACAACGCTCACGGCAGCCATAACCAGGGTATTGGCAGAAAAGGGCGGAGCAGAGTTTGTACCTTTTGACCAGATTGACAAAGCTCCTGAGGAAAGAGAGAGGGGTATAACAATAGCCACAGCCCATGTTGAGTATGAGACAGAGAACAGGCATTATGCTCACGTTGACTGTCCTGGTCACGCTGACTATATAAAAAACATGATAACAGGCGCAGCCCAGATGGACGGAGCTATTCTTGTAGTTGGAGCAGATGATGGTCCAATGCCCCAGACAAGGGAGCATATCCTTCTTGCTCGTCAGGTTGGCGTTCCTGCGATAGTTGTTTTTATGAATAAATGCGATATGGTTGATGATCCTGAGCTTTTGGAGCTTGTTGAGCTTGAGATGAGAGAGCTTTTAAGCAAATATGAATATCCCGGGGATGACATTCCTATAATAAAGGGAAGCGCTCTTGAGGCATTAAATAATCCCACAGACCCTGAGAAAACCAAGTGCATAATGGAATTAATGGCAGCTGTTGACAGCTATGTTCCTGAGCCAAAAAGAGATATTGACAAGCCGTTTTTGATGCCTGTAGAAGATGTATTCAGCATATCAGGCCGCGGAACAGTTGTGACAGGAAGGGTTGACAGGGGAATAGTAAAGGTTGGTGAGGAAGTAGAGATAATAGGAATAAAACCAACCCAGAAGACAGTTTGCACAGGTCTTGAGATGTTCAGAAAACTTCTTGACGAGGGCAGGGCAGGAGATAACATTGGTATTCTTTTAAGAGGCACCAAGAAGGATGATGTTGAAAGAGGACAGGTTATAGCCAAACCAGGTTCAATCACCCCTCATAAGAAGTTTGAATGTGAAGTTTATATATTAAGCAAAGAAGAAGGCGGAAGACACACCCCGTTTTTTGCAGGTTACAGACCACAGTTTTATTTCAGGACAACCGACGTGACAGGAATAGTAGAGCTTCCTGACGGAGTTGAGATGGTAATGCCCGGAGATAATATAAGATTAAAGACAGAATTAATATCACCAATAGCCATGGAAGAAGGTTTGCGTTTTGCGATAAGAGAAGGCGGCAGAACTGTTGGGGCTGGTGTTGTAAGTAAAATATTAGAATAATA
>DYOW01000008.1 GCA_020720325.1 Desulfobulbus propionicus
GCTTTGCAAGCAAATGTTTGCGGGACAGCCTCCTCTCAGGTTATAAATACGAAGTTGAAGAATTTATAAAGTCAAAATAATTGTGTTTTGAGGTCTCCCTTCATATAAAAAATATCTTTAATGATGGAGAGGTGGATGAAAAAAGCAATTTGCAAAAAATGCATATTCCAAATTCAGATAAACATGTCTCATTTTATTCTTTGGATGTGATTTTATCTGTTGGCTACAAAACAAATTCAAAGATAGCGTAAACCTATCTTTATTCATTGCTTATGTCAAGGGTCTCAATAAGTTTTTCAGCCATTTCATCACCCTGAATCGCCTCGCTGTCAATTACAATGTCTGCGCCTGCTTTTAAAAGCTCAGGTATATAAAAACTGAAAACAGAACGGCAGATAATAATTATTTCATGGTTTAATGACCTTATAATTGCAATTCCCGTAAGCAGGGATTTCATATCGGGTGTGGTGATGATTATAGCCTTTGCCTTTTTTATTCCTGCCATTTGTAAAAGGTCAGCAGAGGTCATATCCCCAAATATAAAAAAATGTGTCTCTTTTATATATGGACTATGAAAGGGATTCAGGTCAATTATAACAATTTCAGCGCCGACATTATCAAGGGCATCCACCACTTTTTTTCCCACTGGTCCATAACCAACAATTATATAATGCCCTTCCAAATCCATTTCTTCTCCATTATGTATGACATGGGACTCATCAAAAACTGACTTTAATTTTTTATGAAGCCTGTTTACAATCATTTCCGCAAACCTGAATGCATAAGGAAATATTATCATGGTAATAACTATTGAAATAATAATGAGTTCAAACACATCATATTCTATTATCTGCTTATCCTTTCCAATACTTGCGACAACAAAGGCAAACTCGCTAACACTTAAAAGACAAAAAGTTGATAAAAATGAAGATTTAAAATTTCTTCTGAAAAATAAGACAATTAAAAATATAATTGTGAGCTTGATGACTAAGATAGTCAGGATAAATAAAATCGTATCCCAAAAATTTTTTATAAACCAGTTAAGATCTGCCATCATGCCAATAGATGTGAAAAAAATTACAAGAAAAATGGATTGTATCGGGACAATATCCCCTTTTAACTGGTGGGCAATGCGATTTTCTGCAATTAATAGACCTGCTATAAAGGACCCGAGAGTTGCGCTTAAACCAAATCTGTGTGCCAATAAAGCGCTACCCAAAGCAATTATTATGGCAAGTATAACTAAATGCTCCCTTGTCTGATAAAATCCCCGTTGCGACAGAATAAATCTTGAAATCAAATAAAAAGAAAGCCAAATAGTTATTATTAGTAAGCATGTTTTTAAAAGTGTTATACCAAAAGACAAAATTAAAGACACAACACTGGCGCTGGCGGAAACGGAATTTAGGATAATTAAAAGAATTATCACTGCAATATCCTGCACAAGAAGAATGCCAACAGCAATTCTACCGTGCTGGCTGTCAATCTCACCCCTGTCAATCAGAAATTTTAATACAGCGGCAGTGGAACTTAAAGCAATTGCAGAGCCAATTATCCATGATTCATTGATATTTTTATGCATGACAAAATGAAAGACAAAAATGCTTATTATAACAGTTAAAGAAATCTGGAATAATCCCTCTAAATATGGCTTTATTCCAAATGATTTTAACCTTTTGGGAGAAAATTCAAGTCCAAGCAAAAAAAGTAATAAAACAATCCCAATTTCTGATGTTTTGGAGGCTATATCGTCCTTAATAATTCCAAGACCAAAGGGACCAAATAATAATCCTATTAAAAGATAACCAATTAAAGCTGGGTGTCCGATACGCTGAAAAAAAATACCAGCAAGAAGGGACAGACCAAGCACACCAACAATTTCCTCAAGCGTTAACCAGAATTCCATTATTTATTTTTCTCTATTGACAAAATAAAATTATGTGTCATAATAACACCTTTATTTATAAGATGCTGCCGGGATAGCTCAGTCGGTAGAGCAGTGGACTGAAAATCCTCGTGTCGATGGTTCGATTCCGTCTCCCGGCACCAAAAATTTTTAAAAAATATCTGTTAAATCCCAACCTAAATTAAATCACTGAAATTTTACTGTCTCTCATTTTCCCTTATTTCTCCTGTTAATTGCTCTAAATACTTAGAAAGAGGATAAAAAGGCATCTGAAAAAAAGGCGCTGGATTAAAAACTTCATCCTTAATATTGTAATTCATTATCTCTGTTTCTTTTAAGCTTATTGTTATTTCCAAAGGTATGCCGGTGAATTTAATATAAAAAAACTGCGGGTATGGTGTGCCGTCACTTAACAAAATGTGCTCTGCATAAGTGACAATAACATCTTCTGACTCAATCCAAAGCGGCGCATTACTGTTGACATCAAGCCCTAATATATCATTGGAATTTTTCATTTTTAAACATTTGCTGTTTGAAGGATAAGGAAGATTGCTCTTACATGGCATCAAAAGAGAAGGTTCGGTTGAACTCCAGGGAAGCAAAATATTTCTGATGCTGTCTGAGACCATCTTAAATCTCTTTTTATTTGGCAGCAAATCATCCTGCGCCATAACCATCACAACTTCATCTGAGGGTATTGCCAGAAGAAACTTGCCATTTAAATACAGGGCATCAAAAGCAGTTGTGTTAATGGGTGTAAAACCCGTTAAACGAAAGGCTATCTCCTCTTTGTTTCTCATCCAGTGCAAGATACCTTTTATCTTTGGCTCAGGCCTCCCGTTTATTGTTAAACCAATATAACATCTTGATTTTAATGAAGGAAGCGCTGTTGATAGCTCTTCAATGGATTTGACTGTTTGCATTGAAATATCTGTTTTAGGAAACATTTCAGGGGGCTCAGGCTCAACATGAGCGCACGAAACACAAAAAATAATCAAAAAAACAAATAGAAATAATTTTTGCATGTGAAACCTTTCAGGGTATAATTATATTTATTAATATAGTTTAAAAGTTATCTAATTTTAATATAAAAAATTAATTTGGAAAATAAATTTTTAATTATAAACAAAATAATCAGACAGGACTAAATGGCGCAAGAACATGATATAGGCAAAGCCCTTGCTTATCAGGTAAAACGCGAGATTGCCGAACGTTATTTTTCAGCGAGAAAGGCAATTGAGGATGATATTACTCTCTTGCACGATAAAATAAATGAAACCAGCGATTTTTTTGAGCTTGTTATTGCGTCTGATTTTTTAAGATTATATTCCATACTGGTAGAAAGGGATTTGATTGATAAATTTCTTGAAAAGCTTAATATAAACGAACCTCCCTTCTATGATGATTATATGATCCGCTCAAAAAATATAAAAAACCGTCTCCTTACAGGTTTTCAGGACAGGGGATGGACATCTTATGGCAAATTTCATAACAGGTTTAAGGACAGCTATATCAAATTATACGAAGATATTGTCAAATATAATGAAAAATTAAATGGATTAAAGGAATTTAATGATGTTGTCAGGGAAGAAGTGGCGCTTTTAAAAACCAAATTTTCCCTTGATGAAATGATGAGCTTTATGAGAGAGCTTGACAGGGATGATATGCCCGGTGTTATGGCTGAAAATATCTGTTACAGATCAGAGAGGCTTGAGGAATGTCTGGGTTTTATAGTTCCTGACGCGCAAACATATCTACACTTTTTTCCTTTACTTCCCCAATGGAAAGATTTATCATTTGACATGGATTCAATATTAAAACCAGCATTTAATCTGCAAAAATAAATTTTTTAATCAGAGGTTTTTCATGAATTTTTTGTCAGATAACAATTTTGATAAAATACACGTATTGCTAAAAGATAATCCCTACTACATTTATATTGGCTCAGGCATACTTACAGAAATACCTGTTTTTCTCAAAGACAGTTATAACTATCCGCATTATGTTATTGTTACAGACGATATTGTCCGTCATCTTTTAGGCGAAGACCTGAAAAAGATACTGGATGAAAGTGGCGTAAACGCTGATATAATTAATTTTTCCAATGGTGAAACCTCGAAAAACCTCCAGACAGTTGAAACCCTTGCAAGGGATATGGTGCGACTTCGGGCTGACAGAAAATCCTGTATTATTGCTTTGGGAGGCGGTGTTGTAGGAGATGTCGCTGGTTTTCTTGCTTCAATTTATATGCGGGGCATACCTTTTATACAAATCCCAACCACACTTCTTGCTCAGGTTGACAGCTCTGTAGGTGGTAAAACAGGTGTTGACATACCGGAGGGAAAAAATCTTATTGGCACATTCTATCAGCCCAAAGCTGTTTTTATTGATATAGGTGTTTTGGGCACATTGCCTGTTTCCCAGATAAAAAACGGTATTGCAGAGGTGGTAAAATACGGCGTAATCAAAAGCCCTGAGCTATTTGAGCTTCTTGAAAATTATTCTGAACAAATTTTTAATCTAAATCCTGACATAATCACCCGTATTGTAAAAAAATCATGTGAGATAAAGGCTGATATTGTAATTAAAGATGAAAAAGAAGGAGATTTAAGACGCATATTAAATTTTGGTCACACACTTGGACATGCAATAGAGTCATTATCAAATTATGACATACAACATGGCGAGGCTATTTCCATTGGTATGTCATTAATCGGGAAAATTTCTGAAAAAATGGGAAAGACCAACCCACAGCTCTCTGAAAAACTTAGTAATCTTATAAACAAACTTGGTTTAACAACACTTATACCTAGTAATATAAACACAAATGATATAATAAATAGCATTAAGTCAGATAAAAAATCCCAGTCAGGAAAGATATTTTTTATTTTAATGCAGGCAATCGGGGAGGTATTAATCTCAGATATGGTCCCAGAAAATCTTATAATAGAGGCAATTGAAGAGTTAAGGGGTTGATGCCTAAAAAAATACCTCTGTTAAATCCACTGAAAGTCCATTTAAGACCTCAGACTCGATTGCGCCTTCTTTTTCAACCTCTTTAATAAGTTTATATCTTCCGTTTTCGTTTTTGTATATTTCAATGGATTTGATTTCAGGGTCAACAATCCAGTATTCAGGAATGCCTGCGTTTTCATAAATTTTAAACTTTTTTCTGAGGTCATAGTAGGCATTTTCAGAGGAAAGGATTTCAATAACCACATCCGGAGCCCCCACTATTCTCTTTTCCTTTATTATATCAAGCCTTTCTTTTTTTATTATTAAAAGATCAGGCTGTACAATGGTTGTTTCATTAAGCTCAACATCAATTGGGGAATCATAAATTTTACCAAAATCATGCTGTTTTAACCAGTTATAAATGATTATTTCAAGATTTCTTGATACGTCCTGATGAAAAGGCACGGGCGCTGGGGTCATAATAAGTTTTCCTCCTATTAACTGATAGGGAGCTCCTTCAGGAAGAAGGTCATAGTCTTTACCTGTAAAAAAATCTTTTTGAAAAATTATTTGTTCCATTTCAATAAACTAAGTAATTAATTATTAAAATACCTCTGTTAAATCCACTGAAAGTCCGTTTAAGACCTCAGACTCGATTGTGCCTTCTTTTTCAACCTCTTTAATAAGTTTATATCTTCCGTTCTCGTTTCTGTATATTTCAATAGATTTTATCTCAGGGTCAACAATCCAGTATTCGGGAATGCCTGCGTTTTCATAAATCTTAAATTTTTTCCTGAGGTCATAATATGCATTTTCAGAGGAAAGTATCTCAATAACCACATCAGGCGAGCCAACAATCCTTTTTTCCTTTATTATATCCAATCTCTCTTTTTTTATAACAAGAAGGTCTGGCTGAACAATGGTTGTTTCATTAAGCTCAACATCAATTGGGGAATCATAAATTTTACCAAAATCATGCTGTTTTAACCAGTTATAAATGATTATTTCAAGATTTCTTGATACGTCCTGATGAAAAGGCACGGGCGCTGGGGTCATAATAAGTTTTCCTCCTATTAACTGATAGGGAGCTCCTTCAGGAAGAAGATCGTAAACTTCCCTTGTAAAAAATTCTTTTTGACTGATTATTTGTTCCATTTCAAGGAGTTCTAATTTGTGCATAAATTTAACGGTCAATAAGTGTCCATGCTGCGTTTATACCAAGCAATCTATCAAGGTCTCCTGCTTCATCCACTGTGATTACATTACTGTAATTTACAGAAGAAAGTGCGGCAGGAACAGCACATCCGTTATCTGTATAAATATTTACGGGTGTTTGATCTGTTCTGTTCACATTAAAGTCTTGATTATTGGTTCTTTGGGTACAATTGGTGTATCGCCCTCCCTGTATATAATAAGTATTTAAAGGTCCTCTTTGGTTTCTAACTACATATGTATTCCACCTGCCCACAACAATATTATAATTTCTTGTGACTGCTTGCTGGGGAGTACAACTGTCTCTTAAAGTAACGGCAGTATTATAGCCTGCAGCATTAATTGTTGTTGCTCTTCCTGTGATAGCGCCAGTAGTGGCATTAAGGGTTAATCCAGGAGGATTTCCTGTCCATGACCATGTAAATGGAGAAAGACCGCCGCTTGCTTGAAGTGTTGTGGTCGTATAATTTGATTGTGTGCTTGCATTAGAGATCCAGGCAGTATTAATTGCCATAGCCGGGCAAACTCCTGAAGATACATACGCCCTTGTTGAACAGGAAGCATTTCCGTACACATTTGAAATATTTAACTGAAAATCTGTATCACTGGCTAAGTTGGCAGAAGCACAGGTGCCGGAATAAGAATTATTGAAGTTAGCGCATCCGCCGCTTACAGGGCTAAATGTTCCGTCAGCAGGACCGTTTGCAATAGACCAAACAAGAGTTGTGGAGTGTCCCGTAGCAACAGGGTTTGGATTAGCCACAAGCACGCAGCTTGGCGGAGGAGGTGTAGGTGGTGGCTGCTCCTGAACAAAAACCGTCTTACTACAGGAAGAAGTTCCGTTAGCATTGGTGGCTGTAATTAAAAAATCTGTTGAACTTGTAAGGTTCGCTGTATTGCAATTACCACCGTTTGAACCAGCAAAATTTGTACAGGAGCCGCTTGTGGGATTAAACGCAACATTTGCCGGTCCATTGGTTATTGTCCATGTCAACTGAGTTGGAGTATTATATGATAATGTGCTTGGATCTGCCTGCAAAGTGCATAAAAGTCCTCCGGGAGTTGCGACATATACCTTGGTTTTACATTTGCTGAATCCAACAACATTTCTGACAATTATTTCATATTCTGTTGTGCTTGTAATATTATCAGATTGACAAGTTCCTGAAAAAGCGTTCACAAAGGGCGAACAATTTACAGGCGCCGGAACTGGCATTGTAAAATTCCCTTCAGCAGGGCCATTTGAAATAGTCCAGCCTAAATAGGTTTTTTCACCTTTATTAACAGGATTTGGACTGGCCTGAAGCACACATTGTGGATTATAAATTGGCACACCAGTTGTGTCGGCATATACCAATACCTTACAGGCGCCAGCGCCATTAGAATTGTTTACAGTAAGCTGAAAATCAGTATCTGCTGATATATTATTTGTCCTGCATGTTCCTGAGCTTAAATTTGTAAAATTACTGCATGAACCGCTTGAAGGAACAAAATTTCCGCTTGCAGGACCATTTGTTATTGACCATATAAGGCTTGTTGGATTGCCTGAAGGAACAGGATTCGGATCCGCGCTTATGGTGCAGGTAGGCGCATTACCCGGAGGAACCCCAACATAAACTGTTGCAGAACATGTATTGGTATTATTGCCGTCATCAACGGATAGAATAAATGTAGTATTGCTGTTTATTATTCCTGTGCTGCATGAACCGCCATTTGAACCTGAAAAAGAATTGCAACCGCCAGAACCTGGAGAAAATGTTCCGTCAGCAGGGCCTCCGTTAATTGACCATGTTAAATCAACATGATTGGCAGAAGAGATGGAGGCGGGGTTTGCGGTAAGTGTGCAGTTTAATAATTTATCATTTTGAGAGGGATAAATAGTTATAGACAAAGTTTTATTGTAAGCATCACTTTTGGCGTCAGTTGCCCTTAATGTAAAATTATACGTGCCTGGGGTTGTTGGAGTTCCGGATATGCCACCACCCACCAAGTTTAATCCTGTGGGCAGGCTACCACTGACTACTGACCAAGTATAAGGAGCAAGACCACCTGTGGCGCTTAAAGTCGTGCTTGGATAAGCTTGATTTACAGTGCCATAAGATAAAAATTCTGAGGTGATTCTGGGCTTATTTGGATTTATTGTTATTACAAGACTTTTGGTAGTTAGCCTTATAGGCGTGTCTGAATCCTGGGCTTGTATTGTAAAATTATAACTGCCAGGACTTGTTGGAGTTCCCGAGATACTTGCGCCGGCTAAATTAAGTCCTGAAGGCAGGCTTCCGGCGCTTACTGCCCATGTATAAGCAGGCGTCCCATCGGTTGCCTCAAGAGTTGTGGTTGGATAAACTTCCTCTTCTGTTCCAACCGGCAAAGAATCTGTCACAATCCTGAAGGCATTACAGTTATTTTGCCTTAACTGATTAATATCGGTAAAACGGTAAATATCATCATATTCCGAATCTGGTTTTGTTGCGCAGGCGCCTTTGTGAGCCGGTGAAAAAATCTGAAAAGGAGTTGCTGTGCCTGTTTCATTACACCGGTTCTCTCCTTGAGCAAAAATAATAAAAGTAGCGCTTTTTGTTGTCACTGTTCCGGTGCTATTATCATCAATTGTAAAAGGAACTGCAGTGTTAGTGCAAAAATTACCAGCTGTATAGCCTGCCACCGGATAATAAAACAGATTAGAATTTTGTGAATCCGTTGTTTTTACGCCAAGCGCATTAAATTCTGCAGTAGTAGGCAGCCTCTTGTTATTAATTGCAAAACCAATAATTGCTTCGTATGCTTTATTAACAATCTCCCTTGTCTCAATCATCTTTGAACGCTTGGTGAGAATACCCATAAGGCTTGCGCCTGTGCCAAGAAGCAAGCCCACAATAACGAGGACGATTGCCATTTCCACAAGGGTAAAACCTGATTTTTTTATAGATAGTCTCAAAAATACACCCCTAACACAAGCTATTTTATTTATTCTATCAATATTAATTATAATAAAAAAATTCAATAAAACAATAAAAAATATTTTAATCCTCTTTGCTGCTCTTTTTCGGTCTTTTGCCTTCCTCAAGCATCTTTTTTCTTAAAAAGCCATTCCTCTTCTGTTATTCCAGCCTGTTTTAAAAGCCTTCTTAAAAATCCAACGTCTATATCTGGCTCATGCTTATTGGGAATTACAAAAAGAAGGTTTCCTTTTTTCATCTTAGGATGTTTTCCTCCATAAAAGGGACCTTCAAAACCAAGTTCTTTCAATCTGGAAACAAATCGCTCCCAGCTTACCGGAGATAGTTTCATAATGCTGCTTTTTCTATAATATTGATGTCAAGGTTCTGAATAACAGGCAAATCAAGATTGCTTTTTAGACGGAAAATAATCCATTCCTCAAATGTCTCCCTTAATTCCTCCCTGCACTTTTCAAGGGTTTCTGCCCTACCCCATACACCCTGAACACCTGGAATTTCAGCCCAGAAAGCGCCTTCATCTTCAATTATTTCATAATGAGCTATTTCCATTGCCTTTTGAATATATTCTGTAAGCATAATAACTCCGTTATATATTTATGGGAAGCTCTAAAATATGTATTTTGAGATTGCTTCGCTACCTTTCGCAATGACTGATATTGTCATTGCAAGGAACATTGTGTCGAAGCAATCTAATTTTTAGAGGTTGCCTTAATTTACCTTCATAAATAAGTCTCAATTTGAAATGGGATTCTTTTTAAAATTATATAATAATATAAGATAACTTAAAATATAATTTAAATCAAAATTAAATATTTTAATCTTCTTTGCTGCTCTTTTTAGGTCTTTTGCCTGACTCAAGCATCTTTTTTCTTAATCTTATGTTAGTTGGAGTAACCTCTATAAGCTCATCACCCTCAATCCATTCCATAGCGCCTTCAAGTGTCATTAATCTTGGTGGGATAAGCACAAGGTGTTCATCAGTGCCCGATGCCCTCATATTGGTTAATTTCTTTTCCCTTGTGATATTTACATCAAGGTCTGTGTCCCTGTTATGCTCTCCAACAATCATACCCTCATACACTTCAATAGTCGCATCAAGAAACATAACGCCTCTTGGCTGAAGATGAAAAATAGCATATGCGGTTGTCTTTCCCTTTCTGTCGGACACAAGCGCGCCAGATGGTCTGTGTGTGATTTTCCCTTGCCATGGTTCATATCCGTCAAAAAGTGTGTTTAATATTCCTGTGCCTTTTGTCTCTGTTAAAAACATTGACCTGAATCCAAGAAGTCCCCTTGAAGGGATTCTGAATTCCATCCTTACTCTTCCTGTGCCTGGATTAGACATTTTCATAAGTTTTCCACGCCTGCTGCCTAAATTTTGTGTGACAACCCCCATAAACTCCTCAGGGCAATCCACAACCGCGATCTCCACAGGCTCCATAAGCTGACCGTCTTTTTCCTTTGAAATTATCTCGGGTTTTGCAATGCTTAGCTCAAAACCTTCTCTTCTCATTGTTTCAATAAGAATGGCAAGCTGGAGCTCACCCCTTCCCATAACCCTGAAGGCATCAGCGCTCACTTCTTCCATTTTTAAGCTTACATTATGCAAAAGCTCTTTTTCAAGCCTTGCTCTGAGATGACGGGAGGTGACAAATTTTCCTTCTTTTCCAGAAAAAGGCGAGGTATTTACTGAAAAAGTCATTGCGATTGTGGGTTCATCAACTTTAATCCTCTTTAATGGTTTGGGATTTTCAATATCAAGAATAGTATCGCCAATGCTGACCTCATCAATTCCTGCAATCGCAATAATATCTCCGGCGCTTAAGCTTTCTGTCTCAATCCTCTGCAAACCTTCATGGGTATATATAACGCTTGCCTTAACCGGTATTATGCCCTCTTCCTTTGATATTCCAACACGGTCGCCTCTTTTTATAGTTCCGTTAAATATTCTGCCCACACATAGCTTTCCAAGATAGTCACTATAATCAAGATTGGTTATTAAAATCTGTAGCGGCGCCTTGACATCACCCTTAGAAGGTGGAATTGTCTCAATGATCGCATCAAAAAGCGGTCTTAAATCAGTGGAATCATCACCTATTTTTTTATGAGCGACACCTTTTTTTGCATTTGTGTAAAGAACTGGAAATTCAAGCTGCTCTTCAGTGGCATCAAGGTCTATAAAAAGATCATAAACTTCATTTAACACCTCATCTGCCCTGGCATCCTGCCTGTCAATTTTATTTATTACAAGAATCGGCTGAAGTTTTAATCTTAATGCCTTGCTTAACACGAATCTTGTCTGGGGAAGAGGACCTTCAGCAGCGTCAACAAGGAGAACAACGCCGTCAACAACGCTTAAAGCTCTTTCCACCTCGCCGCCAAAATCGGCATGGCCCGGTGTGTCCATTATATTTATCTTTATATCATTAAAAAAAATAGAGGTGTTTTTTGCAAGAATTGTAATGCCTCTTTCCCTTTCAAGGGCATTGGAGTCCATTACCCTTTCATTAACCTTTTGATTATCCCTGAATGTTCCGCTCTGCCATAACATAGCATCCACAAGTGTGGTTTTTCCATGGTCAACATGGGCAATAATGGCAATATTCCTGTATGGAAGAATCTGACTCATAAAACCTCGCTAATTAATATTAATTGGATAGAAATTATAAAACCTTGTCAAAATTTGAAAATACTTTTTTTATAAAAACACCCTGAATTAAATATATTACCATATAAATATAATTTTACAAATTAATTAAAAGGGGTATAATCTAAAATTTAACTTTTTATATTTGGAATTGTTAATTTAGTATCGTTTGTGACTTAAGATTGCTTCGCTCGCAATGGCAAACCTACTCTGTCATTGCGAGGAACGCAGTGACAAAGCAATCTAAAATTAACGTCTGGAACATATATCAATACTTAATTAACAAAACCTGATATTTTAATTATTTTTAATAACGGAGTTTATTAACATGGGCTTAACTGTTGCAGAAAAAATCATTTCCAAACATATCACAGAGGGCGAAATCACAAAAAGCTCACCAATTTCAATAGAAATAGATCAAACACTTACACAAGATGCCACTGGCACAATGGCATATCTTGAATTTGAAGCTATGGGCATACCAAGAGTAAAAACAGAGGTTTCAGTAAGTTATGTTGATCATAATCTATTGCAATCTGATTTTAGAAACCCAGACGACCACCTCTTTTTACAATCAATCGCAAAAAAATACGGCATTTATTTTTCAAAACCCGGAAACGGCATTTGTCATCAGGTTCATCTTGAGAGATTTGCCTGTCCCGGAAAAACACTTTTAGGTTCTGACAGTCATACCCCCACCTGCGGAGGCATGGGCATGATTGCAATGGGCGCCGGAGGTCTTGATGTGGCAATGGCTATGGCCGGGATACCATTTAATCTCATAATGCCAAAAATTATTGGTGTAAAACTTACAAGCTCATTACAACCCTGGGTAAGCGCAAGGGATGTGATTCTTGAGCTTTTAAGAAGACTCACGGTAAAGGGGGGAGTTGGAAAGATTTTTGAATACTTTGGAGAAGGCGTTAAGACCCTCACTGTTCCTGAAAGGGCCACAATTTGCAATCTTGGCGCTGAACTCGGCGCAACAACCTCCATTTTTCCATCAGATGAAATGACAAAAAAATTCCTTGTCGCACAGGACAGGGAAAAAGACTGGCAGGAACTCATTGCTGATAATGATGCCCAATATAATGAAATAATAGAAATTGATCTTTCTCAGTTAGAACCATTGATAGCCTGTCCTTCGGCGCCGGATAAAGTACAAAAAGTAAGTGATGTTGCGGGTCAAAAGGTTTCTCAGGTTATTGTAGGTTCATGCGCAAATTCATCATATTATGACCTTGCTATGGTTTCAAATGTTTTACAGGGAAGGAGCATACATGGTGATGTCAGCTTTGAAATTAATCCCGGCAGCAAACAGGTTCTTGAAAATCTTGAGGAAAACGGACTATTAAAAAATCTTATAAAGGCTGGCTCAAGGATACATCAATCAGGGTGTCTCGGCTGTATTGGAATGGGACAGGCTCCTGCAACAGATTCAATTTCATTAAGAACAGTTACGAGAAACTTTCCCGGAAGAAGCGGCACAAAAAACGATCAGGTATATTTATGCAGTCCACAAACCGCGGTTGCCTCTGCATTATCGGGAAAAATAACCGATCCAAAGGATTTGGGCGCTATGCCTGAGGTGGAGCTTCCGGAAAAATTTGTAATAAATGACAATATGATAGTTCCTCCTTCTGAAAACGCTGATATTAAAATAATAAGAGGACCGAACATCAAGCCCCTTCCTGAGTTTGATCCGCTTCCTGAGGAGATAACCGCAACAGTTTTATTAAAAGTTGGTGATAATATAACCACCGATCATATTATGCCTGCAGGAAGCCATATACTCCCGCTAAGAAGCAATATCCCTTCAATAAGCCAGTATGTGTTTAATTCCATTGATCCTGAATTTCCTCAAAAAGCCCTTGCTTATACTTTTGTGGCAATTCTTGGAGGTGAAAATTATGGACAGGGTTCATCAAGGGAACATGCAGCCCTTGCCCCGCGCTATCTGCATGTCAGGATAAAAATTGCCAAATCATTCGCAAGGATACACAAGGCAAACCTTATAAATTTTGGAATAATCCCTCTTACATTAAGCAATCCTGATGATTATGACAAAATAGCTTTAAATTCAACTATAAATATCAAAAATATAAGAACCTTATTGCTTTCAGGGTCAAATGAGGTATCTGTGGCAGTAAATGAAACAGACCATTTTACCTTAAATGCTGACTTTTCAGAAAGAGATAGAAAAATCCTTGCCGCAGGGGGATTGCTTTCCTGGGCAAGACTTGAAATTTTATAGTAATTTATGAAATTTAGTGAGCTTATAAGGCTGCTTGAAAAAAAGTGATATTTATCCAGACTGCCCTTTTTTGTGAGGCAAAACCTTTTATTGAGCAACTGTCATTAAAAAAAAATACCAGGATACATGAATTTCCTGTTTATGAAAATCCTGATATAAGCCTCATTATATCAGGAGCTGGAAAAATAAAGGCAGCTATTGCCACTGTATTTCTCCTTAAAAACAGGTCAAATAAAGGGGATTTTTTCATAAACATCGGGATGTGCGGGACATTTGCAAAGGATATTAAAACCGGAGCTATTATTTATCTTTCCAAGATTATTGATCTTGATACTGAAAGGACATATTTTCCTGAAATGCTCTGGAAACATCATTTTATTGAAGGCACACTGGCTACATCTTCAAAGGTCATTACAAAAATGCCAGAGGATGTTTTATGGGATTTTGTTGATATGGAAGCTAGCGGAGTTTATGAGGCAACGTCATTTTTTCTGCCTCTTTCATCAATTATTTTCTTAAAGGTTGTGTCTGACAATCTGACTGACCCAAACCATGATAAAATTACAGAAGAATTTATTAAGGATTTGATACAGAAAAAATCCGGCTTGATTATGGATTTTATAAAAAAGATTCAAGAATCAAATCAAATAAAAGATAACCATGATATATTGTCTGAAGAAGAATTATCTCTTCTTAACACTATTTCCGAAAGACTCAGGCTTACCACAACAATGACCATTGAAATAAAGAAATACGCACTTTATTTTAAAAGAAATAATGGCAGTCTGACTGACGCGCTTTCTCCATTCCTTGAAAAAAGTGTAAAATCAAAATATGAAGCAAAAAAAGAATATAATTTATTAAAAAATGTCCTTTCTCAATAGTAAATTTTCCCACATATATATTGAAAAAGGTATTGAAAATGCCAGACTAACTCATCAGATTATTAACCGGCTTCCAAAAGCAAATGTCATCTTCATTAAACACCATAAAGATGTATTTTGCAGGTCTGGTCAGGATTTTTCACTACAGAAAAAATCTCAAAAAATTATACTTGCGGAAAAAAAATCTAATTTTTTATACAAGGGATCAGAATTTTGTCCAAATTACGGTGAAAAAGAATTTTATTACACCACACCTGTCCTAAACTGCATTTATAATTGCGAATACTGCTTTTTACAGGGTATGTGCGCCTCAGGAAATATTGTAATCTTTGTTAATCAGGAGGATTTTTTTAAGGAAATTAAAACAGAAATCCATGATAAAAAAATCTATCTCGCCATTTCATATGAAACGGATTTGCTTGCCATTGAATGGTTAACAGGAATTGTTAGTAAATGGCTTGACTTTGCCACTGAAAATCCTGATATAACCATTGAAATCAGGACAAAAAGCCCTTTTACAGAACCTTTTTCATATATGCTTAATCCCTTAAAAAATATTATAATTTCATGGACAATTTCGCCTGATTTTATAATAAATAACTATGAAAAAGACACCCCTCCACTACACACAAGAATAAAGGCTATATCTAAACTTATTGCTAAGGGATGGAATGTGAGGATCTGCATTGACCCTATAATATATGTTGAAAATTGGCAGACACATTACAAAGACTGCATTGAAACAGTTTTTAACACCATAAATCAGGGTAAAATTCATGATGTTACCCTTGGTGTGTTCAGGATGAGTAAAGAGACATTAAAAAATGCAAGGAAAAAGAATCCACAATCTCATATTTTAGGCTATCCTTTTTTGCTAGAAAACAGTTCTTACACTTACCCCGGATCTTTACGTCAAACTTTGCTTGAATTTGTTTATAATGAAACCCAAAAATTTATAGAAAAAGAAAAAATTTTTGTTTAACTTTTACATATAAGAATAGTTCTATATTTAGATAAAAAAAGAATTGAAATTTTACAAAAAAATACTTTTATCTTGAATATTTTTTCAGAGTAGATTAAGTATATATTTATTTTTATTCTGTTATAAAAAGGGAACGCCTCATGAAAAAAACTTTTTTATATCTTTCTTTTTTTTTATTATCAAATTTTGTAAGCTTAACCATGTTATTTGCTGTAGATCAGGTCTGCCTGCAACAGTGTGACGGCATACATAGTGGCTGCATGTCAAAATGTCTCTCCCCTCATCCAACATATCGGTCATGCAAGGCTGTATGCGATGCTAACAGGAATTTGTGTTTTAAACAATGCGGCAATTATGATGATACACAAAAAAAACTACAGGAAATGGACTCACAGAAATAATATTAAAATCAAGGAGGAACAAATTATGTCAGACATAAAAATGCCTAAAAACTATACTAACATCCAGGAAAAATATCCAGAGGTTACAAAAGCTGTTGAAAATCTTGGAACTGCATTAAGACAGGCAGGGCCGCTTGATATAAAAACCAGTCATCTTATCCAGCTTGCAGCGGCAGCAAGCATCCATGCTGAAGGCTCAGTGCATAGCCATACAAAAAGGGCTATGGAAGCTGGCGCAACTCCTGAAGAAATTCGTCATTCAGTAATCCTTCTTATAAGCGCTATTGGTTTTCCATCTGTTGCAATGGCATTAAGCTGGGTTAATGATATTTTAGAAAAATAAGACAGGAAAGATTTAAGCGCTATAAAAAAAACTCTTTAACAAGTCTCTTATTTCATTAATACTTGTTGCTCTGTGAATTTTATCTCTTATTGCCGATCCGTTTTCACTTCTCTTTGTGTGCCATGCAGCATGTTTTCTCGATAAAAAAACAGATATCGGGTAATTATAATGGGATTCAATATTGTTAAGATGCTCTGTGATTATAAAAAATTTTTCTTCATTTGATGGCTCAGGTGATATCTCCCCTGTTTGCAGATACTTAACTATACTATCAAACAGCCATGGTCTTCCGATAGCGCCCCTTCCCACCATAATACCGTCAGCCTGACTTGATTCAAGGCATTTTTTTGCGGTTTCTGGGGATATAATGTCACCATTTGCAATAACCGGGATTTTAACACGTTCCTTAACCTTTTTTATTTCCTCCCAGTTAGCTTGTCCTGAAAAAAACTGACTCCGTGTCCTACCATGAACAGTTATAAGGTCAACTCCATTATCCTCTGCAATTCTGGCAATTTCAGTATGTACAAAGCTTTTTTCATCCCATCCAAGCCTTATTTTAATAGAAAGTGGTATTTTTATGGATTTTTTCACCTGTTTTATAATAATTTCTGCGAGTTTCAAATCCTTCAAGAGCGCTGCGCCGGAAAATGTTTTTATGACCTTTGATTGCGGACATCCCATGTTTATATCAATAATTGATGCCCCAAGGTCTTGAAATTTCATTGCTGAATCCCTCATAAATTCCGGATTGCTGCCCATTATCTGTATGGCAAAAGGTCTTTCTTCAGGGTAAAATTTTGCCATTTTTAGTGTTTTTTTATTTTCCCTGACCACAGCCTGGGTTGAAAGCATTTCGCTAAAGACCATTCCAACAGGAAATTTTTTAACTATCCTTCTAAATGGTCCGTCTGTGATTCCGGCAAGAGGGGCTAAAAAAACAGGGGGATTTATGGTAAGATTATGAATTTTTATGGCGTTTAGAGCCATTTTATTTTTTTTTTGAAAGAATGTAATTTAATATTTTGTAAATTAGATTAGCGCTTAAAAAATCTGCGCTGTGATATCCGGGTATCGGGCTTAATTCCATCACATCAAAACCCACAATTTTTGTGTTTTCTGACAAAGACTTAAGGATAAACAGCGCATCATGCCACCCAAGCCCTCCTGGCGCCGGTGTTCCAACTGCGGGCATAATGGATGGATCAAGGCAGTCAAGATCAAAGGTAATATATGTCGGCAGGTCTTCAAGCTTGCTTAAAATAGCTTTTATTGAATCGTGTAAATTACCCACAACGTTTCTTGCAAAAAAAGGCAGGTTATCTTTTTCTTTTAAAAAAATCCATTCTTCTTCTGACATTGCCCTGATGCCTATTTGTATGATATTGCCAAGGTCGTATACCCTTCGCATAACGCAACCATGATTAAATTTGCTTCCAAGATAAGTGTCCCTTAAATCAGAATGGGCATCAAACTGGATAATATTCATACGTCCAAATTTTTCATAAAATGCCTTTATTGAGCCAATGCTTACGGAATGCTCCCCACCTATTGTCACAACAAATTTATTTTCATTTAGCAGATCCGATACAACTTCCTGTATCTTTTTTAGCATATCTTCCACAGGAAGGAGCGGACCAATGCTATCATGGGTATAGATACCATGCTTTGTAATATCAAGAAGGGTTTCTTCGTCAAAGGCTTCAAGTTGTGATGAGGCTAAAAATGTAGCTGTGGCGCCATCCCTGGAGCCAGCCTTATAGCTTGTAGTGGAATCAAATGAAACAGGGACAATGGCAATCTCTGCCATGTCCCTGCTATGATTTAAGTCAAAAAATTTTAATGACATATTATAAAAATTTAAACAGAGATATGCTCCCTTTCTGCAGAAACAAAGTCCTGAACCTTTCTGATAACCTTTGGAAATTCAAGACCCCTGTCTATAAGCTTTATTTCCACTTTTTTGATATCAAAAATGCTCTTGATTCTCTCTATAGCGCCATGCACATCAAAATTTTTGCAGGAAAATATATCAAGGCTGAGATATAGCTTTTCTGGAAAGGTATGCACGCTTATATGGCTTTCAGCAATAAGCACAAATCCGGAAAGCCCCCAGTCTTCAGGAACAAGGCCTGAATACTTAAATACATATGGCGGCATAATCTTAGTCATACTAATCTCGCCTGGATAACGGCTTAAAAAGTCATAAATACCATTTAAATCTGTAAGTTTATTCTTATCACAACCGTATCCATCCATCATAAGATGCTGACCAAAACCGTATTCTATTTTTTCCATCTGTTTAATCCTCCTTTTAAGGAAAAATTTTTTATTAATATTTAAAATGTCGGTGGGGCAACCACCCATAAAATTTCCGCTTCAATGCTGCCGTCATTTTTTATCAAATGTTTTCTGTCAGACTTAAAATAAAAGCAGTCGCCCTGAGAAAGCTTATATTTTGTCCTGCCATAGTAGAGGATAACCTCACCTTTTAACACGTAACCAAACTCTTCGCCGGAGTGCTGCCTGTCTTCCCAGGTTTTTGCTCCGGGCTCAAGCTTAACAAGCACTGGCTCCATCTCATTGTTATGAGAATTAGGAACAAGGAGATTAATATTAAACCCCTTTTCTGACTTGGTTGACTGTGTGCTTTCCTGAGGAGTAAACACAACTCTCTCAGTTTGTTTTTCATAAAAAAAATCAGAAAGGTTATCACCTAGAACCTCAAGTATCTGATTAAGAGTTGCAAGTGATGGCGAGGTAAGATCCCTTTCCAGCTGGCTTATATAACCCTTTGTCAGTTCAGTTCTTGCAGCCAGCTCATCCTGTGTAAGATTGCTGGCAAGCCTTAACCGTTTTAATTTTTCTCCTATCATTAACATATTGATTAATCTTTTTGTTTAGTTTTAATAAACTCAAACAAGAAAATGATATTTTAAGGTTTTCTTTGGAAATGTCAAGAGAAAAATGTGTTTTTTTGATTTTTTTTTAGGGGAAAAAATGATAAGTTATCTTTGAAACACAAGATGTTTATTGTAATCTTTTTGTTTAGTGAATAGTTACAAAAAAATGTAATTATCTTGATTATTTCTGTCTATTAATTCTTTCAAGCTCTTTTTGGGCGGCGCTATTGCCAAGATTTGCGGCCCTTTCAATAAATTTGCTGCCCTTTTCCACGTCTAATTCAATACCTATGCCAAGCTGATACATAACGCCAAGCTGATAAAGGGCATCCGGATTATTATTTTCAGCGGCATTTTTATACCATTTTATTGCCATTTCAGAATCAGTCTTTGTTCCCAGTCCTTTCTCGTAAACTTTTCCAAGATAAAATTGTGCTTCGGCATGATCTTGTCTTGCAGCCAGTTCTAGCCATTTTTTTGCCTCTTTATAATCAAGCTTTACATCCATTGCCTGAAAATATATACGTCCGAGCTGAAATTGTGCTTCTTTATCACCAATTTCAGCAGCCATTCTAAAATATTTTTCAGCATTGACATAATTGATGGGAAAATGCAAACCTGTAAGATAAAATTGACCCAAAAGGGTTTGGGCTTTGGGATTATTATTATTGGCAGCAAGGGTAAGCCAATATTTTGCCTTGTCAATATCTTTAGTTATTACTGTTCCATTTAAGTAAGCCTGGGCAATCTCATATTGCATATCTTTGTCATTTTTTTTAGTAGCCTCATTTATCATGTAATTTATTTTTTCAATTCCTGTCAGCTCTTTTTTCTTAAATGCGCGTAAACTACTTAATAGCCCTTCTTTTTGTTCCTGTTCTTTTACCGGTTTATCTTCCACGTTATCGGCGGACTTTTTATCAGTTTCTTCGGATTTCAAATCATCCATATCTTTGGGAGGTTGCTTTATATCTTCTTGTTTGGTGGCGTTATCTTCATGTTTTTCTTTTAATTTCGGTTGTTGCATGGTTGTATTGGTGGAAGAAATGATGGCGTTTTCTTCCTTTGTTTTTTTTATAGAGTAAAAAACAAAAAATGCGGTTGCAATACATAAAAGCAATATAAAACCAATTATTCCAAACCTGATAAAGACTGAAAAATCCTTTTTCTTAGATGGTAATGGTTCCTGAAAATAAGGTTTAGGTTCTTCTTTTAAAAATGTCTCTTCTCTTTCACGTGTTTCTTCAGCTTTATGTGCCTGTTGCTTTATTTTATCCTTTAATTTTTCCCTTTTTTGGAATTTTGATTCTTCTTCTTGGGAAGACATGCCATCTTCAGGTATTCTTTGAAGATTAACCAACAAATCATCCAATCTTGTCTGAATTCCTAAAAAACCTATATATTTTTTTTCTAGTTCTTGGCTCATAAAAATCTTATGTTAATAAATTTTGAAGGGCTTCTTTGTCTTTTAAAAGAAGTTCGTTAAATTTTTGATATTTCTGAAATATCTTTTGCAATACATCAATAAGATCATACGCGGGTTTATGCAAAAGATTATTATTTGAAAGATAAAGCGCAAGCTGCCTGATTTTTTGAAACATCTGGATGGAATCATCTTCTTCAATACCATTTGACACATTGTTAATCTGTATTGGCATAACAATTTCCGACCAGAATTTTAACAGATATTGAATTTTTAATATTTTGGAATTAATATTTACATCCTTTGAGGGAACCTCTCTTAGATGGAGTATAATGCTTTGCATTATTTTCTGTATTTCCCCGTCAATTGCCTCAAGATATTTTTTTATTTCAAGATGATAGTCTGAAACAAAGTCGGATACTATTTCAGGTATGTTCATGGTTACGGAAGAGGTAATATGATTTAGCACATTAGTCAAAATTACTTCTGGTTTTTCCACCTTATCAAGGGCTTTGATGATTGTTCCGGAAATAAATTTTTTATAGTTGTTAAACTCATCTTCCACAGTTGCCGGATTGCTTATGGCGCTAAAATTAGCAAGTTTTCTGTTGCCATTTATGAGATTAAAAATACTGTTGATGTTTATCTGATTAAATGTAAAACAAAGGAAATTTATCCATACATCAAGGTCTTTATAATTATTAACTGATATGGCAAAAGCCATTAAATTACATTTTGACAAAGGCTCCATGTCTTTCATAACCACGCTTAATGAAACAGGGTCATGCTTTATCTTTTCTATGATTTCTTTGGCATGATGAGGGGAAACTCCAGCAAGCCAGGTTACTTCTGCAAACAACCTGTTTTTGGGATGTGTAAGCGTTGATTTGGCCTGGGTGCAAATGGAGGCATCTATTTCAAGGGATCTTGCGTCAGCCTGTTCAATTATTTTTTCCCTTGTGTCAGAGGTGCTTACACCTAATATAAAAAAAGGATTTTCAGTTAAAATCATAAAAAAATCACATTATATTAACAACACTAAATAGTTCTCGGTCAATGCTTGTCCAGATTTTTATCCTGAACATCTGCAAAACAATTTTCCTCAGCTCATCATAATTATTCTTTTCAAGAGCAGTCACGCCTTTGTCCACAAGTATCTTAAACGCAAGCTTGTCTGTAAAGAGATGCTCCTGCTTTGAATATTTATCAAAAGTTTCAGATATAAACCAATCCTGTCTCCATAAAACCTTTAAATTAAGATCAATCAACTGATTAACAATAGTTTCAAAATCCGTAGTGCTTTTACTTAATGATTTTACAGCAAGATTGTAGTAATAATTAAAACTGTCTATTTCAGAAGGTTTGGCCAGCGGAGATATGTATTTATTATAAAAATTCATTAAATTATCAATATCAGCCTTTCTTATATCAAAAAGATTTTCTTTTTTTATGTAAGAGAGCATTTTTTTTGCATTTAAGATCATTTCTGAAGCAAGCTTAGAGGTTTCAGGATCTTTTGCTGTTTCAAGCATTGTCTGGGCATTCAGAAGTTTTTGTTTTACGCCTTCCAGACTTTCAATGAATATTCTCTCATTCAGGCTGTTTATCCTATTCATTATCATACTGATTTCATCTTTTAATCTGAGTTCAGCGGTTGTAAAATCTATCTGTCCTTCCTGCCTTGAATACAGATTATGACTTGCAAATGAAGCGCCTATGCTTGAAACGCTAACAGTCATAAATATATTTCCTGAATCAGCAATCTCATATTCACAGATCAGCTCATCTCCCTTCTGAATAATGCCAGCGTCAAAGTCGCTTCCTGATATCTTAAACGTTCCTACAAAATTATTATCGCTTACAGGCTCTTCTATTTCTCCTTCATAAAGATTGAAATTTAAACTCTGGACTGCACCTGCCTTTAGACTTTCCATTGCCTTAAAGGATATTTTGCCTTTTTTGGGAAGACTTTCTCCTTTTTTTACGAGATATTTCGGAACTGTATTGGTGCCGCCTATTTTTTCAAGAACCTCAACACAAAGGGAATTTGAAGTGGGTATTGCATCAACTGTTGTCGCTGTTTGCGTTATAACTATTTCATTGTTTGGAATGGAAACCTGACTGCCTTTTTCATCAAAAACAGAAATAGCGTACCTGTTATCACCTTTTTGATTGAGAAAAACTTCAATGCTGGTTCCATTTACAAGAAGAATCCTGCCTGATGTCCATCCTGTGTCTCTGCTGTCTATCTGCCATGTAAAACCATCATATTTTTTTCCTTCGCATCTTACAAGGATTCTCGATTTAATATCTGATGTCCTTGAGAGATAATCAAAACTTATATCAGCAAGGGAAAAGGTTTTTTTGGAAATTTTTTTCTGTTTGGTCTGTGTCGACCAGTCAATGGATTCTGCAAAAAGGGCGGCCCCCTGGGCAACTGCAAGCATTGGGTCAACGGATGTTTCGCATTCCACTCCTATCGCCTCGCAGACCATGTCTCTTAAAGGGGCATAATAAGAAGGTCCGCCAACAAACACAATTTTTGATATATCGGTGACTTCAATATTGGCAGATTTTATAGTCTTAAATACTTCATCTATTGTATCGTCAACTCGCGGCTTAATGATTGAATTTAAATTACTTCTATCTAATGTGCAATCAATATAAATGCTCTTGCCTGTTTCATCTCTGAGCCTTGCTTCTTCTTCAGTAATTATTATTTTTGCATACTCAGACTTAGAAAGTTCTTTTTTCGCCTTTTCTGCAGCCCATGTTGCAATCCTGAAAAAAGTTTTATTTATTGGACTTGATGCAAAGTCTGCGGAAAGATTAAAATTTTTATTTAACCATGGAATAATAACGAGATCCACAATTGTCCTGTCCCAATCCCTTCCACCGCACATAACAATACCGCCGTGTTCTATAAGAGAAACCCTTCCTTTAATGCTTTCGGCAAGGGCGACATCAAAAGTGCCACCGCCAAGGTCATAAACAAGGAACATTCCGTCTAATTTATTATTAAACATTATGCTCATTATCGCAGCCACAGGCTCCTGCATAAGAGAAACCTTTCCAATGCCTGACATTTCAACGGCAGTTAAAGTTGCGTCTCTTTGCATCTGGTTAAATGATGCTGGAATAGTCACAACAGTCCCTGTATCCGGGTCGTTTTTTATGCTGTCAGGGAGATAATTGTATAATACCCGCAATACCTCAGCGCTGCATTCTTCAGGAGTCATTTTTATGTCATATGCAGGGACATACATGGGGGTGTTTGTTCCCATCATTCTCTTAAAAAGAGTAAGTGTTTTGTCCGGAGCAAATGCAGCCATTTTATAGGCTCGTTCACCATAAAACCTGGAATTTTCTTCAAAATATATAGCTGACGGGGTTATCAGGCTACCTTCAGGACTTTTATAGACGGTAATATCTTTTCCGTTATAAGAACAAATCGCGCTGTTTGTAGTTCCCAGATCTATTCCAATATAAGTTCCCAATCCTGTCTCCTTCCAAGAACAGCCTTGCCCATTAAAACTATGCCGTCCTGATTCATTATAGTAGGTTCTAACATTTGTTCTATGTAGAGATGATCCTTCTCTTCAAATTCATCCAGATTAATGGGTGTTACTCCCATTCCAATGTTAAAATCATAACCTTCCATGTCTACAATCCAACAATTTATTGCATCAAGGGTTTCATCAAGATTTTTCAGATAAAAATCATAATATCCCTGATACTTCCTTTGTTCTTTTTCGTCAAGTTTCCTTATTAACCTTAAAAATGTTTTGGCAAATCTCCACGATTCTATGGAAAATTTAAGAATTTTGTCTTTACAATTATTATCGTCCATTTCCTCACACGCTAAGAATAAAAATTATCTTAATTATATTATATATTTTTTTTTATGCAAAATTATTTTTTTCTAAAAAAAAGCCTATTTCAGAGGCTATTTCACTAATTTTAGTTTTATCCTCTCCTTCCACCATAACCCTCATTAAAGCTTCGGTTCCAGAAGGTCTTATAAGTATCCTTCCCTTGCCGTTAAGATCTTTAACCATTTTTTTTTGAAGCTCATCAAGCCCGGGAATATCCACAGGATTTACCTTCACTTTCATTGGTATATTTTTTAATATCTGAGGAAAAGATATCATTATCTTTGCTAGTTCCGATAGATTTTTTCCAGTTTTTATGACAATTGCAAGAACCTGAAGCGCGGCAAGTATTCCATCCCCTGTTGTGTTATGATTAAGAAATATCAAATGACCTGATTGTTCTCCTCCAAAGTTATAACCCCCTGACCTCATTGCCTCAACAACATATCTGTCCCCGACCTGTGTCCTAATTAATCTTGCTCCCATAGCCTTAAGCAATATTTCAAGCCCCATATTGCTCATAACTGTTGTCACAAGAGTGTTGTAGTTAAGTTTATTATTTTTTATAAGGTCATTGCAGCATATTGCCATTATATGGTCTCCGTCCACCACATTTCCTTTTTCATCTACAAAAATTGCCCTGTCGCCATCTCCATCAAAAGCTACGCCTAAATTGGCATTGGTTTCAATAACTTTATTTTTTAATGTGTCTGTGGATAATGCGCCGCAATCCAGATTTATATTAATTCCGTCAGGGTTGACTCCTATTTTTATAACCTCAGCGCCAAGCTCTTCGAATACAAGGGGGGCCACCTTATAGGTTGCGCCATTTGCGCAATCAATGACTATTTTAAGTCCATCAAGTTTCATATTATTGGGAAATGACTGTTTCAAAAACACAATATAACGGCCGCTGGCGTCATCAATCCTGAAAGCCTTTCCTAATTCCTTTCCGGTTGGTTGTTCCTTTTGAAACTCATCTCTTTCAATAAGCTCTTCAATTTTCATTTCAACTTCATCAGGAAGTTTAAAACCATCATCTGAAAAAATTTTGATGCCATTATCATAAAAAGGATTATGAGAAGCAGATATTACAATTCCTGCCTCTGCCCTCATGCTTGTTGTAAGAAATGCGATTGCAGGAGTAGGTATTGGGCCTACCAGAAGCACATCAACCCCCATGGAACAAATCCCTGCAAGCATAGCGCTTTCAAACATATAACCAGATATCCTTGTATCCTTGCCAATAAGTATTTTTCTATGTTTTTTGCCATTATTTTGGAATATAGATGCAATCGCCTTGCCCATTTTCATGCTTAACTCAATGGTCATGGGATGTTGATTAGCAATTCCCCTTATGCCATCTGTTCCAAAAAGTTTCCTCATTATAACTTACCTCTGTTTTGCATCTTTTTTTGAACCTTTTTCATGACTTTTATTTTCATCGGGAATGACAACCTGAAACTCTAAAGGTTTTATTTCTTTGATGTAAAGTCCGCTTGGAATATAAGGAATAGGCTTTAGATAATGCTGTCCCTTTTCAAGTCCTTTAACTGAAATTTTTAAGAGTATATCTTCGGATTTAGTATTTTTTAAAAGATTTTTGGGACCTTCAAGGGATATTTCCGCATATTTGGGAACACAATGCACTCCTTCAAGGTCAGAGTCGATAACTACCGGGATTCTGCTCAGGTGCAGATTCCCTTGTTCAGGTTCAATCTTAATTTTAAGAAAAAGATTTGAAATTTCCGATGTAAAACCCAAATCTTTGAAATCAAGTTTAACTATCCTGTTAAATGTATCCGCATGGTTGCTTATGTCTACAGGAGGAGTCTCAATGGATTTAACCTTTTCAACAGTTTCTTCAGCGCCGTAAATTGTTATTTTAGGAGGCAAAATTTCTGTATCAACTAACTTAAAATCCTGATGTGGCGTGCCTGTAAGATATAATTTAACAGGAACCTCTTTTTTTATGAATCTGCTCACAGACAGTTCTAATTTGCTTGGCTGGATTTTTGTAATTTTAACACCTGATGGAACAGCAATGCTTTCAGGGGTTAATTGAATAGTGAGCGGGCCTTTTTGAATATGCTCAAGCTCAAGGGTCTTGGTCATCTTTTGCCCTGTAAGTATCTGAATTATACTTCTTGGTCCATAAAGAGAAATCATAATTGAAGGGGGCAATCCCTCAACAACATAGTCCTGGGGAAGTTTGGTTATTTCAATGGGGACAGAGATATTGATCTCGGTTTTTTCCTCATTCACCACAAAAAACCACAAAAAAACAGCAAAGAAAAAGGAAAAAAGCTTAATAAAAAAATTTTTTGTTATGTTGATTTTTCTAATATTTATCATAAAAATTTATCTTCGCATCAACCACCATGCTTTAGTTTCCTCCTGCTTTGCAAAAAGATTATAAAGCATATTCCTTAATACTGAAATTTCAAGATTTCTTGTTATTTTTCCACTTATAGCCATGGAAATACCTCCTGTTTCTTCTGAAACAACCATTGCCACAGCATCTGTTTCCTCTGTAATGCCTATAGCTGCCCTGTGTCTTGTTCCAAGCCTTTTGCTTAACTCAGTATTTAAGCTAAGAGGAAGAAGACAGCCTGCAAAGGATATTTTACCCTTTTGTATAACAACTGCTCCGTCATGCAGAGGTGTTCCTTTATAAAAAATTGTGCTTAAAAGCTCCCTTGATATCTGAGAATCAATATTTGTGCCTGACTCAAGATAATTTCCAAGTCCAACTTCCCTTTCTATAACAATGATGGCGCCGGTTTTTTCTTTGGAAAGCACTGTAAGCGTCTTTAATATCTCTTCTATGTCATGATGAGTCTTTTTCCGCTCGCTTAAAAAAGGATTTTGACCTACCTGAATAAGAACCCTTCTGATATCTTCCTGAAATAAAATAACAACAAGTATAAAAACCGAGCTTAAGACAGTTCCAAGAAGCCAGTGCAAGGCATAAAGCTGTAAGGTTCTTGCCACAAAATAAATAACAATGATGACACCAAGCCCCATGACCATTTGCACTGCCCTGGTGCCTTTAACAAGCATTGTAATTTTATAAATTAAAAAGGATACAACAATAATATCAAGGGTGTCCTGCCATCTGAAAACCCCTGTGTACCTCTTTAATAAATCAAAAATATTATCCATCTTACTTTAATGCCTTGTAAATATTAAAGGCATCTCTGGTTATTTTTACATTATGAACCCTTATTATATCAGCTCCGTTTAATACTGAGATAATATCGGCTACAGCGCTTATTAAATCCCGTTCTTTGGGCGATTCAATGCCTGAAATCCTTCCGAGAAAGGATTTTCTGGAATTTCCGATTAATACTGGAAATCCCAGGCTTTTCAATTTTTTTAATCCTCTAATAATATTTATATTATCTTCAGGTCTCTTCCCAAACCCTATTCCGGGGTCAAGAATAATTTTATCATTTTTTATGCCTTTTTTAAGGGAAAAATTTATTCTTTCATAAAAAAAAGACAATAACTCCTCCCACAAATCCTCATAAACAGGGGCAACCTGCATGTCTTTGGGAGAGCCTTTTATATGCATAATAACAACAGGAACACCATATGATGCCACAATATCAGGTAGTTCAGGGTCAAAGGTAAACCCGCTTATATCATTTATAATATCAGCCCCTGCATCTATTGCATTTACAGCGACCTCAGATTTATAGGTGTCAATGGAAACAAGACAATTTGCCCTTTCTTTAATAGCCTTTATAACCGGTATTACCCTGCTTATTTCTTCTTTGGTTGGAACCGGTTCTGAAAACGGTCTTGTAGATTCCCCTCCTATATCTATAATATCCGCGCCGTCTGCAATTAAAGCAATTCCGTGATTTATGGCTTTTTCTTCTGAAAAAAAATTTCCACCGTCTGAAAATGAATCCGGCGTGACATTTAACACACCCATTATACAGGGTGATTCATTAAATTTTAATCTATTTGTAAGTTTATTAAAATTTACTTCATTGCACGAATTCATTAAATTTATTATATTTCATGCTGCATGGACAGAACATTTGTTTAATATTTCCTCAAGCTGTATTGCATCAATGGATTCTTTCTCAAGAAGTGAACTTGCGATGGAATGTAGGCATTCTATGTTATCCTGAAGCAATTTTTTTGATTTTTCATGGGCTTCATTTACAATTCTTTTAACTTCTTCGTCAATCTTTCTTGCTGTTTGCTCACTAAAATCCTTTACCTGCCCGAAATCCCTGCCAAGAAAGGTGTGCTCTTCTTTTTTTCCATAAGAAACCGGTCCCATTTCATCGCTCATTCCCCATTCACAAACCATTCTTCTTGCCAGACTTGATGCCCTTTCAATATCATTTCCTGCGCCTGTGGTGATTTCTTGCAAAACAAGCTCTTCAGCAACCCTGCCTCCCAACAATATTGAAAGATTATTTAAGAGAAAAGGTTTTGAGTAAGTGTATTTATCATTTTCAGGAAGCTGCTGTGTGATGCCAAGGGCCCTTCCACGCGGTATAATTGAAACTTTGTGTATAGGATCAGCGCCTGGCAACAATTTGGCAACAAGGGTGTGTCCTGCCTCATGATATGCGGTGACCTTTTTTTCTTCATCAGACAGCACCAGACTTTTTCTTTCAACCCCCATAAGAACCTTGTCTTTGGCCGTTTCAAAATCATCTGTTCCCACGCTTTCCTTGTTTGCCTTTGCGGCAATAAGCGCTGCCTCATTCACAAGATTTTGCAAATCCGCGCCTGAAAATCCTGGAGTTCCCTTAGCTATGTTTTTAAGATTAATTTCTTTATCAAGGGTTATTTTGATGGTATGAACCTTTAATATATCCTCCCTCCCTTTTACATCCGGAAGAGGAACCACAACCTGCCTGTCAAATCTTCCTGGTCTTAAAAGCGCCGGGTCAAGGACATCAGGACGGTTGGTCGCCGCAATTATAATAACTGTATCTGAAGTTTCAAATCCGTCCATTTCCACAAGAAGCTGATTAAGGGTCTGCTCCCTTTCATCATGACCTCCGCCAAGGCCTGCGCCCCTGTATCTTCCCACAGCATCTATTTCGTCAATAAAAATAATGCATGGAGAACTTTTCTTTGCCTGCATAAAGAGGTCTCTCACCCTTGATGCCCCTACGCCAACAAACATTTCAACAAAATCCGAGCCTGAAATGCTGAAAAAAGGGACATCTGCCTCGCCTGCAATGGCTTTGGCAAGAAGTGTTTTTCCTGTTCCCGGAGAGCCTACAAGAAGCACACCTTTGGGTATCCTTCCCCCAAGTCTTGTAAATTTCTGCGGGTCTTTCAAAAAAGCGACTATTTCGTTTAATTCTTCCTTTGCCTCATCAATTCCCGCAACATCATTAAAAGTGATCTTTATAGTCTGATTAGTGAGGAGTTTTGCCTTGCTTCTCCCAAAAGACATTGCCCTTCCTCCGCCTCCCTGCATTTGTCTCATAAAAAAAATCCAGACACCTATCAGAATAAGCATGGGAAACCAGGATATAAAAACACTCATGTACCAGGGCATTTCTTCAATAGGTTTAATATCAAGCACAACGCCCTTTGATTTCATAAGCTTCATAAGATCTGTATCCTGGGTGGAAATCACTGTTTTAAAGGCGGTCTGGTCAGCATAATGGCCTGTGACTTTGTCTTTTTCAATTGTTATTTTTGATACCTCTCCTTTCTCAACCTGGGATATAAATTCAGAATAATTAAGCTCCTTAATTGTATCTTGTGGTTTATTGAAAATATTAAAAAGAAAGATCATTACAAGTCCAATAACAAGCCATAAACTCAAATTTTTATAAAAAGTATTCAAAAAATCCTCCTACTATATACATAGAAAATTTACTATAATTTTTTACAGCGCAAAATGCAACTGATTTAGTAATTTTTTTGTCATTAAATTATCGAAATTTTGTATGAAGGTTCATCCTTATTTTGCAGTTTGTATTTTTCAGATATCTCAATGCCGGCTATTGCGAGAATCTCCTGATTGCTTGTTAAAACACATAAGCTGTTTCTATAGACCATGGGAATTTTCTTATTAATAAAAAAATCCTTTAATTTAATATTACAATTAAATCCAAGCGGCATAAATCTGTCTCCTGGTTGCCTGTGCCGTAAAATCAAAGGGAAACAAACTTGCCTTGAAGAAATCCACAGCGCTTTATTTTTATTAAAATTCCTTCTTTCAGAGCTGAATCCTGAATCCTCTTCTATTTCAAAAAATTTACCGTCAGGAAGCAGATGCCTTCCAGGTTTATCTATAATAATTTCACTCGCATTATTTTCATTAACAGGCTTTGACCTTTCAAAAATTAAATTATTGTAATCTTTTCTTACTATAACATTTAAAGGCAGACAAATAAAAGAAGATTTTTTTTGGGCAAATAACAGATTATCTATGGATAAGAGATGCCGTGAAGAAATATTTCCTGAATATAAACCGGCTTTTTTTAGCGCCGCCTTATATAAACCTGTTCTAATATTTCCTGGTTCTTTGAGTAAATCTGATGTTGACACAACTATTTTTTCCTGTTTTTTTATTTCTAAGAGTATATCTTTTAATATAGATTTGATATATCGTGATATAAATTTGTATTCATGATAAAGATTATCAGCTGTAGTATTAAGCGTCCTTACGATATTTGGATTAAAATTCTTCTTTAAGTATGGCATTAACTTTAATCTTATCTTATTTCTGAGATATTTGGTTTTAAGATTGGAAGAATCCACACGAAAGCTGATATTATTTTCTTTTAAAAATGTTAATATCTCTTCTTTGGCAAAGCATAAAACAGGTCTTATAATATTGTTATTTTTGGGTTTTATTCCGCTTATACCTGATATGCCCGCGCCTCTTATTATTCTTATGAGGATCTCTTCCGCCTGATCATCAGCGGTATGCGCGGTCGCAATATATTTAGAGTTTGTTTTTCTTTGTATTTGCCTTAAAAACCTGTATCTTAAATGCCTTGCTGCTTCCTGTAAAGATATCTTGTTATTTTGGGCATATCCTTTGACATCCCCTTTCCCTGAATAAAACTCCAATTTCAACGCCTTTGAGACATCGTTGGAGTATTTAGCGTCGTTTTCGGATTCTTTTCCCCGAAGCAAATGGTCAAAATGGGCTGACACTATCTTTAAACTCCATTTATCTTTGATTAAATTAAGTAAATGAAGAAGAAAAACAGAATCAGGCCCACCGGATAATGCCACTACAATTCTATCACCTTTATCAAAAAGGGAATTTTTAATTACAAACTTTGTAAATTTCTGGATATAAGTTTTCACCCGCCGGGTGATTAAATCAACATGCTCAGCCACCGCGTCTTATTCCATAAAGGTGGCTTTGATTCATATATTCAACCATGGTTGGCTTTCTTACATCAAGCACCTTTCCTGATATGATCATTTTTTTTCCCGCAAGGGGGTGGTTAAAATCTGCCAGGACATAATCATCATGAATTTCAAGCGCTTTAAAAGATATTAATTTGCCTGTGGATGTTTCCTCTTCATGAAACTGATTTATTTGAAGTTTTTCAGGAAATTTTAAATTTGACAATGGTATCTCGTTAACAAGCTGAACATCATATTCCCCAAAAGACTCAATTGGAGGCACATTTATATTAAAAACTGTATTTTTTTCCTTGCCAAACAATTCTTTTTCAAGATTTCTGGGAATTGGCTCATTGCCATATATGATTTTTAAATACTGTTCCTCTGATTGAGTTTCTTCTTCATCTTCAGCATAAATTTTATATTTTAACTCTACAACTGATCCGTAAGTTATCTGCATTTTATCTCCTCTGACCGGTTAAATTAATAAAAGGTATGATTATAATATAACTATTTCATTTTTAAAAGACAATAATTTTTAAAAAACAAGCAAAATTTTTCTAAATTAATACAATAGACCGAAATAATTATATTTATCACGACATTATGCAAAATTATTAAATATTTTACATAATTTTGATTTTTTGATAAAACTTTTTTGAGAAAATATTTAATTTATATTAAAAATACTAAAATAAATCATGGCAAGATCTTAATCAATGAGGAAAAACCTTTTTATAAAAACTTTCATTAAAAAATTAATCAGATATTACCTTATTTATAAACCTCCCTGTTAACCCAGTAATGCAATAAAAAAAAGCATGCCCCCACTGTTATTGCGCTATCCGCCACATTAAAGGCCGGAAAATGATAGCTTCCAAGATAAAAATCAAGAAAATCTATAACTTTACCCATTTTAATCCTGTCAATAAAATTTCCAAGGGCGCCGCCTGTGACAAGCCCTGTCGCAACAGTAAGATAGACATCTTTATTAGGGGCTTTATAAAGATTGAAAAAAAGCAGGATGAGGACTAAAACAGTAATCACCTTAAAAAAAATAGAGCCGATCTCCCCTGTATTTGCAAACATGCTAAAGGCAGCGCCGGTATTGGTCACATAAACTATATTAAAAAAACCCTTTATCACCGGTATAAAATGATGGATTTCCAAATTTACCGAGATAAGCCATTTGGTCCACTGATCAAGAAATATTACAAAAACAGCAGTGATAAAAATATCAGTTAAAATAAAGACAAAATTTTTATATGTCCGCATGCTTTTTAGCCGTTAAAACCCCTTTCATCTTTTTCCCGTTTTCTACCTCTTTCTTCGTGGTCTTCTCCGTCTTTCTTTTCTCCTTTTTCGTTTTCTTTCTCCCTCTTTAATTCTTTATATAATTCACTATCCTTGTCAAGAAGCTCCATTGCCTTTTTTCTGTGATATGTAAGATTATCTATGTCGCCTATTTCACTGTAATGCCTGTAAAAATAATAATGTGCCTCGCCGTTTCTTGATATTTTGGCATAACCACGTCCAAGCTTAAAATATATATCCGTTGGGTCTGCCCAGTCATCAGCAATTCTCTTAAAAAGTGACACGGCCTTGTAAACATCACCTGTTTCCAATAAAGATGATGCCATTAAATAATCAACTGTTTGCTGCATTGCAGGATTAACTTTTATTGTTGAAAGCGCTGTAATGGTCTTTTTATAATCACCTGAGAAAAAATAAACCTTTGCTATATCAAGATAAAAAGGCGCGCTGTCTTTGACCTTTTTGCTTATTATTTTTAATAATTCTATTGATTCGTTATATTGTCTGTTTTGCATATATGAAAGCGCAAGGGCATACTGCAAATAAATATCCTCAGGTTTTTTATTTGTTTCCTGCTGATAAAATTTTATAAGGTCTAAAGGGTCTTTCCCCATTGTTTGCGCCATAACTTTTATGCGTTTTATTTCATTATTGTCATGGGGAATTAATGTGGCGCATGGTTTATAGGCGATTAACTGTTCAAGGTAGGTAATGCGCTCACTTGAAGACGGGTGTGTTGAAAGATAGCTTGGAATAGAATCAGAGCCTATCCAGCGGTTCTGTAATATCTTTTTCATTATATTAACAAGCCCCTGTGGGTTATATCCAGCCTTACAAACCCATTCATATGCCCTTCTGTCAGCTTCCTCTTCATCTGCCCTGCTATATTTAAGCGTTGCGGACATGGCAAGAGCAGTCGAACCAGCAATTGCTGCCTGAGAAGATTGTCCTCCTCCGCCTAAAAACAAACCTGTCACAGCCATTACAATTGTTGCAATGTTTAATTTCTGCATTGCCTCAAGCCTTTTTGCAATATGTCTTGCCTGTATGTGTCCAACCTCATGGGCTATGACACAGGCAAGGTCATCCTCGGAATCAATATGTTCCAGAATTCCTGTATGTATAAAAATATTTCCTCCTGGCATGGCAAATGCATTTAAGGCGCTATCCTCAATCACAAAAAAATTATAGTCAAAATAGGTGGTGTCAACCTGCTTCATAATCTTTTCAGAAACCATTTTTACATAGCTTACAATCTCAGCCTCATTTACAATCTTAACCTGATGTTTGACATCTTTAAGGAGTTTTTGTCCAAATTTTCTCTCTTCCTCAACGCTCATCATGGCACAGGCGTTTTTAACGAAATAAGAAAACAATAAAATAATTAATATATGTGTAAATACATAAAAAATATATTTATTATTGTTTTTTACTGGTCGTCCCATTTTTTTTCCTTTTCTCTTCTCGCTTCCTTCCAGATAGGCTCTTTATCCCTGCCTTTTTTTGATTTCTGTTTATTATCAGTGGTTTTATCGCCAAAAAGATGGGGAAGCATATCTTTAAGGCTCATATAATATGAACCTGTATATGCTGGTGGTTTGGTTGTTTCCGTTTGTTTGAGATATTCTTTTTTATTTGTCTTATCAGGTTTGGCTTTATCCTGAACAATAATTTTTTCTTCTTTTTTAGGCGGCAGACTTAAAAATCTCTTGGGTATATAATATGAGAGATAAAGATTTCCGTATCTAAGAAATTCTATTCCTCTGTTAGCTGCCTCATCAGCAAAAACCTCTACAAGCGATGGGTCATTGTCCTTTTTTTTGCCAAGTTTTAATGCAATTTCCTTATCAGGTGTGAGCACAAAGGGCATTTCATCACCGCTGCTTGTTTCAAGACCGAATTTTTCAACATGGTCATACGCCCTTTGCCTTATACATAGATACAAAATTTCTGGTGGAATTATGCCGCTTTCCGTCTCAATAAAATTTGTCCTGTGATCAGGCTTTAATCTTATTTTATTATTATTTATCTCGTATTTATCGCTTAAAAACAAGTTAACTGAATATTCTAAGTTATTGGGAGTGACAGGCCCTATTCCTGCTTCATCCTTAACTGCAAAATAAAGGTCTTTTATCCTTAGCCAGCCGTTTTCATCCAAAACCACGCCAAAGGTATCTGGTATCTTGTCAAGAACCGCGGCAAGTATCTTGTCTAATTTGGTAATTCTGTGATCTTTCAATAAATTTTTTTATTGTGTTTTAATATTAATTTTATAATAATTTATATTTTAATTTTAACCACTTTATAAAAAATTTCATCAGAATTAAGTGGAATAAAAAATTTTGTTTTATATTTTTGCTGTATTTATAACTTTTAGAGATAAAGTCACTTTATGCTCTTGAAGCAAACTATTCTGCAATTTACAGGAACTAACCAGATTTATATACAGGCTATCAATAATCCTTAACTATCAGATTTTAAAGAAAAAAATGCTCTATAACTCCATCAAGCTATGGCTCACACTCACAAATCCTAAACTTTTTCAGAGATATCAAGATATTTTTATGTCTATCTTTAGGTTAACACTCTCAAAATACATTCAAATACAGTTAAAATTTAAATAAATTTTATCCCCAAAGGCTAAATAAAGCAAAATATTTTTCTACTCTCCTTCCCTTCCCAAAATTGCATCAACAAACATCTCCGGCTCAAAAGGCTGAAAGTCATCAACTCCCTCTCCAAGACCAATAAATCTCACAGGAAGATGTGTCTGATGGATAATGCTTATGACAATCCCGCCCTTTGCTGTGGAATCAAGTTTTGTAAGAAGTATTCCTGTGACTCCAACGGCATCCCTGAAAGAAAAAACCTGCTGAAGCCCGTTTTGCCCGGTTGTGGCGTCAATCACAATAAAGATATCGTGTGGGGCATCTTCTATCTTTTTGCCAATTGTCCTTTTTATCTTTTTTAATTCCTCCATAAGATTTATTTTGGTGTGTAGCCTGCCCGCAGTATCAATTATAAGAATATCAATATCCTTTTTTGAGGCGGATTCCACTGCGTCAAAGACAACAGCGGACGGGTCAGCGCCGGAGGAATGTTTTATCAGGGGAATTTCAAGCCTTTTTGCCCATGTCTCAAGCTGTTCAATGGCAGCTGCCCTGAATGTGTCCCCTGCCACAAACATGACCCTTTTTCCCTGATTTTTAAAATAACTCCCAAGTTTTGCAATGCTTGTGGTTTTCCCCACTCCATTTACACCCACAAAAAGGATTATATAGGGTTTTTTATCTGTATCTTCCCACTTTGGAGGATTTTGTGATTGTTCAAGCAAACCAAGAAGTTCTTCCTTTATTGCAGACATTAATGCGCCAACATCTGATAACTCCCTTCTTTTTACCTTTTCCTTTATTTTTGAAAAAATTTCGTCAACAGTTGCAACGCCTATATCAGACATAACAAGGAGTTCTTCCAGTTCTTCAAGCACATCGCTGTCTATCTCCCTTTCCCCCAAAAATATTGAGTCCATCTGGCGGAAAAAATTTTCCCTTGTTCTTTTTAATCTCTCACGAAATGTCTTAAAAACCACCTTTTTTTCTGATTTTTGAGCATCAGATGATTCTGTAATTTTTTTTTGCTCATCTTTAGATAATATTAAGTCTTGATTTTTGGAAGAAATTTTATTAAAAATATCTTTAAGCATAATAATCCCTTGACAGTCTAAAATTAAAATATAAAAATAACCCTTTGCATTTATAAAAAAATATTATAAATTTAAAAAATTTATTATCAACATCTCTTGTAGGAGGGGACATTGAACAAATCCGATTTAATTAAGGTTTTTGAAAAAGACGCAAATATATCAAATGAGCAGGCAACATCCATTATAACTATCTTTTTTGGTTCCATATTTGATGGTCTTGTATCAGGCGATGGCGCGGAAATCAGGGGTTTTGGAAGCTTTGCTTCAAAAAAATATGAGGGATACACAGGCAGAAATCCAAAAACAGGGGAAAAAATAGAAATTTTACCCAAAAAACTTCCTTTCTTTAAGGTTGGAAAGGATCTAAAAGACAGAACAAAATAAAAAAACTTATTCAATATTTGAGATGTCTGATTTAGAAGACCCACGGGTATTTTTTGCAGCGGAAAGAACAGGCCTTGCTTGGCTAAGAACAAGCATTACTCTAATGGGATTTGGCTTTGTTATTGAAAAATTTGGTTTTTTTATCAGATATATCAAGCCAAATGAACCTATAATTAACCAAAAATTATCTCTTTTAATAGGGATATTGTTTATTGTCGCTGGTTCTGTTCTTTCTTTGCTATCCGCTTATGAGCATAAAAAATTCCTGATATCCCTGAATAAAAAAGAAATACCCTTATTCTATCTGAAAAATCTTGTAATTATATCCAACCTGATTGTGTCGCTGCTTGGTCTCTTTCTGATAATTTATATCCTTTTTACCAATCAAATTTAAGCTCTCAACAGGGTATAATCTTTTAAATAAAAAAAAAATTCATAAAAAATTCAGTTTACTTTTGCATATCAAAATATTAATATATTATTATATTTCTTTCAATTTAAGAGATTGTAAATAATTTTTATATACTAAGATGGAAAATAATTCATTAAACAATAACATATTATCGGAACTGAAAGCCAAGGTTTTGAAACTGTTTCAGGATGGAATCATATCCGGATTTCTTGGCTTTGCCTCAGCCTCTTTGCCAATGTCCATAAGACCTTTTCTTGCTAAAAATGAAAAAGACATTGATAAGCTTGTATGGAATAGTTTTTGCACAATAAATCTTGCAAATTATCTTCCCGAAATAATAAAGCAAAATAAAGACAAAAAAATTGGCGCCATTGCCACAGGATGCTGGTCAAGAAATATTGTTGTCCAGATACAGGAAGGACAGTTAAAAAGGGATGATGTTTACATACTTGGCGTATCAAGCAGGGGCATGATAAATTCAAAAAATATATCTGACAGATTCCCCGGAAAAGAAATCCTTCATGTCAAAGAAGAAGACCATATCGTAACCATAGAAGGCAGGGGGTTTTCAGAACAGATAAAAAGATGGGATGTCACAAGGGATAATTGCAAAACCTGCGCTCATCCTGACCCTGTCATCTATGACGACCTTATTGGAAACCTTGCGGGCAAGAGAAGTATAAATAATAAATATTCGCAGATAGATGTAATTGAGGAAATGGAGCCGGATAAGAAATGGGAATGGTTTCTAAAAGAAATTGACAAATGCATCAGGTGTTATGCCTGCAGAAACGCCTGCCCCCTTTGTTATTGCAACACCTGTTTTGTTGATGATTCCAAACCCCAGTGGCTGGGAAAATCAATAAAGCATACAGAAACCGCAATTTTTCATATTTTAAGGGCTTATCACTGCGCTGGAAGGTGCACGGACTGCGGAGCCTGTGAAAGTGTGTGCCCTATGGGTATAAAAATGAGATTATTTACCAAAAAACTTGAAAAAGATGTGTTTAATCTCTTTGGAGTTGAGGCAGGACTTGATATAAATGAACCACTTCCTTTAACCACCTATAAAATTGACGACCCAGAGGACTTTATCCTTAAACTTGAAAAGGAATGACATTGTCTAAAGCATTAAAAATAGCAGAAAATGAAATAAAAAACCTGTTAAATATATTAAATGATTCATTTCAGGTTTTTATACCAAAATTAAAGGAAAAAACCAGCTATAAATTCTATGAATGGGATATATATAATAACGGGGATGAGTTTAACATCTTTATAGGTGTGCCAAAATCATCAATAAAATCCTTTTTCTTCCCCCAACCCGAGACATTATTCAAATTTTCCATTCAAAAAGACACCACAGCGCTTAAAGAACCTGAAGAAGAAAATAAGCGTATGCTCTTTGGTGTGCGTCCCTGCGACGCAAGGTCAATAATTTTAAATAAACTGCCTTATAGTGAAGATTCCTATTACATAAAAAAAACAGAACAAAATATAATCATAGGACTTTCCTGCAATGAACGGCGCAACTCCTGCTTCTGTCTCTGGGCAGGCGGCTCTCCAATGGGAACTGAGGGAACTGACATATCATTAACCCTGATTGATGCTTCTTTTATTGTTGAGGCAATAACAGAGAGAGGCGGTAAAATTATTGAGACATTGGGTGATAAATTTCCTGTCGCATCCACCTCTGACATTGAAAAACTTAATGCGCTCAGGGCTTCATATGAAAAACAAAGACAATCAATTCCCGACCCGGTTAAAAAAATTCAGGACAAAAATCTCCTTGAATTATATGATAAACCACTCTGGAATGATGTTAGCCTTTCATGTATTAATTGTGGTATCTGCACATTTCTCTGCCCAACCTGTTATTGTTTTGACATACAGGACGAGACATCAAAAGGGCAGGGCAAAAGGATAAGATTTTGGGATTCATGCATGTTTCCCCTTTTTACACAGCATGCCACAGGGCATAATCCAAGGGGGGCAAAACATCAGAGGGTTAGAAACAGGTTTATGCACAAATTAAAATATTTTCCCGACAGATACAATGTTTTTTCATGTGTGGGATGCGGAAGGTGCATTAAGGAATGCCCGGTAAATATTGATATAAGGGAAGTTTTGAGGGATATGCTATGAAAAACCTTTATTTATCACATTCTGCAACCATAAAAGATATTATAATTGAAACCGAAGACGGAAATATCAAGACCTTTATCCTTGAGCTGGATGATCCTGAAATTCGTGACAACTGGAAGCACATCCCCGGACAGTTTGCCATGATGTCCATTGCGGGAATGGGTGAAATACCCATTGGCATTGCCTCATCTCCCACAGAAAAAGATATTCTTTCCTTTACAGTAAGTAAGATTGGTGTGGTTACAACAGAACTTCATAACATGAAAACAGGAGATAAAATCGGAATCAGGGGCCCCATAGGAAACGGCTATCCCCTTAAAAATCAGCTAAAAGGCAAAAATATCCTTATTATAGGCGGCGGATACGGATTTACTACACTAAGGGCAACAATTATATATCTTATTGAAAACAGAAAAGATTATAATGAAATAAATGTTATCTACGGCGCAAGAAACCCTGGACTACTTCTTTACAAAAAAGAATTGGAAGAATGGTCAAAAAGAAATGATATAAATTGCCATATTACAGTTGACAGGGAGGTTCCTGGATGGACAGGTCTTGTGGGTTTTGTCCCGCAAATCCTTGAAAAAGTCTCGCCTGAATCTGAAAATTCCTTTGCGCTTATATGCGGCCCACCTGCAATGATAAAATTTTCCATGCCGGTTCTTGAAAAATTAACCTGGCATGATAACCAGATATTATTTTCCATGGAAAACAGGATGAAATGCGCTGCGGGTGTCTGCGGGCATTGTAATATCGGCCCCTTTTATGTGTGTAAGGACGGTCCGGTAATAACAAGGGAGAAACTAAAACAATTACCCACGGAGTACTAAAGATGGAATATTTAATATATTTATTTTTATTTCTTTTTATCTGGTATGGCTTAAACCGCTGGATACTTCCCAAATTTGGGGTATCCACCTGAATGACACAGTCTTGCGCTACAGGCTGTAGCGCTGAGGATAAGGATGTTAATTCCGATGAAAAAAACAAAAAACCAGAATAATACGGATAAAAAATAAGAAAACCAAAATTTGTTTAAGGTAAATTCTTGATAAAAAGTTTCCCTTAAAATACAAAATGTTAAGATTTTGGTGAAAGATTTTAGAAAAACCCTCTGATGGTTCATGAATAACGCAAGAATTACTTAAAAAAATTGAAATTTCAAAAAAATGGAGGCTTGGTATGAGGGATACAATTGCTATAGTACTGGCCGGGGGTGTAGGCAGTAGATTAAATATGTTGGTAAAGCACAGGGCAAAACCAGCAGTGCCTTTTGGGGGCATCTACAGGATTATAGATTTCGCCCTTTCAAATGCCATGAATTCTGGGATTAACCGCGTTGCGGTTCTTACACAATACAAACCTCTTTCCCTTATGAGACATATTGGTTCAGGCGCAGCATGGGATTTTACCGGCAGAACCAGGGGAATTGAGATACTTCCCCCAAGAACTGGTGAAAAAGACTCTGACTGGTACAAGGGCACCGCAGATGCAGTGAGGCAAAATCTCGACTTTATTCAGGAACATGAATCAAAAAATGTCCTTATCCTTTCAGGGGATCATGTTTATTATATGGACTATAAAGACATGGTAAAAAATCACAGAAAATCCGGCGCCAAAGTAACGGTTGCAATGATGCCTATGCCCTGGGAGCAGACAAGCCAGTTTGGCATTGGAATAATTGATGACAGCAACAGGGTTATTGACTGGGAGGAAAAACCCAAAACCGCCCGCTCAAACCTGGCATCAATGGGAATTTATGTATTCGACACGGATTATCTTGTTTCATCATTACAAGCCACCAAAGATGAAGATTTCGGACATCACATCCTTCCAATGACCATGAAAGATAAGGAACTAAACTGCTACAGATTTAACGGTTACTGGCGTGATGTGGGCACAGTTCAGAGTTTTTTTGAATCAAATATGGATATACTTGATCCTTCAAAAGGTTTAAACCCGCAGGCATGGGGAACATGCACAAACGTTGAATACAGAGCGCCTTTTGACAGGGCTCCAGCAAATATATTATCCGGCTCTGACGTGACAAATTCATCCATTGCAAGGGGCTGTGTAATAAAAGGAATAGTGGAAAACTCCATTCTTTCCCCGGGTGTTGTTGTTGAAAAGGGCGCAAGGGTTTCCAATTCAATCCTTATGCATGATGTTTATGTCAATTCAGGCACAATTATTAATAATACCATTATAGACAAAAAGGTTATAATAGGGAAAAACTGCAATATAGGAAAAGGGGATAAATCCATTATAAACAGCAGATATCCCAAACACTTAAATACCGGACTAACCATGATAGGAAAGGGCGCTGTGGTCACTGACAATAAAAATATAGGCACAAACGTCGTTGTTATGCCGTATGTTGGCGAAAATGACTGGCTGGATATTATGGAGCTTAATGATGGAATGACACTGGGTTTTACAGAATAAAAATAAAAAAATATAACGAGATCTCTTAAAATATCCGATATTATTTTAA
>DYOW01000175.1 GCA_020720325.1 Desulfobulbus propionicus
GAAGTTCCCCTCGCTCTTAGATGGTTACAATCGGAAGAGAAAAAAAAGGCGTCAGGGGTTGTATATAAGCCCGGAAAAAGCAGACTTTTCATAAACGGCGACGGGAGGACTTATTATAACTCCTTCCGATTCCCTTTTCAAAAAAGTGAACGAATGAGCATTAATGAAATAGATAAAAGATTGATGCCGTGGAAGCTGCTGACAGAAACAGTGTTTCATGAGCACCTTAGTTATATAAATGACTGGCTCGCCTTCACTGTCCAACACCCACATAAGCGATCTGGAATAATGCCAATATGTATTTCGGAACCTGGACTTGGTAAGTCCTTAATAATGTCAGCGGCGTCAAGGGTTGTCGGCCTGAATAATTTCAGCAACGGGAAAATCCTTGATGTAACAGGATTGGGTCGGAGCGGAACTCAATGGGGGGACTGGATTTACGATAAGAAAATATCCTGCATCGAAGAAATATCCCCAGATGGAGAAAGCGATATAAGATACAAAGTCCTTGATGCGTTAAAAGATATCATCACCAACGACACCCTCCCTTTAAATCTAAAGGGTGGGAGAAATGGAACATTCCATGTATATTCTAATATTATCGGATATTCTAACCATGTTGACTGTATAAAGATTCCCCCTGGCGATAGAAGAATTTTTGTAATTGATTCTTCGGGGCAGAAGAAGCTAAGTCAAAGTGAATACGAGAAATTTATTTCATGGATGGATGATGACAAAAATATAACAGCATTATTTCAACACCTGCTTTACCACGAAATAAGCGATGAGTTTGAACCGGGCAAGGCAAAGATGACAAGCGACAAGGTGCAAATGCAACTCGATGGCAAGAGCGACGCTCAAGTGGCTTTCGATATAATAATAGAGCATTATCCGTGTGATCTGATTACTCCGTCAGAATTAAAGCTGGCCTTTGAGCAAGCCATGGCATTTATAAATGATGAAGATGTTACAATTTATACAGGCGTAGCTGCAACAAATAAACAGTTTTTTCATCTCACAAAGTCGATGACCAAATTAACAGCAGGGTCAAGAAAGATAAGGTTTAGCAAAACTGATGGTGAAAAGTATAACGACAGAATCAGGTCTTTACGCAACTTCGATAAATGGAAAGACTGTAGCGACGAAAAAATAAAAGAGGAGATGCGGAAAAAAATACCTCTTTTCTGGCTTCCGAATAGTGATAATACACAAAACTACTCGGCGTTTTCAGGGCAGTTTTGATGGTGTTTTTAAACGTGATAATACACAGAACATTCTGTGTATTATCACGTTTAAATTTTTTTTTTAAAAAAAAACATGGTACAAAACACGCTAAATCTTGGGACAGATTTTATAGTTTTTTAGCGCAAGATAATAATAATTATTATATAAGATTTTTTCCTATTTTTTTTGAAAGTCATTTTTTTTTAAGCGAGCAGACATGAACCTTGTTTTTTGGCTTAAATCTGTACCACGAATCTTTCAAAAAGGCCTGTTTTGTACCTAAACCAAAATCTATGGAACATGAATAAATTATTGTAATCATTGTGTTTTCCGTTATTTTTGTACCATGTACCATGTTTTTCTTAAATAGTAATATAAAATATATATTATATATAATAGTAAAGGAGCGCAGAGCTTCCACAACGTGTTGTCGTGAGCCTGACAGCAATCTGACATTTCATGGTACACTGGTACAGAAAAAAAAAATAATTTT
>DYOW01000176.1 GCA_020720325.1 Desulfobulbus propionicus
AGTTATAAGCGTCTTCAAGTCCTCTTTCAAGGAGTTTTGCATTTACAAGCTCTCTTATTAAAGAAGCAGTTATTGTCTTTAATCTGGAAGTTCTTATAAATCTTTCGATTTCAAGGGAAATATTATCTGCTGTTTCCTTGTCAATAAATGTTTCCCTGATAAGAGCCTCTACTATTTTTTCCCTGTTCCATCCTGCAAGTTCTTCATGGGAAGTCCTTACGAAAAGGGCGTTGTCTGTGGATTCCCCTCCTATTTTTAAGGGGATTACGTTGTTGTATGCTTTTAGCGCTAACATATTTTTTCCTCCCTATATGTGCCATAAATTGTATATTGTATTTACCTCAAACACAATATATAGTATTTATCGGTTTTCTCAAATAATTTCTATGTTACAATTGGGTTACATTTGTAATTAATTTTCAGCTTTATCAAATGGGTGGTTATATCTTTTTTTAAAAATTAATTTTAACAAATAGAGCCACAAGACATAACATATCTTGATAAAACTTTCCCTTTCAGATTTAATGAGACAATACTATAATATTATCTTTCAGATAGGAAATTTTTTCCCATTTTTATCTTTTTTCATTAAACATATACGAAAAAGTCTCGTCTTAATAAATAAAAAAACAAAATTAATTTAACTAAATTATGAATGATGCTGAACTAATATCTGATTTTTTAAACGGCGATAAAAATGCCTTTGAGCTTCTTTTTTCCCGCTATAACCGTGAAGTTTTTTATCTTGTAAAAACCTTTGTAAATAACACGGAAGAGGCAAAGGATATAACACAGGATGCATTCATAAAGGCATTTAATAACCTTAAGAACTTAAACGACAGGACAAAATTTAAGTCATGGCTTTTTACCATTGGGGTAAATCTTGCAAAAGACAGATTAAAAATGAGAAAAAAAACAACAGATGAAGGACTTGAGCTTATAAGAACTGATGATGACCCTCACGATAATATAATTAAGGATAGTCTTGCAAGGGAAGTCAATAGCGCCATAAAAAAACTCCCTGAGAGACAGGCTGACGTTATAAGACTTAGGGCGCTTGACGAAATGAGTTTTAAGGAAATAGCCCAAATTTTAAATATTAAAGAGACTACTGTAAGGACTAATTTCCACTTTGCCATTAAAGGCTTAAGGGATTTAATTTTTGCAAAGGAGGAAAACACATGATGAACTGTGAAGAATTCTGGGGAAAAATCCCTGAATATATCGCTAACAAAGAAGAGCTTCCTAACGAATTAAAACAGCACATCGCAATCTGCAACCAGTGCGAAAAGGAGTTCAGGTTACTCAGCAAAGGACTTATTAATCTGAAAAATGAGCTTAAACAGGATATGCCCGCTGTTTTTTGGCATGATATGAGGGACGCCATTGGAAAAGAAATAAAAGTTCCGCGTAAAATCTGGCTCTTTAGTGATTTATGGAGATTTGTTTTAATACCGGCAGGTTTGACTGCTGCCCTGTTTTTAGGAATTTTCTTTCATAAACAAGATAATAAAGCTGTTTTTTATCCCTATGAAACAGCTCTCATGGTATCTGAAGTGTCATTGGAAGATATGGTTTTACAGAATAATATTCCAATTGCAAATGATAAATTTGACCCTGAATTCAATGCCGCCATATTTTGTGGGATTACTGATGAGATGGCTATAGTAATAATAAAAAATAACGATATTTCCTGAAAAACAATGCTTAATA
>DYOW01000009.1 GCA_020720325.1 Desulfobulbus propionicus
AAGACTTTTGCTTTGTTTTGAGCAATTATGCAATTTTTAGCTTGCTAAAATTAAATTTAAAGATAAAATTTTTTATATATATTTTAAAAATTTGGAGGAACTAAAATGGAAGATAATAATTTTATCACAAAATTCTGGAGTAATCTAAGTATTAAATTTAAATTTTTATTATCAATATATTTGATCCTTTTTATTGCCGTAGCAATTGTCCTTGGCACAATATTACAAACTATTAATGCAAATGCTGAAAAAAGCTTGCGGGAGTACTCAAACAATGAAATTGAAAAAGTTAAGCAGGGTTTAGAAAATTATGTAAACATGGCTTATGAGGTTGTTGATAGAAAATATAAAGAAGCAACAAAAAAAGAGAATATTGAAAGGAGATACGGGAGGTATCTATCCGATTTAATTGAATTGGCTTACTCAGAGATAACATTATATGTTAACGCAGCAGAACAGGGTAAGATGACCGTTGAAGAGGCGCAGGCAAAAACAATATCTTTTTTAAAAACCGTAAGATATGATGATGGAACCGGTTATATCTGGATTAATGATATGACAAAGCCATTTCCCAAAATGATAATGCATCCAACTGTTTCATCTCTTGACGGCAAAGTTTTGGATGCTTCAAAATTTAACTGTGCTCGCGGGAAAAATGAAAACCTCTTTAAGGCATTTGTGGAGGTTGTTGAAACACATAATGGAAGTGGTTTTGTTGATTATCTTTGGCCAAAACCTACAAAAGACGGCTTAACAAAGGATCAGCCTAAATTATCTCATGTAAGGGAAATAAAGCAATGGAAATGGATCATAGGCACTGGTGTTTATGTTGATGATGCCCTTTCCGATGCCGTTGAAGACATAAAAAATACCATCAGAGATATCAGATATGATAATGGAGAGGGTTATATCTGGATAAATGATATGACAAAGCCATTTCCCAAAATGATAATGCACCCCATAAAACCTTCCCTTGAAGGAAAGCCGATGGATGACCCGATATTTAATTGTGCTTTTGGAAAAAAAGAAAATGTTGGAAAGGCTTTTGTTGATATATGCGAAAAAAAACATGAGGGTTTTGTTGATTATGTTTGGCCAAAACCCACAAAAGACGGCGGTTTAGCGACAAAGGAACAGCCAAAACTTTCCTTTGTAAAGGAATATAAACCGTTAAACTGGATAATTGGCACTGGTGTTTACACAGACCATATAGATGAAATGATCGCGCAGAAAAAAAATGAATTAAAGAGTCAGACTAAAAAATTATTATTAAAAATCGGCGTTGTTTTTTTATTCGCAGCAGTGATTTTACTTTTATTTATTAATTATCTTTCGGATTTAATTATAGTAAAACCTCTTAACAGCTCAAATAAATGGATAAATAAGGTTGCAACAGGTGACTTTACCTCTAAAATAGATTTTAAGGTTAATAATGATGAAATAGGAAAGTTTATTTTGTCATTACAAAGGATGATTGAAGAATTAAAAGCAATTATCAGGAATGTTTCATCAGCATCAATGGATCTTAAAAATCATGGCATGAGTCTTCAAGGCGCAGCAACACAGTTATTATCCGAATCACAATCAACCCAGATGCATTCAGGGGCAATCAAAAATAATGCAAAAATATCCTCCGAAAGTGTAACGAGTGTTGCTGGCGCTATGGAGGAAATGGCTGCGACCATAAATGAAATCAGTATGAATACAACAAAGGCAAAAGACGCTTCAGATAATGCAAACGAAAAGGCGCAAGCAGCAAATCAGGAAATAACCTCACTTTCTCAATCAGCGAATAAAGTAGGAGATATTACCAAGCTTATAGGGGAAATTGCCTCGCAAACCAATCTTCTTGCCTTAAATGCCACAATAGAGGCTGCAAGGGCAGGTGAAATGGGAAAAGGATTTGCAGTTGTCGCAAATGAGGTAAAAGAGCTTGCAAAGCAGACAGCCCAGGCTGTTGGAGAAATTGAGAATATTGTGCATGAGATACAAAGTCGGACCAAAAATACCTCGCATGAAGTAACTCAGATTGTTGATGCAGTATCACATGTAACAGATATAACAAACACAATAGCCGCTGCAATAGAGCAACAATCCACAGCAGCATCAGAGATAAGCCGAAGAATACAGCTTGCGGGAAGCCAGGTTCTTAATACCTTTAACGCCACAGATTCCATTGTAAAATCAAGCAATATGACTATAGAAAGCGCTGATAGCATAAAAGAGTCCGCAGATGAATTAAACAGGCTTTCCAAAATGCTTTCGGATGAAATGAAAAAATTTACTCTTTAGAAAAATATTAAGCCCTTTAACAGCATTTTGTTCGGGGGCTTTTTATTTAAAAAGTGGTTTGTCAATCCAATAATTATCTTTCATAATCTCCCTGAACACATTTAGTGACTTTAAGCTTGAGTTAACCCTGATGTTGCTTATGCTTCCATCACTGTTTTCCCATCTTTCATGCCAGTAAACCACACCTTTTACAAGTGTATATCTGGTCTGAAAACTGCCATAAGCCTCTTTAAGCCACTCTGCCTTATCTCCATTTTGAGGAAATTCGCCAACACCCAATTCAGCAAGAATCAAGGGTTTATTCGGGGCAAGCTTTATCATCTCATTATATCCTTTATCTATCATATCAGGCCATTTAAGCCATCCCTGCCCGGGAAACTGCTGTCCGTAAACGCTTAAGCCTGTCCAGTCAACATATTCATCCCCCGGATAATAATTTGCAAAGACATTCCAGGGTTCGGCGGGGCTTGGTCCATTATTTGTATGAAATCCCCAGAGGATATTTTTTGTCCGTTTTCTTGCCCTGTCAACAACGTATTTATAAGCCTTTATAAAGGTGTCTGTGCCTTTATACGTGGTCTTTCCATTAATATTGATCTTTTCGCCTCCACCGCATAATACCCCGGACCACGGAAACCAGTGACCGTTCATTTCAATTGCAAAGGCAACCAGTATAGGATGGGAAAACTTGTTTGCCTCATCTGCCCACATGTCAATATATGCATCCCATTTGCCTTCCAGGATGGAGGCAAAGTTGTATTTTTTATCAATTCCTCTTTCCTGCTGGTAGGGTCTGTCCCAGGGAGACCAGTAAATCAGGGGAATTGCCCCGTAATTATGTATTAGTTTACAATTATCCATTGGAAAAGTATTTTCACCCCAGTAGCTTGATGATGCAATAATTGCCTGATGTTTGCCCACAAGTTTTTCAAAATCAAGCATTGCCTCAAAGGTTACATTGTCTTCACCATCACCAAAATCGATATATGCGCCTGTGTAGGCGCCTTTTTCTGGGAAAATAAAGGTTTTATTATTTTTTTCAGTATTGGTTATTGGTTTTGTTAGTTCCTGATTTTGACAGGAATAAGAAAAAAACAATATTGATAACGAAAATAACAAGGCAAAAATTTTAAGTAAGTTTTTCATGTTTCTCCTTTTTTATTTGCTCCAATCACAGAAAAATTTATTAAATTTAAGATTTAATCAGGGAGTTGTCAAGATTTATGCTAACAGATGCAGACCTGTCTAATTTTCCCCAGCCTACCCAGATTCCCTGTATTGCCCTCAGCAGCACCTTCCACATTACATAACCCAGAAGGGCTTTATAAAAAAATCTCATCGGGATAATAATAAAAGATTTTTTTATTCCTTCACCTTCCATTATACAAGCGGCAATGGCAAGAAATATATCTATAAGGATAAATAATGCGAAAAAGATATATAGTACAGGGTTAATTGGATTTAATAAGGTCAGAAGAAAAAACGTATCAATAACAGGTCCTATTGCAATAAGAAAAATATGAAAAAACCACATTCCCGGTATTGCAAAAAGACCTAATGTGCCAAAACCTGGTGAAAATGCCATATCCCTGTGTTTCCAAAGGCATTGAAGTGTTCCATAACCCCATCTTATTCTTTGTTTTACAAGGGATTTTATGGTTTCAGGGGCTTCTGTCCATGCAACGGCATTTTTTGCATATACCACCCTGTAACCTGTTCTGTGAAGACTTAGCGTAAAATCAGTATCTTCAGCAAGGGTATCGTTTGTTATTCCCCCTGCCTTTAATAATGCTGTTTTTCTCACTGCGCATACAGCTCCCGGAACAACAGTTATGCAGTTAAGCTCATGATAAGCCCTTCTGTCAAGATTAAAACCTGAAATATATTCAAGGTCCTGGCATCTTGAAATAAAATTTCTACTGTTCCCTACCCTTGCGTGACCTGAGACAGCGCCAACCTTTGGGTCAATAAAGGGAATCACAAGATTTCTCACAGTATCTTTCTGAAACTGTGTGTCAGCGTCAAGCATTATAATAATCTCGTTTTTTGCTATAGATATGCCGTTTTTCAGCGCAAGAGCCTTTCCTGCATTTTCCTGTCTCACAAGGATAATTTCAGGAAATTTTTTTGCAAGGCTTGAAACAACAATGCTTGTATCGTCTTTTGAACCGTCATCTATAATAATTATTTCCTTTTTCCCTTTATAGTCGGAATTAATGAGGGATAAAAGTGTTTTTTCTATAACTTTTCCTTCATTATAAGCAGATATAAGGATGGTGACCTGTGGATTAAACAAATTATCTTTTGATTGATATTTTTTTGTTTTATACCGTAGGGCAAAGAAAAAGACAATAGCGCCCCTTAATACCACAAGAACAGTTGAGATTATTATAAATGCCCAAAAAATTTCGTTTAACCATCTTTTTACCTTAATGCCTGTTCCTGCCACAATGCGTGTAAGATTTTGCTTTCCTGCATCCGCAAAGGGCATTAATACTGATTTATCAATTCCTGCAACCTCATCAAGGGAAACAATTTTATCTCCCCTATCCCTAAAAAACTTAATAATAAGCGGCAATGCCTCCACTGTCTGGCTTCTGTCGCCGCCCGCGTCATGAAGGAGAACAACATTGCCTTCATTACGTTCATTTTTTATATTTTCAAGGATTTTTTCCACACCGGGTTTTTCCCAATCCTTAGAATCAATGGTATAGGCAATTGTAAAATACCCCATATCCTGAATCTGAATAAAAGGGTTAAATTCCTGGTAAGATATTGGTTTATTATCGCTGTAGGGAGGTCTGAAAAGCAACGCTGATTTGCCGGTGATTGCCTGTATTAATCTTTCGGAGGCGTTAAGCTCAAGCGTTATTCTTTCCCTGCTGATTTGATATATATCCGGGTGGGTGTAGGAATGGATGCCAATAAGATGGCCTTCGTTTACTATTCTTCTTACAAGCTCAGGTTGTTTTTCAGCCTTTGCGCCAAGTATAAAAAATGTTGCCTGAACATTATTTTCTTTCAGAATATCAAGAAGTTTTGGGGTATACTGGGGATCAGGCCCGTCATCAAATGTAATTGCAATTTTTGAGGAGTCTGTTCTTTGTCTTGATACATTATAATATGACGGTATTTCAGTATAGGTTTCATAAAAAGAACCATCTGTATTTTGTATGATTTTTCTCTTGCCGTCAAATGCTTTATTATCAAATGAAAGCAATTCCCCTTCACCGACATTTGCAATAATGTCATTTGTCTGTATGTTTGCTATTTGATTAAACAGTTCTTCATCTGTATATGGTTCTTCCTCAAGAAAATTTGAAAAAATTTTCCACACAGCCGCATCTTCAAACCCAAGTGTGCTAATTGAAACCCCGCCTTTCATTTTTGTTTTCACAGCATTAAAGGTGTTTAAAAACGTCACTGCATCAAGAAACCATACCTCATGAATATTGTTATTAATTTCATAAATAAAATTAGGCTCAAGGCTTTCTTTATTCATTGCAAAATTGGTGATTCCTGATTGCCTTGCCCGTATCATTGCATCCGGAAAACTAATTAGCCCCCCTTTTTTATTTTTTTCCCAATCATAGCCATAGTTTCCTATATCAATGATCCATTGTTCAGGAGAGCCATAAGCGCTTATTGTATCAGACCATCCCTGAACCCATGAAATGGATGAAATTGGGCCTGGCTCATCGTTTTCAGAATTTTCATCATGAAGGGATGCTATAAATTTATCAACAAAGACAGAAAGTCCTTCAAGGTTATATGCCCTTAATTCAAGCCCCATAGGCAGGCACAACCAGAGCTGTTTTTGATTTTCCTTTAATTGATGCGAAAGCAACTCAAAAAATTGCGTATAGTTATTCCTGTATGAGGGGTCTATCATACCAAAATCAACTATTAAGCCGGCCGCATTGATTTCATTGATTTCTTCAGTTATTTTTTTTATAAATTGTTCTTTGACTGTATTATCGTTGTTTACAATATCCTCCACAGCTTCAGGCATCCATTTATCTGTTTCAAGGTTTTTTAAAACAGGCATAAAATTAACCTTTTTTTCCTTTAATAAGTGAAGCAATTCTTCGTCATTATTAATTTTTAGCCGTGAATCATCTAAAGATATTGTGAACCAGTCTGAAGCGACATGGGTGAGAAATTTTGCGTTTTCTTCTAAGGATTTCCAGCTTCTCCTGTCCCAGTTTATATAAAATCCCAAATTAATAAAATCCGATTTTTTTTGTTCATGAATTAGATTGTTCTGATTTTTATTTAATGTCCTTGAAAACTGCAGCCATTCTTTTTTGGATAAATAATGATTATCAGCGTTTTGATCCATTGCCTTTAATTTAGTTTTCATTTCTTTTATCTGTACGGGTATGTTAAAGACAGGTTTTACAAATAAAGATTTAATAAATATAACGGTTAATAATGAGAAAATGATTGAAAAAATAAAAAAAAAGGATTTAAACCTTGACCAGCGTCTTCCAGAGGCATCATGGAAGATAAAGGAATTTTGATTATGCATATATTATGTATATTTTATAATCGTTAGCTTTGTTTTGATTGTAAAAAAGAATAACCATATTATTAGAATTAATTTTATAATAATAATATTAATTTTATAAAATTCAATTTTATTTTAATTTTAGTGTTACATTATTTTATTTTTTTGTTAAATTTTATTGACAATTTTTGCTTTTTCCCATAAATTAAAACTATGCAAAAATAAAAAAAATGGAGGGATTTATGTTAAAACCTTTTATTATGTGGTTTGACCAGATATCAATTAACGATGTAGGACTTGTGGGTGGTAAAAACGCATCTCTTGGTGAAATGTACAGAAACCTAAAATCTAAAGGTGTAAACATCCCCAATGGTTTTGCTATTACTGCTGAGGCATATAAACACCTGTTAAAACATGGTGGCATAGAAAATGAGATTGAATCTGCTATGGAAGGACTTGACACTCATGACATTGATAATTTGAAAAAAAGAGGGAAAAAAATCAGAGAAATAATATTAAATTCCCCGTTTCCTCCTGATCTTGAAGAGGAAATTCTTAAATCTTATAAAGATCTATCCAACGCATACAAAACTGAAAATGTTGATGTCGCGGTGAGATCTTCAGCCACTGCCGAAGACCTGCCAGACGCATCCTTTGCAGGTCAACAGGAAACCTATCTAAATATCACCGGGGCAAAAACTTTAATTAATGCGTGTCAGAAATGTTTTGCAAGCCTTTTTACTGACAGGGCAATTTCATACAGACAAGACAAGGGATTCGGACACTTTGATGTGTATCTGTCCATAGCTGTGATGAAAATGGTAAGAAGCGACAGCTCAAGCAGCGGTGTTATGTTTACAATTGATACTGAAAGTGGTTTTAAAGATGTTGTATATGTCACAGGCGCATGGGGTCTTGGTGAAAATGTTGTGCAGGGAGCTGTTAATCCTGATCAGTTTTATATATTTAAGCCATTATTAAATACTGATAAAAGACCCATCATTCATAAAAAACTTGGCTTAAAACAAAAAACAATGATTTATACAAATAATCCTTCTGCTCCTGTTAAAAATATCCCTACCAAGCCGGCAATGAAAAATACATTTGTATTAAATGATGATGAGCTTTTAACCCTTGGAAGATGGGCATGTATCATTGAAGACCATTATAAAAAATCAATGGATATTGAATGGGCAAAGGATGGTGATGGCAAGACTATTGGCACAGGAGAGCTTTTTATTGTTCAGGCGCGTCCGGAAACCGTTCACTCCCAGCGTGATATAAATTTTTATGAAACATATGTCTTAAAAAGCAACGGCAAGCTTCTTGTCACCGGAAATGCAGTGGGCGCCAAGATTGGCAAAGGAAAAGCAAATATTATAGAAGAAGTAAAAGATATCTCAAACTTCAAAAAAGGTGAAATCCTTATCACTGATATGACAGACCCTGACTGGGAGCCAATAATGAAAATTGCCTCAGCCATTGTGACAAACAGGGGTGGAAGAACCTGTCATGCAGCGATAATTTCAAGGGAACTTGGCATCCCATGTATTGTAGGAACTGAAAACGGAACCGCTAAGTTAAAAGGTGTTAAAGAGGTTACTGTCTCATGTTGTGAAGGAGAAGAAGGCAGGGTTTATGAAGGACTTCTCGATTTTGAGGTTCAAAGGATAAATATCACCGAATTGCCACAAACAAAGACGAAAATAATGATGAATGTGGGTATTCCTGAACAGGCATTTAACCAGGGGCAAATTCCAAATGACGGGGTAGGTCTTGCAAGGCTTGAGTTTATTATTAACTCTCACATAGGAATTCATCCCCTTGCTCTTATACATTTTGAAGAGCTTGTAAAAAAATCAAATGCAGAACCTAAGAATTCCCGTCTTAAAGGCTTAATAAACCTGATAGAGAATAAAACTTCAGCATATAAGGATAAATCGAAGTTTTTTGTAGATACCCTTGCCCAGGGAGTCGCAAGGATTGCGGCAGGATTTTATCCAAATGACGTTATTGTAAGAATGTCTGATTTCAAGACCAATGAATATGCAAACCTTGTGGGCGGCACAATTTATGAACCAATAGAACACAATCCAATGATTGGTTGGCGCGGAGCGTCCCGTTATTATGCGCCTAATTTTGAACCTGCTTTTGCCCTTGAGTGTGAGGCTTTAAAGAAGGTCAGGGATGAAATGGGATTATCCAATGTAAAGACAATGATACCATTTTGCAGAACCGTTGAAGAAGGCAAAAAAGTCATTGAAGTAATGGAAAAATACGGCTTAAAACAGGGAGAAAACGGACTTGAAATATATGTGATGTGCGAAATTCCAAGCAATGTTATCCTTGCGGATGAATTCTGCAAAGTATTTGACGGATTTTCAATAGGCTCAAACGACCTTACCCAGCTTACCCTTGGTCTTGACAGGGATTCAGAGCTTGTTTCCCATATTTATGACGAAAGAAATGAGGCTGTAAAAAGGCTTATAAGACAGGTGATAAACACTGCTAAGGCAAATGGAAGAAAAATAGGCATCTGCGGCCAGGCGCCCAGTGATTTCCCTGATTTTGCGGCATTTCTTGTGGAATGCGGAATTGATTCCATGAGCCTCACCCCTGACACAGCAATTAAAACCAGAATGATAGTCGCTGAAAAGGAAAAAGAATTGGGAAAATAATCCATAACCATTAAATAAATATAGAAGAAGGGGAGAAATCCCCTTTTTTTGTTTTAAAATAATTAATTATAAAAAAAATGATTTTATTAATTGAAAATTTGTTTACAATCATATAATATTAATATTTTTATAACGTTTTAAAATATTAAATAAAATCAGATTTAAGATAAAACGAAAAATAAATTAAGGACAATTATATGCTGCAAAAACAACTTAAAGAATTTTATTATGAAATTCTTGAACTTTTACCATCAGATGTCAGAGAATTTTTTCTAAAAAGAGGTAAAGACATTTTAATAATATTTTTGGTAGTTGGAGTAATATATGTCCTCACTTTTTCATTTATTAAATATCAGGAAAAAATACAGTTAGCAGCAGCAAAAGAACTTGGTTTTGCAATAGCAGAAAATGATATGAAAAAGAAAGAAAAGATGTTTAAGGATATAATAAATGGGTATTCCAACACTTCTTCGGCTAATTTTTCCCGCTTAATTCTGGGTTCTTTAATGCTTGAGACAGGCAAAAAAGATGATGCAAGGAATTCTTTTCAGGAAGCCCAAAAAAAATTATCCGCCACACCCGCTCTTAAGGCTTCCGCAAGGATTGGAGAGGCGTATTCCATTATAGACACCAAACAGGATGAAGCTCTTTCAATCCTTAAAGAAATATCCGAAAGTGAAAATAATCCATATACCGGCGTCGCTCTTATCAGCATGGCTGTTATTTATGAAAACAAAGGGGATTTTAAGCAGGCAAAGACATATTATGATAAATATAACCGCTTATTTCCAAATGACCCTAATTCATCAATGATAAAAGAAAAGCTTCAGAGGATGGTGGATTTAAGCGGTGGAAATAATACCTCCAGTTAATCAGAACGAATATAATTATATTCTTGGCATTGAGACTTCATGCGATGAGACAGCAGCTTCTGTATTTTCTCCGGGAAAAGGCATTATTTCATCAATAATTTCCTCCCAGGTTGAATTGCATTCAGGATTTGGTGGAGTTGTGCCGGAAATTGCAAGCAGGAAACACCTTGAATATATTTTGCCTGTAACACTTGAAGCTCTACAAATATCAGGATTAACATTAAAAGATATTGACGCTGTATCATGCGCCCAGGGACCAGGTCTTGTTGGCGCTCTCGCTGTTGGATGGTCATTTGCTAAGACAATTGCTGCGGTTAATAATCTTCCTTTTATTGGGGTAAATCATACATACAGTCATCTTTTATCGGTTTTTTTGAAAAATAATCGTGATAAAGCCCCGGATTTTCCTTTTATTGGTCTTGTTGTTTCCGGCGGGCATACAAGCCTTTATATTGTGGATGATTTTATAAATTATAAAGAAATAGGAAGGACAAGGGATGACGCGGCTGGCGAGGCATTCGACAAGGTGGCAAAGATACTTGGACTTTCATATCCGGGTGGGCCTCAGATAAGCAAGTATGCTTTAAAAGGAAAATCTGTTTACAATCTTCCAAGGGCAAGGCTTATTGATACTCCCTTTGATTTCAGCTTCAGCGGATTAAAAACAGCAGTGTCAAACCTTTTAAAAAAAGAAGAAAAAACAGAGAATATAATTTATAATATCGCTGCGTCCTTTCAGGATGCTGTTGTGGATATTCTTTGCGAAAAGGCAATAAACGCAGCAAAAAAATTTGCTATAAAAGAGATTGTCATTTCAGGCGGGGTGTCAGCCAATAAAAAGCTAAGGGAAAAGATGGATAATCAATGTAAAAAAAATGATATATTATTTTATGCGCCTGATTTTCAGTATTGCTCAGACAATGCCGCAATGACTGCATTCGCAGGTTATAATTTATTAATAAACGGTTTTATATCCAACCAGGATGAAGATGTCTATTCCAGAAACAAAAACCACTTTTTTTAAGGTCAATAAAAACAATAAAATTGGTTTATTAAGATGGCTCAGGTATAATTATCTTAAATTACTAAGGATTAATACTGACCCAACGATATTTGCAAGAGGAATAGCAATTGGCGTCTTTATCGGTCTTACTCCTACAATTCCTTTTCATACGGTTTTAATGCTTTTGCTAAGTATTTTAAGCAGAGGACATTTTTTTGCAGGACTTATTGTCAGCTACATAATCTGTAATCCCTTAACCATGCCTTTAATCTATTATGCATCATGGTTTACAGGAAAAATTTTTATTCATTCAGAAATAGATGGCAAGGTTTTTGCTGATTTTATTTCTTTAATCATTCATCTGAAACTTGGAGATTCCATTGAACTTTTAAAGAAGATGGGATTTGATTTTCTTATCACCTTAAATATCGGCGGCATTATTTTTGCCGCTCCTTTTGGGATATTATCATATTGGATAGCTCTTAAGTCGTATGGATTGTATCAGAAAAAAAGATATGAACGGTTTAAGCTTGCGGTTTTAAAGAAATAAAAAAATACACACATTTTTTATAAAATTTTTTAACTGTTTGATGATTTTTGCCATGCAGCCTGTTCTTTTTGAGCTAAAGTTTATTTATTATCAAAAAGTCATCAAAAATTTTCTAAAATTTAACGATATTGTATTGTTTTTTTTCTTTTGTATAATATTATTAAAGAAATATTCAGGAGCTGGACGGGATTATTACTTAAATAATTTATTTAGAGAAAAAAATGAAACCAAATAGAAAATTTAATATTTTTACTTTTATAACTGATGTAAATATATTAAATATTTTTAAAAAAATTGAGAACAATCTTAATAGACACACTTTTACCTTTTTCCCTGATTTTCCCAGCCTTTTTTCTTTTATGGAGGTTGAAACCCCTGATTTAATTATTTTGGAATTATTAAAAACTGAAGATTCCACTAATTTTCTCCTTGAGCTCAGGTCTGAGGATTCTCATTTACATACAGTCCCCCTTATTTTTATACTTGAACCTGTGCTTCTCTGGGAAAGAGGCGGAGCATTTTCAACCGGAAATTTTGACTATATGGTTAAACCGCTAAATATTCATGAAATTATCTGTAAAATGAATATGCTACTTGGGGTTAATCTTGATGCGCAAGCAATAAAATATAAGCAGTTGGAATCGCTGAATGAAAAAGTTGAATTAAAAACCTCTAAATTTTTTAATATAATAAATCTTTCAAACCAGCTTAATGCAGAAAGAGACCTGTCAAAAATTTTTCATATTGTGGTAAGCCACATAACCAAAATAATGGGAGCGGAAAGATCATCCCTTTTTCTTATAAATCAGTCCACAGGAGAGTTATGGTCAAAGGCTGCGGAAGGACTTGGTGAGATAATACTTCTTCCCAAAGGTCAGGGAATTGCCGGCAAGGTAGCTATGTCCGGAAAACCTATAATTATTCCGGATACATCAAAAAACCCTGATTTTGACCCGTCCTGGGATAAAAAAACTGGTTTTGTAACAAAGAATATGATCTGCTTTCCTATAAAAAACCGAAACGGTGTATTAAAAGGTGTTCTTCAGATAATAAACCTGAATATTGATAGCTTTCTTGCAAGCGATATGGCTCTTGCCGGCGCGTGCGCATCCCTTATAGGCGTTGCAATAGAAAACATAGAAAGTATAGCTGCTCTACAAAATCTTTTAATGCATAAATAAAAAAAAGGGGAAATTCATCCCCTATTTTATGTATGTATTCTTCAAATACAATCCTTAAGCATTTTCAAATAAAACTTAATTTATCTTTTTATTGGTTTATACTTTATCCTCTGGGGAATAATGGATGATATTCCAAGCCTTTTTTTCCTGTCTTCTTCATATTCAGTGAAGTTTCCATAAAAGAAATTAACCTTGCTGTCGCCTTCAAACGCAAGAATATGGGAGGCAACCCTGTCAAGAAACCATCTGTCATGGCTGACAACAATCGCAGAGCCTGTGAATGCCTCAAGGGATTCTTCAAGGGCTCTTACAGTATTTACATCAAGATCATTTGTAGGCTCGTCAAGAAGAATTACGTTTGCGCCAGTTTTAAGTATTTTGGCAAGATATAGTCTGTTTCTTTCACCGCCGGAAAGCATATTTACCTGTTTTTGCTGGTCGCTTCCGGTAAAATTAAAACTTGCGACATACGCTCTTGAATTAATGCGTCTTCCATCAAACTGAAAGAAATCTTCACCGCCTGAAATTTCATCCCAGACAGTCTTTTTTTCGTTTAATGTCTCTTTTATCTGGTCAACATATGCAAGTTTGACGGTTGGTCCAATTTCTACCGTGCCAATATCGGGCTTTTCCTGCCCCACAATCATCCTTAATAATGTTGATTTACCAGCTCCGTTTGGCCCGATTACACCCACAATGCTTCCGGGAGGGAAATTTAATGTAAGGTCATCAATTAGAAGTCTGTCAGCGTAGCCCTTTGACACATTCTTAAATTCTATTACTTTGTCTCCCAAACGCGGGGCATTTGGTATTGAAATTTCAAGCTCATCCCTGTATTTTTCAAATTCTGCTGTAAAGAGTTTATCGTAGGCGCTTACCCTTGCCTTTGATTTTGTTGTTCTTGCCTTTGGAGTCATCTTAATCCACTCAAGCTCTCTTTCGAGGGTTTTCTGTCTCTTGGATTCAGACTTTTCTTCCTTTCTTAATCTATCCATTTTTTGTGAAAGCCATGAGGAGTAATTGCCTCTCCACGGAATGCCATGTCCCCTGTCAAGCTCCAAAATCCATTGGGCAACATTATCAAGAAAATATCTGTCATGTGTGACCGCTATAACTGTGCCTTTATAATTTTCAAGGTGATGTTCAAGCCATGCCACTGTCTCTGCGTCAAGGTGGTTGGTAGGCTCATCAAGAAGCAAAATATCTGGCTCCTGCAAAAGAAGTCGGCATAGAGCGACCCTTCTTCTTTCTCCACCTGATAATTGTGAAATTGGTGTGTCGTCAGGAGGACATCTTAAAGCCTCCATGGCAAGGTCAAGCTTGCTGTCAAGATTCCAGGCATCAATACGGTCAAGCTCTTCCTGAAGTTTTGCCTGTTCGTCAACAAGCTTGTCAATATCCGCTTCAGGATCTGCAAAGCTGTTGTTTACATCATCAAATCTTTTTAATAAATCAACTGTGTATTGAACCCCCTGGCTTACTATTTCTTTAACGCTTTTATTTTCATCAAGTTTTGGCTCCTGCTCAAGCATGCCCACAGAATATCCCTTGCTAAAGCTCACCTCGCCAAGATAATCTTTGTCAATGCCTGCGATTATCCTTAAAAGCGAGCTTTTGCCTGAACCGTTTAGACCAAGAACGCCGATTTTAGCGCCGTAATAAAAACCAAGGGAAATATCTTTGATAACCTGCCTTGCTGGCGGATATACCTTTGAAACCTTGACCATTGAAAAAATAACTTTATTGTCTTCCATAAAAATATTAATGCCTCCGAAATTTTATGATATTTTTTATTAAAATAGAGATGAAAAATCTTGTTAACTGTAGATTACAATTATTGTATGAATTTTTCATCTCCTTGCCTATTACAAAACTTATAAAGAGTTTTGGGCTCAATATCCACCAAGCCATCTTTAAATTCTAAACAACCCCATTCTTCGTCTATTCTTGCGCTGTCTAAAGCATTTAGCTCAACTTTTTGAGAAATAAGATTTTTTAAGTCAACCTCTTTTGTCTCCCCGTTTTCAAATCGCAAAAAAAAACGATACCCTCCCAAATTTTTAAAATCAATTATTTTCATTTTTTTACTCCAAGGGCTCTATTTTGCGAAAATGTTGTGTGTCCCACATTTCTTTTAATTCATCCTGATGTATTTCTGCCCACTCTCTAACAAGGATTCTCGCTCTTTTTGGCAAACTCCCATCAATTATATTTAAATTTTCTATCTCCATCACGGCCTCATGCTCGCCATATTTTATGTGGATATGTTTTGGGGGATGCTCGCTGTCTATGCTAAACATTCTTATTATGATTCCGTAAAATCTACAAATCTCGGGCATTTATTTTTTTTCTCATAAATAACTTTTGATTATACTTTTTTTTCAATGTTGACACCCTACAAGTCCAACATTGGTATTACATCTTTTTTTGGGCGCATTATTCCGTCTGACTCTTTTTTTGGCTTGTCTCAAATCTGTCAAATCTTCGTAACCCTCCAATATTTCGCTTATATGTTGGTATTCATTTATTGGAAGCAACTCGTACCCTGGTTTTCCATTTTTTTCTATAAATTGTGGGTGAAAAGTCTTCATTTTGCTCATTAAAGAAATATAATAACTTATCAATAAAATATTTATACTATTATTTCAAATTATCAAGAGTTGGCGCCCTTGGGATGGTGCGAAGTTCCTTTTGGATATAAATCCTGATGGTTGTTCCTTCATCTTCAATGGAATCAATGGCAATCTTGCCTACCTGTTCTTCAAGGATCATTTTTGATTTTGTAAGACCTATTCCTATATGTCCTGTTTTTGTTGTAAAAAAAGGATCAAAAATCTTATCAATAAGCTGGGGTTTGATGCCGCAACCCCAATCCGTAACAGATATGAAACAAGCCCATCTTTTTTCCCTTGATTCTTCAACAGCTAAATGAATTTTGGGTTCACGTTCTATATAGTGATAAGAATCAATAGCATTTTTTATAATTTCAAATAAAACGGGTCTCAGCGTTGTAATATCAAAAACAGCGGCTTTGTCATTATTTATTAATTTGCTTTCAAAAGAAATTGGGATGGAAAATTCATTTGCAAACTCTTTTACAATTATTTCTGCGCTTTTAGCGATCTCACTAAGTTTAACCGCAACTGGTTTTGGTCTTGTAAGATTTATAAGCTCCTCGCTTTTGTTAAGAAGTTTTTCAAGCTTAAAGCTTTCCAGCAATATAGCGTCAATATAACTTTTATTAATCAGGTCATGTTTCTGAAGTCTTTTGGCAAGACCTCCAATGGCAAGGATGGGATTTCTTATCTGATGATTAATGTCGTCAAGCATATCTCCAAGGCTTGCAAGTCTTTTGGAAATTCTCAGGAGTCTTTCCATGCCTTTCAGGCGTGAAATATCATGTAGCACAATAATTATATGCTCATAATCAATATCATTATCTTTATAAGGCATTGAAGAACAGGAAATCATTGCGACAAAATAGGCGTCATCCTGCCTTTTAAGCAAAACTTCACCCTCAAATTCCCCATGTATATTGCAAAAATGTATGATATTTTGAGCATCAAGGTGGTTGTCAGGATGAAAAAGATTATCAAAGCATGTCTTCATTAAAAATCCGTTGTTGTCCTTAAAAATTAATCTTGCTTTCTTATTTGCAAGCTTAACCTCTCCGGTGTTTTTATTTATAACAATTATTGCGCTGTTAATAATTTCTAAAATGGATTCCAAAACAACCTCTATCATAAATAAAACTAAAAAACCATCCTGTCTATTTTAAGGTTTTCTGTATCAACAAAAGCCCAGGAAGGAGGTCCTTTTTTCCCAAGAAGTTCCCCTGGATTTAACAGAATTTTATTATTTATTACCTGGTAATCCCATAAATGTGTATGACCATAAAATAACATATCAAAATCACCAGATTTTACAATGGGATAGGCAAAATAAGGCTCGTGGACAAAGGCAATGTTTTTATCACCTATTTTTAATTTCCCAAACTGCCCGTGGAAAAAAAAATTCCCTTTTTGTTCACTGCATTTTTCCATAATAAGCTGGATGTCTCCGGGATTATTGCCTATAATAAAATGAAATTCACCTGGAAATTTTTCAAACTCATCAAGAACAAACGGAGATACCAAGTCACCGCAGTGGATTATTTTTTCAACGCCTTTTTTTTCAGCCTGAATAACGGCATTTTTTACATTTAGAAGATTATCATGGCTGTCACTGAATATGCCAAGTTTCATTTTTTTCTTGCCTCCCAGGACAAAAGCAATTGTTTCATTTCCAGACCAAAGGCATATCCCCTAAGAGTTTTATCCTTGCCGATAATGCGGTGGCAAGGGATGACAATAGGCAAAGGGTTTTTGGATAAAATATTACCAATATACCTTGGGCTTGAAAAACCTGTCTTAATAGATAATTCGGAATAGTTGCGTGTTTCCCCATACGGGACTTCCATTAATTCTTTATATACCATTAACTGTCTGTCATTACAAGTTAAATCAAATAAATTAGAAATGTTATTTTTATCACTGTTAAGAATGGATATTATCTCTGATTTTATCGGAGTATTTATATCTTGATTTACAGGCAGTTGGGAAAATTCCAGTTCAATTTTGCAGCATTTATCCTGCTTTATCAAACATTTAAACAGAATTAATCTGTCGAAAATTTTTACTGTAAAAGATTCCTGAAGGCGCTTGTCAGGATATTTAATTTGTTTTGTAAGAGCCATGTTCATAACCCTGATATGTTATTTCCTCTTTTTGCCCGTTTTGTTCAAGAAAAACGCCTTTTCCCTCTGTTATTTGTCCCACATAATAAGGTCTGTGTCCTAAAATTTTTGTTGCTTCTTTAAGCATTTCATCTTCTATAGAGGGGTTTGCCGTCCATAATAATTCAAAGTCTTCCCCGCCTTTTAAGGCTAATTCAAGGGGAGATATCCTTAATAATTTTGAAAGATTATTGGTTTCACGTGATATTGGGATATTATCCGCAAAAATTATTGCTCCAGCACAACTCTCTTCACAAACATGGGATAGGTCAGTGGCAAGTCCGTCTGAAAGGTCAATGGCGCAGGCAACAAGACCCTTTGATGAAAGCATCTTTCCAAGTTCAAGCTGTGGAGAGGGATTTATGTGTCTTTTTATCAGATAGTTCCTGTCAGAATCACCAATATCTAATTTTTCATTGTTATTCAGGTTAAGTATTTTTAAACCACCTGCTGAATCACCAAGATAGCCAGACACATAAATTTTATCTCCAACCTTTGCGGCATCCCTTCTTAACCATTTTTCTGGAATTACCGCGCCAATCAAGGTAAGATTAATGGTTAACACGGAGGATGCAACAGTGTCTCCACCAACAAGTGAAATTTTATATTCCTGGAGAGTGTCGCAGATTCCATTTATAAAATCATTCCAGAAATTATCATTAAGTCCATTCCTGAAGGCAATATTTAATGTGGCCCATAAAGGTGTGCCGCCAACCGCCGCTATATCGCTAACATTGGCAAGCACGGTTTTTTTTCCAAGGTCATATGCTGAGATAAAATTCAGGTCAAAATGAATTTTTTCAACGAGTGTGTCTGTGGTAATGGAGAGATAGGAATTTAATTCAGGCTTTAATATGGCGCAATCATCGCCAATACCCTTTATAATATTTTTAGTTTCGCCATGCAAAGATGAATGTTGTTTTAATTTTTTTATAAGCTCAAGTTCTTTCATTATAACGTCCTTTATTTTATATTAAACCAACAATAGTTCTTAATCTATAATTTATTAAAGATTTTAAAAAGTCAGAATTTAAATTTTTCTGATTGAAAGCCATAATTAATCTTGACTTTATTTTTTAAGGATGTAAAATTTATTTACTTTATTGAGAATGAGTTTCAATAAAAGAACTGATACAAAGGAATTTATGGAATTTATGGAACAAAAAGATATTATAGTGGGTCTGGTTGGAAATCCAAACTGTGGCAAAACAACACTTTTTAATATGCTTACGGGTCTTAATCAAAGGATTGGAAACTGGCCCGGGGTAACTGTAGAAAAAAAATCCGGATTTTTTGAACATGCCATAGAGAATAAACACAAAAAAATTGAAATTGTTGACCTTCCGGGTATTTATTCCCTTTCAGCAGGCTCGCTAGATGAACAGGTTTCTCAGGACTATATCCTTGCGGGAGACGCAGACCTCTATGTTAATATTGTTGATGCCACCCATTTAATACGAAGCCTGTATCTTACAACTCAGCTTATAGAGATGAAAATTCCGGTTATTGTCGTTGTAAATATGATGGACTTAGCCAAAGACAAGGATATAAAAATTGATATCAAAAAGCTTTCAAAAAAGCTGGGGTGTCCTGTGATTCCAATGATTGCCAAAAAAAAATTAGGCATTCAGGAGCTTAAAGACCTTATAATCACATCTTATTATAATACTCCTATACCAAAAGCAACACTTTCATATCCTCATGAAATAAAAAAAATAATGGATTATCTATTGCCATTTACAAAGGTTTTATCGCTTCCTGAAAGCTGGGTTGCAATGAAATGGATTGATGGTGACGAAAAACTACTTGAGGCGCTGCCATCTGACGCAAAAGATGTATTGGAACAAAAAAAGGATGAATTAAAAAAATCAGGCATTGATATCAATATTACCATTGCTTCGGCGCGCTATAATTTTATCAAAGATACAACAAGGGATGCAATAGCGCTTCCGGATAAAGAGAAAAGAAACATCACAGACTTGCTTGACGCTATTTTTCTGAATAATTATATAGGAATTCCGTTTTTTTTCTTTGCAATATACCTTGTTTTTCTCTTCAGCATTGTTTTTAGCGGTGTTTTTATTGATTTTTTTGATAAATTCACCGGATTGATTCTTGTTGACAGCACATCTTTTTTATTGGAACAAATCAATGCCCCGAAGTGGATTATTGCAATAATATCAAACGGCATAGGCGCGGGCATCCAGACTGTTTCCACCTTTATTCCCCCTATTGGTTTCATGTTTATTGCTCTGGCAATACTTGAAGATTCCGGTTACATGGCAAGGGCAGCCCTTTTGATGGATAAATTCATGCAAATGATAGGTCTTCCCGGCAAGGCTGTTGTGCCTGTAATTATTGGTTTTGGTTGTAATGTTCCAGCTGCAATGGCAACAAGGACCCTTGAAAATCCCAGGGACAGGATTCTCACAATGATGATGACTCCTTTTATGTCATGCGGCGCAAGGCTTCCTATCTATGCCCTTTTTTCCACTGCAATTTTTACCCAAAACGGTCAAAATATTGTATTTTTACTGTATTTAACAGGGATAATTTTTGCGGTTATCACGGTTTTTATCCTGAAACAAACCATATTAAAAGGTGAAATTACCCCGTTTATAATAGAACTTCCCCAGTATCACATCCCCACTTTCAGAGGGGTTTTCATAATGGCGTGGGAAAGGCTAAAAGGCTTTATATTAAAGGCAGGTCGCATAATCCTTCCAATGGTTATTTTATTGAATTTTATTAATACAATGAATATTCATGGACAATTTAGCAGTGATACAGACGCTGATTCCATCTTGTCCTCAATAGGAAAGGCAATCACCCCTGTTTTTGCTCCCATAGGAATAAAAGAAGAAAACTGGCCTGCCACAGTGGGAATTTTTACCGGGGTTTTTGCCAAAGAGGCTGTTGTTGGAACATTAAATACGCTTTATTCCCAATTTGAAAAAGTTGATAATGAGTCTCAAGGTATAAAAGATGAATTTAATTTTAATGAAGGATTAAAAGATGCCTTTGTAAGTATTCCTGAAAATTTCCGGGCAGCATCCGGATCGCTTTTAGACCCCCTTGGTTTTTCTGTAATAAAGGGTGAAGATATTAATGACATGGCTGAAAAACAGGGTGTGACAGTTGGAATCTATAAATCCATTGCAGATATGTTTGACGGCACAGCGGGAGCATTTGCCTATCTTCTTTTTTTGCTTCTTTATTTCCCGTGTATAGGCGTTCTTGCAGCAATTTACAGAGAAACAAACATTTTCTGGACGGTTTTTGCCGGAATGTGGACAACATTTATTGCATATTCAGTTTCAACAATATTTTATCAGGTTGCCACCTTTACAAGGCATCCGGGCATGTCAACGGGATTTATAACTGGAGTTGTGGTTATCTGGATTATATTGCTTCTAATAATGAATGTATTTTCAAAAAGGTGTGAAAACAGCAAGGAATGCTTCAGAGCAGTATAAAATAAACAAAGAAAAACAATATTTATGTATTCCAATCCTCCCCTTAAATCCCTCGGCCAGAATTTTCTTAAAGATCAGAATATTATTTCAAAAATACTTAATCTTGTTGATATAAAACCTGAGGATAATATCCTTGAGCTTGGCTGTGGTCCCGGCGCTCTGACAAAAGAAATAATCAAACATACAGATAATTTTATGGGCATTGAAAAGGATATAAGGCTTTTTGAGTCCCTTAAGTCAGAACTGGGTGAAAAATTTTCAAATAAAATCATATTGGGTGATATGCTAAGGGTTTCTTTTAATGAAACAGCAAAAAAAATGCGTGGCAAGATAAAACTTGTGGGAAATCTGCCTTATAACATATCATCTCAGGTTGTTTTTAAGATAATTGACGAATATCTTGCAGAAAATCTTTTTGATTCTGCCTTTCTTATGTTTCAGAAAGAGGTTGCAGACAGGCTTTGCTCAAGAGAAGGTTTAAAGGATTACGGGATATTGTCGGTCTTATTAAGATATGTTGCGGATGCAAAAAGTGAGATATCTGTTTCTCCTTTTTGTTTCTATCCAAAACCCAAGGTATATTCCTCAGTGGTTAAATGCGTTTTCAGGGAATATCCTAAAAAGGCAAATGATGTAAGATTATTAAAAAATGTTGTAAAATCAGCCTTTAATCAAAGGAGAAAGAAGATAAATAACTCACTGAAGCCTGTAATAAAAGACCCGGATGTTTTTAAGGAGATAATATCAAAGTGCGGTTTGACAGGCAATGAAAGGGCAGAGGATTTGTCTCTGGATAATTATATTGATATTTCAAATAATCTGATAATGTTACAGGGTTAAAAGTTTTGCCTGACGCTTTATCATCATTTAATATCTTCCTTAATCTCCAAAAACAACCTGTCACCAATTTTATATTGTTCAAGGGCTGACAATTCAACAGGCTTTATTGAACAGTAAAGCCCGAAAATATCTTCAAAATCCGTTTCCATTGTCAGCAATAATTTATGAAGCTGGGGGAGGCTTCCGCTGAAATTTTTATTATCCATAACAAGCCACAATTCAGGTTCTTTTTTATAAGTAAAATCCCTTGCCACAAAGAGATATCTTGTCTGATGCATATTGTAATTTCTTAAAAAATCTTTTATCTGAAAGAGATTAATCTTTATGCCTCTAATATTTACCCTTTTATCTGATGTTTTGGATACCGGAGCAATTCTCCATTCGTGTCTGCCACAATCACATCTTTGCAGGATAATGCTTGTGATATCCCCTGTTCTGAAACGTATTAAGGGATTTGCCTTTGATCGTAGGGTGGTTAATACCAATTCACCCTCACTGCCTGCGGGAAGATTTTCTCCTGTTAAAGGATCTATTATTTCAGGGATAAAATGCTCCATAGCAATATGAAGACCGTTTTGCGCCTCGCATTCAAAGGCACAAGGGCCTCCAAGTTCAATAAGTCCGTAAAATGAATAACAATCCACTGAAAGTCTGTCTTTTAACTGGTTTCTTGTATTTTTATCAAGATATTCACCTATAAAAAGAATTTTTTTCAGGGACAGACCTGCGACAGGGATTTCATTTTTCTGTATTTCATGCAGGATATTTTGCATGGCAGTGGGGGTGGTGATAAGGGCCGTTGTCTTAAAATCTCTCATAACCATTAAAAGAGACTGGAGATTTAAGGGGTCAGGAGGGATTGTAAGGGCGCCAAGATATTCTGCTCCTTCTTTAAGCTCGCTTCCCCACACAGCCATACCCTTCTCAAGGTATATTTGAATGATATCTTCCTGTCCAATTGCGCAGGACTTAAAAAATTGGGCAAACAAAAGACGTCTTGTTTCTATATCAGATTTGGTATATCCTATTATGACAGGATTTCCAAATGGCATTTTAAGTGTGTGAAGCCTGACAATATCTCTTAGAGGCACTGCAAAAAAATTATAGGGGTAATTTAGGGCAAGATCATCCCTTGTTGTAAAAGGCAATAGGGATAAATCAGAGGTTTTTTCAATTTGTTCAGGCATTATCCCTTTTTTGTCCATTACATTTTTATAAAAATTAACCCTTTTATATGCCCGGTTAAGGACATGCTGAAGTGATTCCAATTGATACTGGGAAATATTTTCTTCTGTAAGATTATTAATTTGTTCCATGTTTTCCATAATTATCTCTCTGAAATTGATTGATAGTCTTTTCCAAGATATGCCCGTTGCACATCCGGGTCATCAATTAGGTATGAAGATTCACCTTGTAAGACAATTTTACCTGTGTCAAGCACATATCCCCTGTGTGAAATATTCAGGGCTTTTTTGGCATTTTGCTCAACAAGGAGTATGGTCAAACCGTTTTTATTCAATAGCGTGATTGTCTGCATTATTAATTCCACTATTTTGGGGGCAAGACCCAAGGAGGGTTCATCAAGAAGCAAAAGCGCTGGTTTTGACATAAATGCCCTTGCAATCGCAAGCATTTGCTGTTCGCCACCACTTAATGTCCCGGCAATCTGATTTTTTCGTTCATAAAGAATGGGAAAAAGGTCAAAGATAAAATCAAGGTCATTTTTAAGTGATTTTTTGTCTTTATCGTTTCTTGAAAAGGCGCCAAGCAAAATATTGTCATAAACAGTCATGGGGGAAAAAATCTGTCTTCCCTCTGGCACATGGGAAATGCCAAGGCGGACAATTCTGTGAGGAGGCAGTTTATGTATTTCATTTCCTGCAAAATAAATTTGCCCTTTTTGAGATTTTATAATGCCTGAAATAACATTTAAGAGCGTGGTTTTTCCTGCTCCGTTTGAACCAATAAGCGTAATGGTTTCCCCTTTGTTGATATGCAGGGAAATATTTGTAAGAATAGGGATATCTCTATAGCCTGCCCATAAATTTTTTATTGTTAATAATGATGATTCCATAGAAAAATATCTTATTTTATTCCAATTTGTTCCAATGTCTCATCTGAAAGTAAACCTTCAAATGCAAAAAAAGCAGGGCCTTTAAGGCTCACATTATTAATATTATTTTTTTCCATTGTAAATCCTACCTCAAGCATGTCGCCGCCCCTGGTTTTTACATTTACCGGAGAAAGCAGACCATGATTTAACGCGGAAATAATGCTGCTTGCCACAGCCCCTGTGCCGCAGGCAAGAGTTTCATCTTCAACTCCCCTTTCATATGTTCTTATGGAAATTGAATGCCTGTCAATGATTTTTACAAAATTTACATTTGTTCCGGCAGGCATAAAAAAATCGTGAAATCTTATGTAGCTTCCATATTTTTTAACTTCTTCATTTTCAAGGTCTTCAGAAAAAATTACAGAGTGAGGCACACCTGTGTTAATAAAAAAAACAGTTGTAAGATTTTCACCAATTTTAAGGAGAAAGTTTTCAGGCATAAGGTGTTCCTGTGTAAGAGGAAGGCTTATCTTGACTATTTTATCCTCCACAGTCGCCTTAATTATTCCGGCTATGGTTTCAAATTTCATTTCTTTTGGGGCTATTTCCTCGATAAAGGCAAATCTAGCAGCGCATCTTGCGCCGTTTCCGCACATTTCAGCCTCTGAACCGTCTGAATTATAAAAACGCCACTTAAAGTGATATTTTTCAGAATTTTGAATAAGGATAAGTCCATCAGCGCCAATACCCATTTTAGGCATACAGAGAAATTTTGCAGTATCCTTTGACTTTTCAGAAGGAATAATACCTTCTCTGTTGTCTATAAGGATAAAGTCATTAAAACATCCGTGAAATTTTTTAAATTTTATCTTCATTTTCTTATAAATGTAATTTTATTGTAACAAGTTTTTGATATTTTATAATTTTAATTTTTAGTTTAAATATAAAAGGAGGTGGTTTTTTTTAATTCTGTTTTTTAAGGCTATTTTAATAACAAAAAACAAAAAAATAAACAACAAAGGGAGGATCTAATGAAGATCGCAACAAAAAAAAGTTATTTTTTCTTGTCTTTCCTGCTTTTTAATTTAATAATTATAGCAGGAAATCAGTGTTATGCGGATGTGACCGCAAAAATTTTGGCAATTAATGACTTTCATGGGCAGATAGGCACAGGCAAAACTGTTACAGAAAGCGGCAAAAAAAGAAACATTGGCAGCGCTCCTGTTTTGGCATCATACCTTAAGCACTATTCAAAAAGCTATGAAGACCGCACAGTGATTGTTTCTGCAGGAGATTTTGTAGGCGCTTCTCCGCCCAATTCAGCTCTATTACAGGATGAGCCATCTATGATGTTTTATAATTCATTGGGAAATGAAGACTGCTCATATGGCGATAAAGATGATATGTATTGTAATCTTATTGCAATTTGCGGTAATCATGAATTTGATGAGGGTATTAATGAGTTTTTCAGACTTGTTGATGGTGGAAACCATAAAAGCGGTCCATTTCTTGAAAATCCTTATCAGGGCGCCAAATATCCTATGCTTTGCGCAAATGTTGTAAGAGAAAGCGATGGAAACGCAATAGCATCACAAACTGTAATGCCTTATACCATAAAGTGCATGGGAGGAATTAACGTTGGTTTTATTGGAGTGGTATTAAAAGAAACCCCCACAATGGTAACCCCAACAGGTGTGGCGGGGCTTAAATTTCTTGATGAAGCGGAAACAATCAACTATTATGTAAAAAAACTCAGGAAAAAAAGGGTTAACGCCATTGTCGCAATTATACATCAGGGCGGAACTCAGGATTCTGACAAAGTTATTTCCAAACCAATTTCTGATATTGTAAAAAAACTTGACTCAGAGGTTGACCTTGTTATTTCAGGTCATAGTCATACCGCCATTAATTCCACTGTAAAAAACGCAAAAGGCAAGGCAATTCCGGTTGTTCAGGCATATTCATCAGGAACAGCCTTTGCTGATTTAACCATTACTTTAAACGAAACAGCAAGGGATATCACAGCAGTCAGCGCCAAAATTGTGACAACATATGCTGATGAGGGTCCTGGTCTTACACCAGATACAACAGCAAAGGCTATATTGGATTCTGCAGAAGCAAAAGTGGCCCCACTTATCAAAAAAATTATCGCAAATGCAGGAGAAGCCCTTACAAAAACACAGAATGCAGCAGGCGAGTCTGTTCTTGGCGACATGATAGCGGATGCCCAGAAGAAAAAAGTAAGCGCGCAGATTGCCTTTATGAATCCGGGCGGAATCAGGGCAGATATTGATGCCGGAGAAATAACCTGGGGTGAATTATATACTGTTCAGCCCTTTAACAACTATCTTGTGACAATGACCTTAACCGGACAGCAGATTTATGATCTTCTTGAACAGCAGTGGCCTCCTCAGAACACAGCGGTCAGAATGATGCAGATTGCCGGAATAACCTATACATGGGACGGAAACGGCGGAGATAATAAAAAGATTATTGAAGTAAAACTTGATGACGGAAAGACTCTTGATAAAGCCGCAAAATATAAGATTGTTTGCAATAACTTTATGGCTTCTGGCGGCGACAACTACACTGTATTTAAACAGGCTACTGATCAGAAAGACAGCGGTTTTTCTGATCTTGACGCATTTATTGAGTATATGACATCTCTTCCACAGCCAATAACCTATACACTTAAAAACAGAATAACAAAAAAATAATTTAACTTTATCTATATAAGATATAAAAAGGGGCGCCAAGCCCCTTTTTATTTTCGATCAAGATAAATAAATTTTTAATCGCAGGTTAATTGTTCATCAACAACCCTTCCGTTTTCAAAGGTTTTTACAAGAACGCATCTGTCTCCCTGGTAGCGGTTTCTTGGCGCAGCCTCAACCCTCTGCCAGCCGCCATTGTCTGTTTGTCTTTCATAACTTACAGGTCTTCCATTGCTTCTTGCTTCATTTGCAGCCCTTTTGGAAACCTCAGCCATTGATGCTCCTGCAACAGCTCCAAGGGCTCCTCCTATCATTGCGCCTCTCCATGGATTGCTTCTGTCAATAAGCGCGCCTGCAACGCCTCCTATTACGGCTCCAGCTCCTGCGCCTTCATAATTTGACTGAGTTGGAGCACACGCTACAATAGTAGAAGTAAGTGAAATTGCAGTGATAATTGCAATAAAATTTTTCTTATAATTAGTAAACATTTTTTTCTCCTTTTAGTTTTTAAAATGTAAAATAATATTATACATCAAAAATTATGACTTAAAATAATAATGTTTGTTTAATAAAAAGGGTCAAAATCATATTTTCTATAGTTTTAAAAGAATTATTTTATAGATAAAATAAGTATGATACAATGAAAAGCAAGAAAACAAGATAGCAGGTTAAATGGAAGTAAAAATAGCTAAAATAGCAGGATTTTGTATGGGAGTGAGAAAGGCAATGGATATAGCGCTTTCCTGCGCCCAAACAACCCAAAAACCTATATACACCTTTGGACCCCTTATTCATAATCCGTCAGCTCTTGATTTATTAGCATCTAAAGACATAGAAATTCTGAAACATGTCCCTCAGAGTGGAAACGGAGCTGTAATAATCAGAGCGCATGGTGTCCCGCCTGAAACAAAAATGCAACTTAAATACGCTGGTTTTTATATAATTGACGCAACATGCACAAGGGTGATAAAGGTGCAGATGCTGGTGAGGCATTATGCCAAAAAAGGCTTTCACTGCCTTGTGATAGGAGATGAAGGTCACCCTGAAGTAATTGGTATTATGGGCTATGGAGGAGAAAAGGCAATACTTGTAAGCAACGAGGAAGAATTAAAGAAAATAGACGCTTTAAATCTGAAGGATTATATAATTGTTGCCCAGACCACACAAGATTATGAAAGATACGACAAATGGTGTAATGAAATAACCGCAAGATTTCCGGGAGGCAGGATTTTTCATACAATTTGTGATTCCACTCATAAAAGACAAAGAGAGGCAAAAAGGCTTGCAGATGAGGTTGATATGGTGGTTGTAGTTGGAGGCAAAAAAAGCGCCAATACAAAAAGACTTGCTGAAATTGTTCATGAATCCGGAAAGGAAGCCCTTGCAGTGGAGGATGAAAGGGATTTGGATTTGGAGCGACTTAAAAAATTTAATAAAATAGGTATAACAGCCGGCGCCTCTACACCTGAGTGGATAATTAACAGGATTGTGGAAAAAATAGGCTCTATTTAATGATAATTTTTGATTTCTATTTAGAATTTATAATTTGAAAATAAATAAAAAAAATAAGCTGTACCAGAAATGATAATTTGCGCATTAACACCTGGCGGGGTTAAACTTGCCATTAACATAGCCCGAAAAATCAATCAAACACAAATTTATTTGCCTGTTAAATTAAAAAATATAATTTTTGAAAACAATTACATATTGTTTTTTGATGATTTTGATGAAATAATAAAAAATGCCTTTGAAAAAAAAATTCCACTTGTATTTATAATGGCAACAGGTATTGTTGTTAGAAAAATATGTCCCTGCTTAATGGGCAAAGAAAAAGACCCGCCAGTTATAGTAATGGATGAAAAAGGCAAGTTTGTAATCAGTCTGATTTCAGGGCATCTTGGCGGCGCTAATGAACTGGCAAAAAAAATTTCCGTTATTACCGGCGGTGAGGCAGTAATTACCACCGCAACTGATGTAAACAGCCTTCCTGCCATTGATAATATAGCAAAAAAAAATAATCTGATTATTGAAAATATTGATGCTATTAAGGTTATTAATTATGCGATACTAACGGATAATAAGATAAATCTTGTTGATATTGGGAGAGTTATAGAAGAATCTGATAAAAATTTTATCAAAACCGATTTTAAGACCGCATTAACAAGCGCTTTGCCAACGGTTTATATTTCGTTTTATATGCCTTTTGACAAAAGTGATAAAATCCCTGCTAACTGGCTTTTTTTACGGCCTAAAAATCTTATTATCGGCGTTGGATGCAACCGTTGCGCCTCAAAAAATGAGATAATTGATTTTATATATGAAATTTTTAGTAAACACAGGTTATCACTGCTTTCATTAAAAAAAATTGCCTCTATTGATGCAAAAATGGATGAAACAGGGATTATTGACACAGCAAAACAATTTGGAGTTAATATAGAATGGTACTCAAAAGAAAGATTATCCGGGGTGAAGGTTCCAAACCCATCGGAAACAGTGATGAAAAACATGGGGACACCCACAGTATCCGAGGCAGCGGCGCTGATTGCCTCAAAGAACACAAGATTACTTGTGACAAAACAGAAAAAGGGCAATGTGACAATCGCGGTTGCAAGGGAAGCATATCAGTCATAGGCACAGGGCCGGGTTTTGTGGAATATATGACACAGGCCGCAGTTAATGCCATAGAAAAATCCCGGATTATTATAGGATATAAGACATATCTTGATTGTATTGAAGAACTTATAAAAGACAAGGAAGTCATTGATTCAGGCATGAGACAGGAGGTTGACCGCTCTAAAAAAGCAGTTGAGCTTGCGATATCCGGAAGGCAAGTGGCTATGATTTCAGGCGGGGATTCCGGTATTTACGGCATGGCAGGTTTAATTTTTGAGATTTGTAAAGAACAGGGGTTAAAGATTTGGAATAAAAACAACCCAATAAAAGACTATGACATATCTGTTGAAGTTATTCCGGGAATTCCTGCCTTTGTTGCCGCCTCATCCCTTCTTGGCGCCCCACTTATGCATGATTTTGCATCAGTTTCTCTTAGCGATCTGCTTACACCATGGGAAACAATAGAAAAAAAGCTAAAAAATGCGGCTGAGGCAGATTTCATAATTGCCATTTACAATCCGAAAAGCATTAAAAGGGACTGGCAATTAAAACAGGCAATTGATATAATTTCTGCATATCGGGACGGGTTAACTCCTGCTGGCATTGTAAAAAAAGCAATGAGACCTGGTCAGGAGATAATAATAACTTCATTAAATGAAATAATTAATATTGATATTGATATGCAGACTGTTATAATGATTGGAAATTCTCAAACATATATATATGATAGCCATATTATCACGCCAAGGGGTTACCAAAACAAATATGAATATTAAGAAAAAAAACTTTTTTCTGATAATTTTATCATTTTTTTTATTTTTTAGTGATTCTTTTCAGTCAGCCGCATCTGAAACCAGTATTGATATTTCAGTCCGTATCAAAGATATTGTAAATGATAATACAACCTTGCAGTGTTACAGCGGTTTTTTATGCAATGCGCAACACTTAAGAAAATTGTATGAATCCAATAATTATCAGCCATTATGGATAAAAAATGGCAAAGTTTCTGATAATGCCGTCAATTTTTTAAAATTTATAGATAAAATAAGTGATGAAGGGCTAAATCCACAGCACTATAACCATAATCTCATTACAGAATTGATAAAAACAGCGGAAAAAAACAATTCTATCGATGAATTTGCCTTTCTTGATATGTCATTAAGCAGCTCTTTTTTAAGTCTTTCTTCCCATCTTATTTCCGGAAGGATTAATCCAAGGGTAATCTATGGCTCATGGACATTAAAATCATCAGAGACTGATGCCGGACCCCTTCTTCTTGATACCATTACATCCGGTGGAAATGTCACAGAAGTATTAAGGGGAATGATACATAAAGACCCTCACTATCTGAGTCTTAAATCATATTTAAAAAAATATCGTGAAATTGCAAAAAATAACGGCTGGGAAAAGTTCGGAGAGTCTCCAAGGCTTGAAAAGGGGATGAACCATAAAAAAGTGGAGACTTTAAGACAGATTTTATATACTACAGGCGACTTCACAAGCGCTAATCTTTTAAGCCCTGTGTTTGATAATGATTTGGAAAAAGCGCTTATAAAATTTCAGACAAGGCATGGTCTTAGCCCTGACGGACAGGTTGGGCAACAAACAGCCACAGCGCTTAACATGCCTGTTGAAGCAAGAATCAAACAGATAGAGCTTAATATGGAAAGCTGGAGATGGCTGCCAAGGGAACTTGGAGAAAAATATCTTATTATAAATATTGCAAATTTTGAACTTGAACTTTTTGAAAAAGGAAATAAGATAATGCAAATGAAAACAGTGGTGGGAAAACCTTACAGGATGACACCGGTTTTCAGTAGCGAAATAAATCAGATTGTATTAAACCCCCACTGGCATGTGCCAAGGTCTATTGCTGTAAATGACATTCTTCCTGATATAAAAAATAATTTAAATACTATTTCCAAAAAAAGATTAAAGGTTTATGCAAGGAATAAAAACGGTGTTTCAGAGATAAATCCAAATGAAGCGGATTGGTCACAAATCAACAAAAGAAATTTTAACTATTATTTTGTACAGCCTCCAGGGGACTTTAATGCCCTTGGAAGGATAAAATTTAATCTCCCCAATGAATTTGATGTTTACCTTCACGGAACCTCGCAAAAAAATCTTTTTTTAAAAAATAAAAGGGATTTCAGCTCAGGATGCGTAAGGCTTGAAGATCCCCTTGCGCTTGCCTTGTATCTCCTGAAAGACGACGCAAGGTGGTCAAAGGAAAAGATTGAAAAAATAATCCAACAGGGAAATACAGCTAGCATTAATATAGCCCATTCGCTTCCGGCACATTTTCTTTACTGGACTGCCTGGGTTGACGAAAAAGATAATATACATTTCAGGGAAGATATATATAACAGAGAAGAATTAATGGAAAAAATATTGCAAGATTATATAAAACGTGATAAAAAGAATATGGCATTAAATTTAGGCATTAAGAGGGAGGTTAACGCTATAAAATGACATGCAATCTGGACAGAAGAAATTTTTTAAAAATGGGTTTGGGAATTCTGGGATGTGCTCTGATACCTGAAGAACTTTTGGCAGCTCCGGCAAAACTAAGAAAAAAGCTTGAAGTAAAGACTCTTAATTTTTACAACCTTCATACTGAAGAGAAATTATCTGTGAATTACTGGGTAAACGGCCAATATGTCAGGCAGGCTCTTAAAAAAATAAATTTTATTTTCAGAGATCACAGGGCAAATATCTCAAAGCCCATTGACACTGAGCTTTTAGACCTTTTATTTACAATGAAAAAAGGATTAAAAATAAAAGAGCCTTTCAGGATAATTTCAGGCTACAGAGCTCCCTTAACCAATGAAATGCTTGCTCAGAACAGTGACGGAGTCGCTAAAAACAGCTATCACTTAAAAGGTATGGCTGTTGATATAAGCCTTGAGGGTATGAACCTTAAAAAGATCAGTGACTTCGCTATGAAGCTTGAAAAAGGCGGTGTTGGCTACTACCCGCAATCAAATTTTGTGCATCTTGATGTGGGTCCTGTAAGACACTGGTAGGGGTTGGTTAAAAATAAAAAAGATAGATAATTCCGCCCAAAAGGATAATAATTAATAAACTAATTACGATCCACTGGAAAAAATTGAAACCCTCATCTTCTTTTTCAAAATTATAGTTATGTATTGGTTCGGGCTTTTTATTTTCTGTTTTTTTTACTGATTCTTCATACTTTTTTAGAATTTCATCAGGATCAAGCCCTAAAAACTTTGCATAGTTTTTTATAAATCCTTTTGTGTAGATTTCAGCGGAGAACATATCCCAGTTATCTTCTTCAATGGCTTCTAAATAAAGTTTTGTTATTTTTGTAGCTTCTACAACCTGGTTTAATGTAATTTTTTTTGCTTCACGCTGGGATTTCAGGTAAAGACCCGGGGAAAAGGTCGCGTTCTGTTCCTGTTCTGGTTCAAAATTTTCTTTTTTCTTGTTGGATGGCATAATTATAATAAAATCCTGATGCTTGATTTTGAGCGAAGTTCTTTAATCCAATCCTGAAATGTTTGGTTTAGTTTCTCTTTATAAAGGTGCTCCCTGATTTCATTTCTCTTCTGTTTATCAATATTGCTGATTTTTTTATCTTCTGAAGTCTTTTCTTTAAGCATGAAAATATAAAAACCATCGTTGGTTTTAATTATATTGGTGGTTTCATTAACCTTCAAATGTGTCACTTCTTTTTTGATAAGAGGGGACATTTCTTCAATTTTAAATGCGCCGGCAACTAAACCTTTGTCAGACGAGTTTTCATTATACAAATCAGAATAATTTTTTGCAACCTCAGAAAATTTTTGTCCTTTTTCAAGCTCTGTCTTTGCAAGATTTATTTTTTTTTCGCAATCAGCAATATTATTGGGATTATTTGCATCTTTAATAATAACCGCTATCTGCTCAAGGATATAAATTTCTCCTTTTTCAATGGTCTTTTCAGGATTTTCCTTTTTAATAAAATTATCTATTTCTTCTTCGGAAACCACAACTTTGGCTTTTACAGCAAAATTTATAAGTTTTGACCGTAAAATTTGATTTTTTATATCTTTTTTGTAGTCATCCAAAGTTATGCCTTCCATGCCAAGTCTTTCTGCGAGTTGTTCCTTTGTAAGGGAATTTTGAAGAAGGATATTATTTATTGCAAAATCCACATCTTCATCGCCAACCTTAATATTTCTTTTCTTTATCTCATTTTCAGCAATTTTTTCATCAATGATCTGGGGAAGAATCTGGTTATAAAGCGTCTGCATCTGCTGTTTGGAGGGTTTGGTGAGCAGATTTTTTTCAATTATAGGTTTAAGTTTTTCGTTAAGCTCAGACATGGTTATCACCTCATCATCAACAATAGCAACAATTCTGTCAATGGTTTCCGCAAAGGATGTCTGATTAAGACTTAAAAAAAAGATTGATAAAAAAGTTAAAAACAAAATATTCATTCTAACACCAAATTAAATAATATCTTAAAAAATATTAATTTTTTTCATTTATGCTATTATACTCTTTTAAAATAAAAAAAAAACAAGACCGTAACATTTTTTCGTCTTTTTATAAAAAATATATTAATGCCATACCTGCAAAATCTTAAAATTAAGGGAGTTTATATCCACGAAATAGCTTATAAAGTGGCTATCGTAGTGATTCTTTTGCTTTTTTCAATACTTCTGATTTTTACGGCGGTTAACAGTTATATGTTATCCCTTAATGCATCACAGAATATTCTTGAGGGAAGGGCATTGTCAATTTCTGTAAACATAAGGATTACCATTGAAAAACTTGGAATAAGACATGAAATTTTTCCGGAATTCATGGATAAAGATACTAATGGTGATATTGCATTTATTGCCCTTTATAATAAATCAGGAAAAACTGTTATGCATACCAATCCTCAAATGGTGAACAGACCTGTTGAGGATCAGGATTTTGAAGAATTTTTTGAAAAAGACCGCCCTCAAAAATATAAGATGAAACTTGCCACAGGTGAAAATGTCTTTGTTATGGATTTTCCAATGCAGTTTGACGCTGATATTAACAATAAAAATAAGGATAAAGATAATAAATATTGTCTGAGGATAGCCCTTCATCCATCATTTTCAATGTTTATTTCAAGACAGGCATTTGCAGGAATGGTTTTTATATTTATAAGCATCATTATCTTATGGTCACTTGCCTTTATGGTCTATCAGAATATGAAAAAAAGGGAAAGATTGAAGGTTTTGTTGAATGAAAAGCAAAGACTTGCCGCCCTTGGGGAAATGGCCTCTGTTCTTGCGCATGAAATAAGAAATCCTTTAAGCAGCATAAAAGGCTTTGCCCAGTTTCACCTTGAAAGGACAGTTGATAAGATACTTTATGAAGATCTGAAGGTAATTGTTGAGGAAACAGGTAGGCTGGAAAGACTTACTTCAAACCTTCTTGATTATGCCCGTCCGCTAAAGTTATTTAAAAAAAGATTTTCGCTAAAATATTTATGTGAAATATTAAAAAAAGAACTTGGGGCTGTCCCTGTTGGCATCACAATGCACTTTGAATGTGAATTTGACGATATTTACGGGGACAGGGAGAAATTCCTTCAGATATTAATTAATCTAATTCATAATTCCATTTCAGCCCTTGAGGAAAAAGGCGGTGAAATATGGATTAGCGTGACAAAAAAAGAGGGGAAAATTTATATTAATGTTAGGGATAATGGCCCTGGCTTTGCCCAAAACATCCTTGAAAAAATCTTTGAGCCTTTTGTCACCACCAAGGCAAAGGGAGTGGGACTGGGACTTGCTATTGTTAAGAGACTCACAAGGGAAATGAACGGAGAGATTCACGCTGAAAATTTGGAGGAATGCGGGGCTTCGGTGACTATTATAATAAAGGATGAAGAAGAGCCGTTAAAGGAAGATGTGTGATTTTTTAATTGTAAATGCATTTTTCCAATTTATAATTATTTTATTAAGGATATGTTTTTTCAAATCTTTTTTCTTAGAGGTATATGATGCGTCCTAAAGGCTCGGTTCTTGTTGTCGGTGGGGGAATAAGCGGGGTTCAGGCATCACTTGATCTGGCTAACAGCGGTTTTTTTGTGCATCTTATTGAGAAAAAACCCTCAATAGGCGGCAAAATGGCCCAGCTTGACAAGACTTTTCCCACAAACGACTGTTCAGCATGTATTCTTTCACCAAAGCTTGTTGAGGCGGGAAGGCATCCAAATATCAAGCTCCACACCCTTTCGGAAATTGTTGAGCTTAAAGGCGATGTGGGAGATTTCACAGCGATTGTCAAACAATATCCAAGATATATTGACACATCAAAATGTATTGCTTGTGGCGCATGCGCTGAAAAATGTCCTAAAAAAGTGGAAAATGAATTTGATTTTGCCCTTGGAACAAGAAAATCTGCATACATACCTTACCCACAGGCAGTTCCGTTAAAATATCTTATTGACAAAGAAAGTTGTATCTGGTTAAAAAATCCCGGAAGGTGCGGATTTTGTCAGAAAGTCTGTCCCGCTGGAGCTGTAAATTTTGAAGACACAGAAAAAATTATTCAGATAAATGCCGGCGCAGTCATAATATCCACAGGCTACACCACCTTTAATCCCCAATCCCTTGATTATACCGGCTATAAAATCATACCAAATGTGGTGACAGCTCTGGAATTTGAAAGGATACTTAGCCCATCAGGTCCATGTATGGGACATCTTGAAAGACCATCCGATAAAAAAGTCCCCAAAAAAATAGCATGGCTTCAATGCGTTGGCTCGCGCTCCATGTCGCGGGACTCAAAGCCTTACTGTTCTTCATTTTGCTGTATGTATGCCATAAAACAGGCTGTTATTTCAAGGGAGCATTCAAAAGAACATCTTTCAGCAAGCATCTTTTATATGGATATGAGGACGCATGGCAAGGATTTTGAGGCATATTACAACAGGGCGAAAAAAAGCGGGATAAATTTTATTAAGGCAAGGGTTCATAATATTGTTCCAACGCACGAGGGAAATGTCATTATAAGATATTCAACCCCTGATAAAAAAATAAATTATGAGGAATTTGACCTTGCGGTTCTGTCAACAGGCATTGAAACAGATCTATCCACTATTAACCTTGCCAGACACTTAAATATAGAACTTGATGATAATAATTTTATCAAGACGGAGACTTTTAACCCCTCTAAAACCTCACGAAACGGCATATTTGTCTGCGGAAATGCCGGAAGCCCGAAGGATATCCCGCAATCTGTCATGGACGCAAGCGCCGCCTCAGTAAATGTATCGGGATTTATATTTCAATCAAGGTGGGAAGACACAGTAAATATTGAAAGACCAAAGGAAAGAAATATATCTGCAGAGTCTCCCAAGATTGGAGTTTTTGTCTGTCACTGCGGGATCAATATTTCAAGTGTTGTGGATGTAAAGGCTGTGTCTGAGTATGCAAGGACATTAAAGGATGTGGCGTTTGTTCAGGACAATATTTTCTCATGCTCACAGGATACCATTGGTCAGATGGTGAATATAATAAAAGAAAAATCACTAAACAGGGTTGTTGTGGCCTCATGCAGCCCCAGAACTCATGAAGCCCTTTTTCAGGAAACACTGGAGGATGCAGGACTTAACAGATATCTCTTTGAAATGGCAAATATAAGGGATCAGGATTCATGGGTGCACAAAGATAATCCTGAAAAAGCAACCCGCAAGGCAATGGATCTGGTAAGGATGGCTGTTAACAGGGTGCGTTCCTATAATGCGCTTCCTTTTAATTCTGTAGGCGTAAATAAAACCGCCCTTGTCATAGGCGCCGGAGTCGCGGGAATCACCGCTGCTTTAAGCATTGCGGATCAGGGTTTTCCTGTTGTTCTTGTTGAGAGAAAGGACAGGCTTGGCGGACATGCAAATAAATTTTTTATGACATGGCAGGGAGATGATGTAAGAAAATATCTTGATAATATCACGGAAAAGGTAAAAAATCACCCGAACATCACCCTTAAATTAAATAATGAGATAAGCGATGTTAAAGGCTCTGTGGGCAGGTTTTCAACTACATTATCTGACGGAAGCCAAATTGATCACGGCGTGGCAATTGTTGCCATTGGCGGTGAGTCCTATAAACCAAAGGATAAAAATCTGCCGCATAATTATTTATACAATCAAAATCCCAATGTTATGACCCTTCTTGAGCTGGATCAGAAATTTTTAAAAAATGAAATAGACGCGAAAAATATTAATACCGCTGTTTTTATTCACTGCGTTGGCTCAAGGATTCCCCAAAGACCTTATTGCAGCCGGGTATGCTGCACACATGCCATACAACGCGCGATTGAGCTTAAGAAACAAAAGCCACTGATGAAAATTTTTATGTTATACCGTGACATAAGGACATTTGGCGTTATTGAAAGGCTTTACACCGAGGCAAGAGAGCTTGGCATATTATTTTTAAGACACGACACAGAGCATTTTCCTGTTGTGACAGAAGAAAACAAAAAGATAATAGTCCTTGCATGGGATGAGGTTTTGCAAACAAATATTGAGATTCACCCGGATATGCTTGTTCTTGCATCTGGGGTGCGTCCCAGAGATGATGCAAAAAAACTTGCGATGCTCTTTAAGTGCGCGATAAATCAGGACGGTTACTTACTTGAGGCTCACTTAAAATTAAGACCCGTTGACTTTGCAACCGAAGGAATTTTTCTTGCGGGATTATGCCACTATCCAAAGTTTATTGATGAGTCTGTTTCGCAGGCAATGGCAGCGGCAGGCAGGGCGCTAACCATTCTTTCAAAGGATGTCATTCCCGCTGAAAGCATTGTAGCTAATGTAAATATTCAAAAATGCGCTGCGTGCGCTGTGTGTATTGAGGTATGCCCTTATAAGGCAATATCAATGGATGAAAAAACAGGAAAAGCCATTGTAAATGAAACACTCTGCAAGGGATGCGGGGCATGTGTCGCCGGTTGTAGGTCGGATGCAATAATATTAAAAAACATTGGAAATATTGAGATAATTTCTGCAATAAAGGCTGGATTGGAGGAAACGCTTTTTTTTAATTGAACTTTAATCCCATTAAGATTTCTTAAAAGATTGAAATTATGCTAAACTATTTTAATTATTTCTATTAAAATGGGTGTTAAATGAAATTAAAGCAACAAATTCAAATCGGCGTGACATTTATAATGGTTTTTGCAACCATCATAGCAATTTTTATCGCATGGGCAATGCCTATCTTAAATGGCAATTACAAGCTGCAAAACCAGGCGCAGGAAACTGAAAAACTTCTTTTGAAAATTGAGGCAGATGGAAATTATATTTCAAGGGCAACAAGGAATATCATTCTTGGCTCTGATTATGATAAAAATATGGACTCAATACATAAGAAAATTAAATCAATTGAAGATAGTTTCAAAAAAATTGAGAAATTAAAAGACGATTATAAAAAATTATGGTTAAATTCAGATGAAAATACCAATTTTTTAAAGATTGCAAAGACAGACCAGATGTCTTTTATTCTTGAATCAAAAAGAATCATGGAACGCTTACAGGATGTGGCTCCTGAATCAAGAAATTCCATGTATAAAGAATATAGCAAGGTTATCTCGCCTCCTGCAGAAAAGGCAAGAGAAAGCTTTCAAAAACTTTCCGAAGTCGCCAATAAATTTGCCATTGAAAATTCTGAAAGCTTTGAGAATAAATTAAATACCCTTAAAATAATTCTTATTTTTTGTATGTTATCATGTGGCATTGTTGTTGCCCTGATGTTTTTAATTTTCTGGAAAATCTTTATGAAGCAGCTTGGCGCAGAGCCTCATCAGCTTGCAGATATTGCGGATGGCATTTCAAAGGGAGATATGAGGACTTTTTGTGATTTATCTGATTCAGATAAAGGGGTTCTTGCAGCTCTTAGCGCCATGAAAAACAAAATTACCGAGCTTGTGTATAAAATCCAGCAATCCTCTTCAGTGCTTTTTGAATTTAATGAGCAGCTTCATTCTTCTTCTGAAAATTTATTGAATATCTCATACTCAAATCACAAAAAGACGCTTGCAGCAAAGACAGATATAGACTTTACAATCCAGTCTGTAAGCAATGTTGCGGCTGCAATAGAGGAAATGGTTGCGACAATAGGAGAAATCAGTAATAACAGCGAAAAAGCAAGGAGTTCGGCATTACAAACTTATGATAAGGCTGTAGAGGCCAAATCTGTTATGGAAAATCTCTCAAATTCAGCCCAAAAAGTAAGCTCAGTTAGCAACATTATAGGACAGATTGCCAGCCAGACAAATCTTCTTGCGCTTAATGCAACAATAGAGGCTGCAAGGGCAGGCGAGGCCGGAAAGGGTTTTGCTGTTGTGGCAAACGAGGTTAAGGAGCTTGCAAAGCAAACAGGCCAATCAGTGGCTGAGATAGAAAATATAATAAATGAAATCCAGTCAGGCTGTAATTCAGCCCAAAAAGTTGCTCAGGAAATACTTGATTCAATAAATATTGTTTCCGGGCTTTCAAACAGCACGGCAATTTCTATTGAACAGCAGTCTCAGGCAACCTCCGAGATTAGCAGCAGGATAAATGATTCAGATGCAAAATTAAAGGATATGGCGAGATTTTTTGATGGAATGGAGGCAACAGGGGGAAAAATTGTCGAAATTGCAGGAGATGTTAAAACTGTTGCCGAGGATCAAAATGAGATTGCAGAAGTTTTAAAACATGATATATCTTATTTTAAATGTGAAATAAAAAGATAAAAATATTTATGGAAAATTTTGAACCTAAAATAATTGCCTTTTTGTGTACATGGTGTAGCTACGCAGGCGCTGACCTTGCTGGCATATCCCGTTTTCAGTATGCGCCCAATATACGCATTATTAAAACGCCATGTTCAGGCAGGGTAAGCCCTCAGATGATACTTGCGGCTTTGATGCAGGGAGCAGACGGCGTCCTTGTATCCGGCTGCCATCCGGGTGACTGCCATTATATGACAGGAAATCTCTTTGCAAGAAGGCGTTTTGCCCTATTAAAAGGACTTCTTGAATTTATTGGCATTGAAAAAGACAGGGTAAATTTTACATGGGTTTCTGCATCGGAAGGGGAGCAGTTTGCAAAAATCGTTAATGAAGTCACAAAAAAAATTAAGGAACTAGGCCCCAACAAAAAACTTCTGTATGAATTATAACGCTGTTTGGGAATGAATTTTCTAAAAAAAATTGAGGTAGTTAAAAATGCTCAATAAATTTATTATATTTTTTTTTCTTATTACTTTTTCTCATAATATGGTTTTTGCTGTTGAAGCAGAAAAAGAAAAGGCTGCTGTTCATGCCTCGGAAAAATGGCTTCAATTGATTGATAATGGAAAATACGACCAAAGCTGGGATGAAGCAGCCTTATTTTTCAAAAATGCCGTTATTAAGGAGCAATGGAATCATTCCCTGAATTCAGCAAGAAAACCCCTTGGCAAACTAATTTCAAGAAAAGTCAATACCACAACATACAGAACAAGCCTTCCAGGCGCGCCTGACGGAGAATATGTTGTTATTCAATTTAATGCAATATATGAGAATAAGAAATCAGCCACTGAAACCGTCACCCTAATGCTTGAAAAAGACGGCAAGTGGAGGGTTTCAGGATATTACATTAAATAGTCCTATTTTTTTTCTATTTAAGTCCATTTTGCACAATAAAATAACATTTTTTTAAATTTTAGTTGTGCTTCATCTTTAAATATCTTATATTGTCTGTATTTTAAAAAAGGAAGATGAAAATTTGCTGCCATTTATAGACCTTAAATCACAACAACAAAGAATAAAAGATGATATCCTTGCTGCTATTAATAATGTCCTTGAACACGGACAATATATTATGGGGAGGGAAGTCTTTAAGCTTGAAGAAGAATTGTCAAAATTTATTGGGGTGAAACATGCTGTAAGCTGTTCTTCAGGCACAGACGCTCTTTTAATGGCATTAATGGCGCTTGGAATTGAAAGAGGAGATGCTGTTTTTACAACTCCCTTTACCTTTATCGCAACTGCCGAAGTTATTTCTTTATTGGGGGCTGTTCCTGTATTCGTGGATATTGACCCTGACACCTTTAATATTGACCCCATAAAACTTGAAGAGACCATCAACAGGACAAAAAAATGCCTGTTTAAGCCTAAGGCAGTTATAACCGTTGATTTATTCGGTCTTCCATGTGATTACGACATAATCAATGAAATTGGTAAAAAATACGGACTTTATGTAATTGAAGATGCTGCGCAGGGGTTTGGCGGGCAATATAAGGGTAAATACGCTGGAAGTCTTTCTCCCATTGCATGCACAAGTTTTTTTCCTGCAAAACCCCTGGGGTGCTATGGGGATGGCGGGGCTATTTTTCTTGATGATACTCCCCTCCATCAAAAACTTCTTTCAATAAGGATTCACGGACAGGGAAGGGATAAATATGAAAATGTAAGAATTGGCATAAACGGAAGGCTTGATACCGTTCAGGCAGCGATACTTCTTGAAAAATTAAAGATATTTTCCGAAGAGCTTAAATTAAGGGATGAAGTGGCAAATAAATATTCTTTAAGGCTTAAAAATATTGTGAAAATTCCTGTAATACCCGATGGTTACAAAAGCGCATGGGCGCAGTATTCAGTCTTATTGGAAAAAGGCATTCTTCGTGATAAATTCCAGAATCACCTGAAAGAAAAAGGCATACCCACTGCAATCTATTATCCCATACCTCTTCACCTGCAAAAGGCTTTTTCATATTTAAGTTACAAAGAGGGGGATTTTCCTTTATCAGAAGATATTTCAGGAAAGATAGTGAGCCTTCCCATGCATCCTTACTTAAAGGATGAAGATATAGACTTTGTATGCGGGGTCATTAAGAAGTTTTTTATTTAAT
>DYOW01000177.1 GCA_020720325.1 Desulfobulbus propionicus
GCTATACGAAAATCAGTAAGCATTAATGTATCAATCAGAGGCTTAACTTTGCTAATAATAGACATTTGTTTTGCTTTATGAATCACTCCAAGAGCGCCTGTTACCTTAAATTTCAATCTTTTTGCCAGGTTCCGGGCTTTTAAATCATCCAATAAAAGCAAAACATCATCATACTCCGATGCTAATGCAATGGCGCTTGCCTCTCCATAATCTATCTGAGTTTCAAGAAAGTCCTGATATTTTTTATCTGATACCGCCTGAATTTTAACCCAATTTGGTAAATCCTCACCAAACTCCCTTGCAACCTCAGGGGTTATAACCAACTCACCGCACACCTTTTTCAACAAACCTAATTCGTCAATCTTGTGAAAAATTATCAAGGCGCTGGTATCTGAAATAACAACTTTAGGCATTTGCTATATCTGAATGTAAATCAGAAATAGATGAACTAAATACTGAAACACCATATTTTCCAAGCATTTCAATAAACGCTCTTTTTGAAAGTCCAACAATTTCCGCAGCCTGTCCTGCTGATAATTTTGCGTCTTCATAAAGCTTGGCAGCAATTATCATTAAAATGTCATAATCTTTTAAATCTATATTATCTGGCACAGTTAGCTGAATAGTTTTCATAATTTTTTCTTATCTCCAAATTATAAAATCATTAAAAAAAACTTACCAGAATAGTTATTGGATATAAAATTATTTTCCTTATCAATATAAATGTAAATTTCCTTCACATCACATTCTAATACATTATGCCGTGTTATGTCAAAGATAATCCATTTTATTTTTTTAATGAGACTCGCCCCGGACTAACCTTTGAAGCATTCATGGCATCATAACGCTTGTTGCGCTTTTGTGTTTTATCTCAAACAATTTGGAAGCATTTCTAAAAAACCAATGCATTTATCATAATTTAATTCATAAAAATTTACGCCCAGATTGATTTTCTCATAGTATTTAGACTGATTTTCTTTATAATATTCCTCTGATGGTATTTTCCAAAAATTTCGACCTGATTTCTCTGTAATAAACCACTTTTCAATTAACCTTGCAGCCCGTCCGTTTCCATCCTGGAATGGATGTATATGCGCAAATCTTAAATGAATCAAAGAAGCATAATAAAAAACCTCCGCCTCTGAAAGGTCTGATGATAGTAATTCTTCAACATCTTGAAAAAACAACTTCATTTCTTTTTCCACAAATTCAGGCTCAACTGCCATATAATCCAGACCTGATTTTCCAAATACCCCCACTTGTTCCATTCGATATTTTCCTCTTTTGCTCTTAATTAAAAAAGTTTCAGAAAATATTTTATGACAATACAATAAATTTTTCTCATTTAATCTGTTTTTCTGCGCAAATTCATAAGCCTCAATCAAATCCTCTATTTCCCCTATCTCTTTCCCAGCCCTGAATTTATCTTTATTTAATTCATAGTTCATATAAGAGTTCAAATCAATGCTGTTGCCTTCAATATTTGACGAATAAACAGCATAGGCTTTTGTCAGATAATCAAATGCCCCTTTATTGTCAGAAAAGTCAAAATTCTGGATTAATGAAGGAATTTTTAATCCAATTAATTGTAAATATGTGTCAAAATATTTCCGGTCTGTTATTTTCATTTTTTCTGTTCAGGGGTTTTTAATGTCTCTTATGGTCTTGTTTGAGTCTTATAA
>DYOW01000080.1:0-3825 GCA_020720325.1 Desulfobulbus propionicus
CGAGACAGTCTCTTGTGAGTATAGAGATAAAGCTATGAATAGGGCAAAACAGTTAATTGAAGACGAATTTAAAAAAATGGGGTGTTAGTCTGATTTTTTGTAAAGACGCGACATGTGTTTTTTTTATAAAAAACATTTTTCTATTAAATCAGATATTAGTTAATTATTGCAATAGACACACCATTTTAAAATGATTAATTTGCATTTAGAAAAAAATAAAAATATCTAATTCTAAAATCCTAAGAAAGGAGGTCTGAAATGAAAAATATCTTTAAAAAAACTATATCGTCAACAATCTATCTTATTTTATCAATCTTTATTATAAATCTTTTTATAACGGAGGTTATTATGGCACAGGATAATTATGAAAAAGCCACATTCGCCGGCGGTTGCTTCTGGTGTATGGAGCCTCCTTTTGAAAAATTAAAAGGAGTAAAGAAAGTTATTTCTGGATATACTGGAGGACAAAAGGTAAATCCTACATACGAAGAGGTATCAGCGGGGAAAACCGGACATTATGAGTCAATACAAATTACTTTTGACCCAAGTCAGATTACTTATGAAGAGCTTTTAGATACATTTTGGAAAAATATTGACCCAACGGATGCTTACGGACAGTTTGCGGACAAAGGCACTCAGTATAACTCAGTGATATTCTATCATAATGTAAAACAAAAAGAAATCGCTGAAAAAAGCAAACAAAAACTACATGACAGCAAAAAAATTGAAAAAGATATTGTAACCAGTATATTGCCAGCAAGCGCCTTTTATCCCGCTGAGGAATATCATCAGGATTATTACAAAAAAAATACTGAGAATTATAACAGGTATAAGATTGGTTCAGGAAGGGCGGATTTTCTAAAAAAAACCTGGTCTGATGAGGGCAAAAATCCACAAAAATATATGCGACCATCCAAAGATGAACTAAAAAAGAAACTTAGCTCTTTGGAATATAAAGTTACCCAGGAAAAAGGCACAGAACCACCTTTTAAAAATGAATACTGGGACAATAAGGAACCTGGTATTTATGTGGATATTGTCTCAGGAGAACCGCTTTTTTCTTCCAAAGATAAATTTGATTCAGGGACAGGATGGCCAAGTTTTACAAAACCCCTTGAACCCGAAAATATTATGGAGAAAAATGATTTTTCGTTTTTTTCCAGAAGGACAGAAGTCAGAAGCAAGAATGGCGGCTCACATCTGGGTCATGTCTTTAATGACGGACCAAAACCAACAGGACTACGATATTGTTTAAATTCTGCCGCGCTAAAATTTATTCCATATAAAGACCTTGAAAAAGAAGGATATGGAGAGTATAAAAAAATGTTTGAATAAGTTTTGTAATTTTTTATTTAGATTTATATAAAAAAAACCTTTCAAAAATTATAAATTTTTTGTAGGGTTATAAGGGAGACTTTTTAATAATTAGTCTTCCTTTAAATTTTTACTTTATAAATTATAAATCAAACTTTATATAAAATTTTTAAGCTATTTCCCCAAAAAATTATTAAATGAGAGGATATTTATTTTGATGCTTGATGAAAAAGATTTTTTAAGCATAGAAGAGCTTGCAAACCCTCAGTCCATTGAAATACCTGAGGAATTACCCCTTATGCCTGTAAGGGATCTTGTTGTGTTTCCTTCTATGATTGTGCCCCTTCTTGTGGGAAGGGAAGCCTCTGTGCTGGCAGTTAATGAGGCATTGGCTTCAAACAGACTTTTATTTCTTTTGACACAAAAAGATTCAACTGTTGAAAATCCCCAGTTGGAAGATTTTTATAATGTTGGTGTTGTTTCCATGATAGTCAGGATGCTCCATCTTCCCGACGGAAGGATAAAAATACTTGCCCAGGCCCTTATTAAGGCTGAAATTGAAGAATACACCAAGACAAAACCTTATTTCAGTGTAAAAATCAATGCCATAAAAGAAGAAGAACCTTCTGAGAATACCATTGAAATGGAGGCTCTTAAAAGAAATGTAAGGGAACAGGCGGAACAACTCTTTTTGATAAAAGGGCTTTTTAATCCTGAAATGGGCACAATTTTAAATAATGTTGAGGAGTTTGGCAGACTTTCTGATGTGATTTCTTCTAATCTCAAGTTAAAGGTCTCAGAGGCACAAAAAATACTTGAGATGAAAGACCCTTTAAAAAGGCTTCAGCTTGTTAACGAACTTCTCACAAGGGAACTTGAGGTCTCCTCTGTTCAAGCAAAGATACAGTCAGAGGCAAAGGAAGAAATGACCAAAAGCCAGAGAGAATTTTATCTGCGTGAGCAATTAAGGGCGATACAAAGGGAACTCGGAGATATTGATGACAAATTTCAGGAAGTACAAAATATTTCCCAGCAGATAATAGACTGCAAAATGCCGGTTGATGTTGAGGAAGAAGCATTTAAACAGCTTAAAAGGCTTGAAACGATGCATCCCGACTCATCTGAATCAACTGTGGTTAGAAACTATCTTGACTGGCTTGTTGAATTACCCTGGTCAAAAACAACCAAGGATAAACTTGATATAACCCATGCTAAAACAATACTTGATGAGGATCATTATAACCTTGAAAAAATCAAGGACAGGATTCTTGAATTTATTGCTGTAAAAAAATTAAATAAACGCGCAAAAGGTTCTATTCTTTGTTTTGTTGGTCCCCCGGGCGTTGGCAAAACATCCCTGGGACGCTCAATTGCAAAGGCATTGGGTAAAAAATTCATAAGAGTATCCCTTGGCGGCTCAAAAGATGAGGCGGAAATAAGAGGTCACAGAAGAACCTACGTTGGCGCTCTGCCCGGAAAGATAATAAGCAGCATGAAAAAAGCAGGCAGCAATAACCCTGTTTTTATGATGGATGAAGTTGACAAAATCGGCTCGGATTTTAGAGGCGATCCAGCCTCAGCTCTTCTTGAGGTGTTAGACCCCGAACAGAACTCACAATTTGTGGATCATTACCTTGATGTAGCCTTTGATCTCTCAAAGGTTTTATTCATTCTCACCGCAAATACCATTGACACCATCCCCCATGCCCTTCTTGACAGGCTTGAGATGCTAAATCTCTCAGGATATACCAACGAAGAAAAATTAAAAATTGCAAATAGATATCTTATCGATAAGCAGATAAAAGAAAACGGACTTACCCAGGATTTAATCGTGTTTAAGGACGAATCCATAAAAAGGATCATATCAGATTACACAAAAGAAGCAGGTCTAAGGGAGCTTGAGAGAAAAATAGGCGCTATATGCAGAAAAATAGCCCGTTTAATAGCAGAAAAAGAATCCAAAAAATATATAATCACCTCTCAAAAGGTGGAAGAATACCTTGGCGTCCCAAAATATCTTAATGAAAAGGCGCAGGAAATAAGTCTTATCGGGGTTGCCACAGGTCTTGCATGGACTCCTTACGGCGGAGATATAATAAATATTGAGGCAACTCTTATGTCCGGAAAAGGCAATATGCTTTTAACTGGTCTTCTCGGTGATGTTATGAAGGAATCCGCGCAGGCAGCGCTTAGCTACATAAGGTCAAGGGCAGAAAAACTTGGAATAGACCCCCTGAGGTTTGAAAAAACAGATATTCATATACATATTCCCGCGGGCAGCATCCCAAAAGATGGTCCATCAGCAGGAATTACCATGACAACCGCCCTTGTTTCTGCCTTTACCGAACGACCCGTTAATAAAGATATTTCCATGACAGGCGAAATTACATTAAGGGGCAGGGTTCTTCCCATAGGCGGATTAAAGGAAAAATCCCTCGCGGCGCTGCGTAGTGGAATTGACACTATCATTATACCTGATGATAATGTAAAAGATCTTGAAGAAATTCCAAA
>DYOW01000080.1:3925-9293 GCA_020720325.1 Desulfobulbus propionicus
TGGAGCTTGTCAGGATAGACAGCCCGTCAAAAGAAGAAAAGGCGATATCCGAATATCTAAAAAAAATTTTTCAGGATGAGCTTAACTTTACAGTTATTGAGGATTCTTCATCATCAAAAACAGGATGCAACTGTGGAAATTTATATGTTAATCTCGGGGGTGACACTGGTTTAGCGCCTCTTTTTTTTAATGCCCATATGGATACAGTGGAGCCGGGCAGAAACATAAAACCAATATTACAAAACAGCATTATAAAGTCAGACGGCGCGACAATCCTTGGCGCTGATGACAAGGCTGCAATCGCTGTTCTTATAGAGATTGCAAGATATTTAAAGAAAAATAATATAAATAGCTGCCCACTGGAGTTTATCTTTACCACCGGCGAAGAAGTGGGTCTTTTGGGGGCTAAAGAAGTTGATCCTACCCTTATAACTGCAAAAAACGGGTATGCCCTTGATGCTACCGACCCCTTAACCATTATTACCCATGCTCCAACTGCCGTCCGATTTAAAGTCACAATAAAAGGCAGGGCATCACACGCTGGAATAGCCCCGGAACAGGGCATAAATTCCATTCAAATTGCCTCAAAGGTTATCGCAAGGCTCAAACTTGGAAAGATAGATGATGAGACCACAGCAAATATCGGCATAATAAGCGGAGGCAGAGCAACCAATATAATCCCTGAAGAAACCATTGTTAACGGTGAAGTAAGAAGTCATGACCTCAAAAAACTTAAAGACATCCAGGACGGCATTATAGGAGAGTTTCATAAAGAGGTTATGGAATACAGGGAAAATCTTTCTGTTTTAAAGGGAAAAGTTGTTGAATTGCCCATTGTCCAGACTGAGATTTTTGATGACTATCCGCTAATGGCAATAAACAGTGATCATGCTCTTGTTGAGATCGCATGTGAAGCGGCAAGGGAACTGGGTGAAGAAATGAAGATTGGCATTACCTGCGGAGGAAGCGACGCAAATATCCTTAACGGAAAAGGGCTTAATACTGCGGTTATGGGTATAGGGATGCAAAATGTTCACAGCAATGACGAGTATATTGAGATTAAAGATATGGTTTTTGTCGCGGAGCTTGTTCTTGAGATTATAAAGAAATGGGGTGGGGTGAATTTTAAGTAAAATTGCATTACCCCAAAAAAGGAGATTTTACTAATGACAAAATTATTAGAAAAAGCCTTTAAGGACGCTTCAAAACTTCCTCAAATTGAGCAAAATGCATTGGCAAAATGGATATTGCAAGAGCTTGAAGCAGAAAGGAAATGGGATGAAACGTTTGCTGAATCCGAAGATATTCTTGGTCAACTTGCTGATAAGGCTTTAGAGGCTCACAGTCAGGGTAAAACCAAGCAGTTGGATATTGACATGCTATGAAATCAAAAACAACCGGAGAGTTTTGGAAATGCCATGAAAAATTGCCAGCGGAAATCAGGAAACATGCAAAAAAAGCATACAATTTTTTTTTTCGTGATCCATACACTCCAGCGCTGCACTTTAAAAGGATACATTCAACCCGACCAATTTTTTCGGTCAGGATTTCAATGGATTATCGTGCAATAGGTATTTTTAATGAAAATGAAATTATATGGTTTTGGATTGGATCTCATGAAGAATATAATAACTTATTAAAAAAAATAAGAAAAACCTAAAAAGTATTTATTTGCTCACTAAGTCTGTCAAATTCATTATGAAAAATTACCTCGAAAAACACCTTTATAACCTCAAACTCCTTGGAGTGGATTTTATTCCTTTCAATAAACCTCCTGAATTAAAAAAAGAACTGACAAATGATCTCTCACCCTGCGCGAATTGCGACTACATAACAGGCAAAAAACAAATCCCGCATTGTGATAAAAAAATAATCATTTTAAGTGAGTCGCCTCATGAATCAGATGTCGTTGTCACTTGCTTTAGCAATGATGAAACCGAGCTTCTTAAAAAGATGCTCGAGGCAATAAACCTTAAAATGGAGGATGTTTATATAACCACAGCCTTTAAATGCTGTGACAAAAACCCTGATATACAAAACTGCAAAAATATCCTGATGTCAGAATTATCTTCTTTTTCCTCAGGTTCCAAATATATTCTTTGCTTCGGAGGTTTGACTTCCCTTTTTTTTCTTGAAAAAGAAACAGAAATAGAGGAAATAAGAAACAAGGTCTTTGAATTCGGCGCTTTAAGGGTTGTTTTTACAATAAAACCAGATAATATATTAAAAGCATCATCGGTGAAACAAAAAGAACTAAAAAAAATGGCATGGAGCGATCTTAAACTTTTTCAAAAAATTATTTCTGGTGGAGGATAATTATGAGGATGTTTTTATATATTATATTTTTTGGTTTAATTTTTTCTCAGACAAATCTTTACGCAGAAAATACAACTGTAAAAACCACTAAAAAAACCAAAATAAGCGCTATCACCTTAAAAGGCTCTATTAATCCCGGTATTTCCAAATTTCTCCAAAGGAGCATTAAGGAGGCGGAAAAAAACAATTCTGACCTATTAATAATAAAGCTTGATACCCCTGGAGGTCTTGTAAGTTCTTTAAGGGATATGGTGCAGATGGTCATGGATTCCAACGTGCCAGTGGTTGTCTATGTGTATCCGCAGGGCGCTCAGGCTGCTTCAGCAGGGGCGATTCTCACGTTATCCTCCCATATTGCCGCAATGGCTCCGGGAACAAATATAGGCGCCGCTCATCCTGTAAATATTGACGGTAGTTCCCCTGGAAATGACGAAAATGCTACAAATAAAGATAAAAGCGCGCTTTCTGAGAAGGCTGTGAATGATATTGCCGCAATGGTGAGAAGCATAGCACAGGAACGGGGCAGAAATGAAAAATGGGCGGAAGATGCTGTAAGAAAGAGTGTCTCCGCATCTGCCAATGAGGCGCTTGAGCTTAAAGCAATTGACCTTATTGCAAAGGATATGGAAGAGCTGCTTTCAAAAATTAATGGCAGAGAAATTAAGATAAAGGATAAAAAACTTAAGCTTTCCACGCAAAACTATGAGATAACAGAAATTTCAGAAAACATCAGGGAAAAAATACTAAAAACAATAGCAGACCCCAATATTGCTTATATATTAATGATGATTGGTGTCGTAGGACTTTATTTTGAGCTGGCGCATCCGGGTGTAATTCTTCCGGGAACCCTTGGAGCAATCTGTCTTGTCCTTGCGCTTTATGCAATGCAGGCGCTTCCGGTGGAGACAACAGGCTTGTTATTGATTTTACTCGCGTTTATTTTTCTAATTTCAGAATTTTTAGTGACAAGCTATGGTGTTCTTGGAATAACAGGCATTATATCACTGTTTTTGGGGTCAGTTATGCTCTATGACACGCCAAACACAGGAATTGCTGTTTCCCATACTGTTCTTTATCCGGTGATAATAACCTTTTCACTTATTGTTGCCTTTGTTATTTTTATCACAGGAAAGTCTTTTTTAAGGAAAACTGCCACTGGAAAAGAAGGAATTGTGGGTGAAACAGGAATTGTTCTGGATGATTTTTCAGAAGGCAGGGGAAAAGTGCATGTTCACGGTGAAATATGGAATGCAGTGTCAGAAACCAAAGAACTCAAAAAAAACGATGAAGTAAAGGTTGTGGCAATAAAGGGCTTAAAGCTTATAGTTGAAAATAATCAGAGTTAGCTAACATCTTAAATCAATAGTTATTGTTTAGAGCTCCTTTTATTAATTTTCTTAATATGTTTAGTGATAGATTATGTTCGGCTAAAACTTCTATAAGTCCTTTTTTTTTCGATGTTTCAGGGATATCAAGGAGATTTTCATTTTCATAAATAAGGCTTGGAATTATAAGACCTGTTGAATTGCTACTATCACAAATATATGTGTGAGGTTTGTCGGGAATAATCTTATAACCCATACCAAGCAAATCTTTAATATAAATATCAAAACCCAAAGGATTTATTGCTGTTGGCACAAAGACCTCTCTGCCATACTTATCATTTAAAAAATAATTATATAAATCATCTGGGGATATCCTTATATTATAAAAACAAACTCCGGCATATTCTTCAAATACAACCATCCAGTAATCCGAACATGAACCACCTCCCTCTAATCCGTCGTCAACAAGATAAACTTTTGTGTCCAAAATATTTCCCGAATGTCGGAATTCAAGCTGATAAGGAAATTTGTTAATAAGGTCGTTTTTTATACGCGCTGTAAGTTTGTCTTCATTGATTTTTAATTGAATTCTTAAATTTTCTTTAAAGGTTTTGGCCCAGACAACACCATTATCACCTCTTTTTATCCTTGAATAACTGGCATCAGGCATAAAATAGCCAAAATCCATGCCAAAATTTAAAAGGGCAAGGTAGGTAATATTCTGATTATATGAGGGACTTATTGTTAATTCAGCAATATATGCATTTCCTGAATCATCTTTTCCCATATAAATCATTATATGGTCGTAACTGCCCGGTATGCCTGCAGCAATATTGTAGATATCTGAGTTTAAGTGAACCTCTTGCGTGGAATTAAGATCTGCTCCTGCAAATATTATATCCCATTTTCTTAAAGGAAGATAAACTGCCTCCTCATTTTGTGACTTAAATGCGGGGAAATAATATATCTCGTCATAAAGAAGATCAATTCTTGAATCCTTTATGATTTCATCAGGAGTTATATTTTGAGAATAAGACTTAGAGGGAAACAGTAATAAGAAAAATATATAAAAAAATAAATATTTCATAGCATTGATAGCCCGGCATTTCAAACCAGGCTATCAAAAATAAACTAAAAGGTTAACGAACCGCTTGCCAAAAGGCTCTTAAGCGAGTTCCATACAGGTGTGACAACAACAATTGCGCCAAGGCCAGCGACAGTATTATAAGGAATGCCAAAAGATGAAAGATTCAGACTTCCTGTATGGACATAAGTTCTTATGCACATATGAGAAGCGCCCTGATAATCACAGCTGTAAAGACTTAAAAATAAAATTTGGCTTACAGCAGGATTAAACATATTCACACCGTTTTGCACAAAAAGATTCCACAAAACTTCCCCTGAATAACCCTGAGATAAAGCCTGAGACGGGAGGGTGTTTGACACTGAATAACCTGGCCCTGTTAGTTGTGATGTTGCAAGTCCAACAACGCCATTATAGATAGAATCTGATTCTGACAATGTAAAATCCAAGGTTTTAAACCTTGCGATAATGCCATAACTGGTTGAAGCATTTGAGGCAATACTGTAACCAGCATAAAAATTAGTGGCATTAACGGACAATGGGGAAAAAATTTTTGATGAGATTAAAAAAGTTGATAAAATAATCAGAAACAATGTAAAAAATTTGTTAATTCTCATAAGAATCTCCTTTTAACTTAGCATTG
>DYOW01000081.1 GCA_020720325.1 Desulfobulbus propionicus
TTAAATATGACAAGGAAAACAACCTGCTTTGCTACCTTTATCTGGAAAACAAGACCTTTATTAATGCCCATTTAATCAAAAATAGACTGGCGCAGGTAGATATTGATATAGATTTTAAGTATAAAGAAAAATTTTTAGATTTATTGGAAAAAAACAATGGCTAAAGAGTGGATTTTAAACAGCGCCATGAACCGCTTCCAGTTAAATTTCAAAAGAAATGTTGGCGCAACCTCAGAATCAATCAGAAAATGTTCCCCTAAATCCCTTGATGAATGGCGGGATTATTATTTTGCCAAAAAAGATTGGGGAGAAAAAAGATATTCAGAATAAGGACGTAATAGAGGAAATCAGGGCAGAAATCAGGCGGTTGAGTGAGTTATAATATACACGCCTCAAATAATTGCAGATGCATTATTTTATTATTCCTGTGCTAAAGCATTCTTCAATTTAGAGACAATTTATTGAAAATTAGCTTGGTAAGATTTTTTAATTTTTATATATTTTTCGCTCATCTTAATTAATTTTAAAAAAAACAATGGATTTAATTTAAATTTTCTAAAATTTTGTTATTATCAAAAAGCATATATATTATGTTTTTAAAATATGAGATGGAACGATTTTGCATGGGTATCAGGCTAAACATGAACATTTTATTTTAATAAAATGATACAGAAATAGTTATTAATTTATGGAAATTATTATATTAGGATTTTTAGTCTTATTAAACGGTTTTTTTGCCCTTTCTGAGATTGCGTTGGTTTCAAGCAAAAGATCTCGCCTTGAACAATTAAAACTTGAAGGAAGCAATGGGGCAAAAATTGCTTTGCTGTTACTGGAAGATTCGGAAAATTTTTTATCGTCCATTCAGGTTGGAATCACATTAATAGGCATTGTGATGGGTGTTTACGGAGGCACAAGCATTGCTGATGATGCGCTGCCTTTTTTTCAGAAGTTTGAAATTACTAGCCCATACGCAAATGAAATTTCTCTGACACTGACGGTTATCCTTATCACATATATTTCCATTGTAATAGGAGAGCTTGTCCCTAAAACCATAGCTTTAAGCAATCCAGACAAAATTGCGGTAAAAATAGCCCCTGCAATATTTTATTTAAGCTCTGTTTTTTATCCATTTGTAAAAATGCTTTCTTATTCAACCACTCTCATTAACGGTTTAATTGGCGTAAAAGTGGAGACTGAACAATTAACCGAGGCTGAGCTTCGTCAGATGATTAAACTTGCATCCCACGAAGGAGTTATAGAAAAAGAACAAAACATTATACATGAAAAGGTTTTTTATTTTTCAGACAAAAAGGCTAAACACATAATGACTCACCGTATTGATGTGGAATGGATTGATATAAAGAAATCAGCGGAAGAAATTAAAAAGGACATTCGTGAAATTCAGCATAGCAAAGTAATCTGCTGTGAGGAAGACCTTGATAATTACAAAGGTGTTTTATACATAAAGGATTATTATAAGGCGCTTATATTTAATAAAAATATTTCAATTAATGAACTATTGGTTCAACCCATTGTTATTCCTGAAAATGCAGACGCTCAAACTGTTCTGGATCAATTTAAACATAAAAACACCCACATTTGTTTTGTTGTAAATGAATACGGTGGTTTTGAAGGAATCATCTCACTGCACGATATCATTGAAAATTTTGTAGGTCAGATTCCCGATGCAGGGGAGCATTATGAGCCAGATGTGTTTGTCCGCGAGGATAAATCCGTTCTGGTAAGCGGCGACGCGCCAGTTGAAACACTCGTTGAAATCATTGAAAATTTTACAATAGATTTTGATAAAATTGATTATTCAACTGTGGCTGGGTTTGTCTTTAGCCTGACAAATGAAATTCCTCAAATAGGGGACAAATTTGATTTCATGGATTATATAATTGAAATTATTGATATTGACGCAAACAGAATAGACAAGATATTGATTACTCAAAAATTAAAAACTGATAATTGAAAAAAAAATAGTAAACTTGTTTTTTTATTTGCCTGAAAAAGTTAAGATAATTTTTAATAAACGAAAAAAAGAATATAATTTCAGAAAGAATAATTGAGTTATTTAATTTGGTCGGGGCAGAGAGATTCGAACTCCCGGCCCTCTGCTCCCAAAGCAGATGCGCTACCAGGCTGCGCTATGCCCCGAAAAATTAAGTTAATATAAAAGAAAAAAATTAACATATTTTAAAAAAATTGCAATATAATAATGAATAAAAAATTAAAAATTTTGCATTTGACAACTTCATATCCAAGATTTACCGGGGATATATCCGGCTCATTTATTAAAAACCTGGTTGATGCCCTATCCCAAAAAAGCGCGGATTGTTCTGTTTTAACCTCAGCCGGAGATTCTCCTGAGCTTTTCTCATACAATAACACCCGTTGCTTCAGATACGCGCCATGGAAGTGGCAGTGTCTTGCGCATAAACCAGGTGGAATACCAGCATGTTTAAGAAATAATCCCCTGACCGCATGCCTTTTGCCCTCATTTCTTGCCAATATGTATGCCTCTATTATCAAAAATTCAATGAAATATGATATAATCCACGCACACTGGTCAATTTGTGGGGCTATTGCCTGTTTGTCAAAACGCATCCATAGAAAAAAAGTAATCACAACGCTAAGGGGGTCTGACCAGTTTTTTTCCCAGAAAAAATTTTACAGGCAATTTCACAACATTGCCATTCTTCAATCTGATGCGGTTGTTTGTGTAAGCAAATCAATCCTAAAGGAATTAATCGCCGCATATCCCAAGAGAAAAGATGTGTTTTATTTTATCCCAAATGGCATATCAGATGAATTTTATCATATTAATCCAATAAAAAGACCTAAACCCCCTCCTTTTAAGTTTCTTTATACCGGCTCACTGCTTCCCTTAAAACGCATTGATACTATAATCACAGCTTTTTCACTCATCAAAGATACTGATTTTACTTTTAATATAGTTGGAGACGGAGATATTAAACCGCAACTTATTGAATTATGCAAAAAATTTAATCTTGAAGAAAAAGTCAGCTTTTTGGGGACATTATCCAATAATGAAATGCCTAAAATTTTACAGGATAATCACTGTCTTATTCTTGCAAGCGAAAGGGAGGGAAGGTCTAATTCCGTTCTTGAGGCAATGGCAGGGGCAATGCCAGTTATTGCAAGCAATATTGAAGGAAACTCAGAGTTAATAACATCAGGTGAAAACGGATTTTTGTTTCCTGTGGGCGCTGACAAGGTGTTATCAGAAATAATAAGTGATTTATGCGGAAATTATCATAAATATAAAAATATTGGATTGAATGCAAGGGAAGCGCTAATTAAACTTGGGCTTACATGGGAAAATTCAGCCCAAAATTATATAAATTTATATAAAAAAGTATTGGAGATATAAAATTTTTTATGAATGCGTCATACCCCATAAGACCTGTTCCTGCGGTTGCATGCCTTGTAATAAAGGATAAAAGGGTTCTGACTATTTTAAGAGGAAAGCCTCCTTCAGAGAATTTCTGGTCTCTTCCAGGCGGGAAGATTGAGCTTGGAGAAAAGCTTCTCGATGCCGCAAAAAGAGAGGTCTTTGAAGAAACAAGGATTATTGTTGAGCCAATCTCACCTTTTGCCGCAATAGACGCTATTTATTACGATAAAACCAATAAAATTATTTTTCATTATGTCATTATATATGTATCTGCCCAATACCTCGAAGGAGAAATACTACCAGATGACGATGTTTTGGACGCAAAGTGGATGAGTCTACAGGATATGGAAAAGACAAATTTTGAGCCAAAGACTCTGGAGATTGTAAAAAAGTATATAAATTTAAGTACATATAAATTTAGATAAATTTTTATTTTTAATTTTTTTTATTTTTATTACGATAAAGGCCTTGAAAAGAAAATTAGAAAATGTTAATTTTTAAAAAATAGATAATGTTTTACGCATATTTTTTTTAAATAATCCACCTGAGGGTTAATCATATGAGCAGATTACTTAATTTTTTTACAGAAGGATATTCAAAAGCTATATGTTTATTTCCTGACTATACCCAAATTAATTGTTCTAAAGATTGGGAGAATATAGGAATGGACTTGCGAATTTCTTTTAAAAAATATGAAAAAAAAAGAACTGTGCAAAAGGATTTCTCTGAATGGAAAAAGAAACAACGAACATTCAAGAAAAACAAAGCCTAAGTTTTGAAAAAGATTTCATAGAAGAAATAAAAACAAATCCGGAATTACTTTCAAAATTTTTTTCCGAAATACAACAATGCAGGATACATCGCGGTCCTCTTCCTGATCCAGAAACCTTGAAAGAATACAATGAAGCCTATAGTAATGCTGCGCAAGATATTGTATTGATGGCAAAAAATGAACAGAAATTTCGTCACATTAGCACATATTTGGGTCAATTTAGCGCTTTAATTATTGGAATTTTAGGGCTACTTGTCACTGCTTATTTAGGAGTAAATGGAAAAGAATGGTTGGCTGGGGCTTTAGGTTTTGGATCTCTAAGTACCTTGATTGGCGCTTTTCTATATAATCAATACAAAGAAAAACATTAGTCTCCAAATCATATTTTCATTGACTTTTCTTTATATAACTTTATTCTTATAATTTATCCTTACCAATAATCAAAAATAGGATGAGTTCATGCTAACTGCATATAAAGTCTTAAACAACAAAATAGTAGCCTGTGACGATATAAATGATGCAAAATGGATTAATATCATTAATCCGTCACAGGAAGAGATTCAAAAGGCAATAGATGAGCTTGGCATTTTTCCTGAATTCATGAGATATCCCCTTGACGAAGAAGAGCCATCCCGTGTGGAAAGAGACGAGGGACAACTACTTATTACCATAAGAATCCCGGACCCAAGGCATGAGCAGGATATGGTAAAATACGAAACCATCCCTCTTGGAATTATTGTTATTGGCCCAAGGGTTATTACTGTCTGTGTAAAAGAACCCTCATTTCTTGAGGATTTGACCCTTATAAAAGATGCCCCAAGACTTCTGGCAGACCACATCCGATTTGTTTTCCACATCTTTTTAAGAACCGCAAATATGTATCTGAGGGGCTTAAGACTTATTGACAGGCTGACATCAGAATATGAAGATGAGCTCCACAGGTCATTAAGGAATAAAGAGCTTATTAAACTCCTTAACCTTGAAAAAAGCCTTGTATATTTTAACACCAGCTTAAAAGCCAATGACCTTGTGATGGCAAGGCTTCAAAGCGGACGTTTTTTGCCTGTAAACGAAGAAAATGAAGAACTCCTTGAGGATGCGCAGATTGAAAACCAGCAGGCAATAGAAATGGCAAAGATATTCAGCGACATTTTAAGCGGCATGATGGACGCATACGCCTCGGTTATCTCAAATAATCTTAATATTGTCATGAAATTTCTGACAGCGGTGACAATTGTTCTGATGCTTCCAAACCTTGTGGCAAGCATTTACGGCATGAATATCCCCCTTCCTTTTCAAAATTCTCCTTATGCCTTTGCAATAGTTATGGGATTTGCCCTGTTTCTCGCAATAGGCGTTGCATTTTATCTTATACGAAAAAGGATATTTTAGGATAGCTCTTGGACTCAAAAGAAAATTCCAGACTTGTGCTTGATGATAATCAGATTGCTATGAACCTCTACGGGGAAAAAGGAAGTAACCTTAAAAAAATATCCTCAGAACTAAATGTCAAGATAAACGCAAGGGGCAATGAGCTTACGATCTTTGGAAAGGAAAGAGATGTAATAATTGCCAATAAGGTATTAAGGGAATTATACGACCTTATTTCTGACGGATATAAATTTAATCAAAGAGATATTGATCAGGCGATTGATATTATAAAAAGCGACCCTTCTGCCAGAATAAGCGATGTTTTCCTAAAAAAAGTCCCTGTTTCCGGCGGAAAAAAAATACTCTCTCCAAAAACAATAAACCAGAAAAAATATCTTGACGCTATCCAGACAAATGATATCCTCTTTGGAATAGGCCCTGCGGGAACTGGCAAAACCTATCTTGCCATGGCAATGGCTGTCTCTGCATTTGTCAATAATGAAGTCAAAAGAATAATACTCACAAGACCCGCTGTAGAGGCAGGGGAAAAGCTGGGATTTCTGCCCGGAGACCTTGCTGAAAAAATAAATCCATACCTACGCCCCCTTTATGACGCATTATACGACATGTTGCCCTTTGAAAAGGTGGCAAACCTCATGGAAAGGCAGGTTATAGAGATTGCTCCCTTGGCGTTTATGAGGGGAAGGACATTAAACGAGGCTTTTATCATCCTTGATGAGGCTCAAAATACCACATCCGAACAGATGAAGATGTTCTTAACAAGAATGGGCTTTAATTCAAAGGTTATAGTCACAGGCGATATAACCCAGATAGATTTACCAGACAAGTCTTCCTCCGGTCTTATTGAGGCCACAAGGATATTAAAGGACATTGACGGGATTTCCTTTGTTTTTTTTAATCAAAACGATGTAATAAGACACAAACTTATAAAACTTATTATTGACGCATATGAAAAACACGAGGATAAAATGCCTCTGACAGGCAGAAATAAAAGAAAAATTGAAGAAACAGACACAAAATAATGTATGTTTTTATAAATTTATCCCACCCCAATCCTCCTGTTTTTAATTTTTTACGCTTTGAAAGGATTTGCAACAAGCTTTTAAGGCTTGCAAATATAAATCAGGAGCTTAGCATCCTGCTTGTTGATAATACACAGATTAAATCAATCAATAATGAATGGTTTAATAAAAACAAAAGCACAAATGTTATTTCCTTTTATCATGGAAAAAATGACCTTTTAGGCGACATTGTTATTTCTCTGGACACCGCCCTTTATGAAGCGCAAAATGCCAATATACCCTTTGATATCAGGCTTGAAGAGCTTTTAATTCACGGCTTTACCCATCTTATGGGATTTGACCATGAAACAGAAGAGCAGATTATTGAAATGCAGGAAAAAGAGAAAAAATTTAAATATAATCTAAATAAGGAGAGAATAATGGCTGATCTTTGCATAAATATTGACCATATAGCAACTCTAAGACAGGCAAGAAAGGACACACAGCCAGACCCTGTTTATGCAGCCTCAATTGTTGAGCTTGCCGGAGCAGACGGAATTGTTGTTCATTTAAGGGAAGACAGAAGACACATAAATGACAGGGATGTTCGCATATTAAGAGAAACTGTGAAAACACGCTTAAATCTTGAAATGGCAGCGACAGAGGAGATGCTAATAATCGCAGGTAAAATAAAACCGGATATTGTGACCCTTGTGCCTGAAAAAAGACAGGAACTCACCACTGAAGGCGGTCTTGATGTAATATCCAATAAAGAACAAATTCAAAATGCGATAAAAACCTTAAATAAGAAAAAAATACCTGTTAGTCTTTTTATTGACCCCAATCAAAAACAAATTGAGATGTCAAAGGAAGTAGGAGCGCATTGCATTGAAATACATACTGGTCTTTATGCCTATGCTTTCGCAACTGAAAATGAGGATGAAGAATTTGAAAAAATAATGGAAATAGCTGCCATTGGAAAAAATTTTGGATTAAGGGTTCATGCGGGACATGGTCTTGACTACAGAAATACCCAGAGGGTTTCGGCTATATCTGATATTGATGAATTCAGCATTGGTTATGCCATTATAGCGCGTTCAGTTTTTACAGGCCTTGAAAGGGCGGTAAGGGAAATGCTTTCTATTGTTAAAAAAGGGGTTATTATTTAAAAATCATAAATGCCTACTTATATCTCCCCTCCCTTGATGGGATGGGATTAAGGGGAGGGTGTAAGTATAAACCTAAGCGCTTATTTAATAAATTATGATAATTGGAACAGGAATAGACCTTGTTGATATAACAAGAATAGAAGCTGTCATAAAAAAATTTGGTGAAAAATTTATAAGGCGCATATTAACGCCATATGAAATAGAGCTTCTTCAAAACATTAAAGATATTGAAAGGTTTATCGCAACACGTTTTTCAACCAAAGAAGCCGTTTCAAAGGCTCTTGGAACAGGTATTGCTCATGGCATTTCATGGAAGCAGATAGAGCTTAGAAATAATGAAAAAGGCAAGCCGTTTATTGTGCTTTATGGAAATTCTCTGGAATATATAAAATCTCTCACTGGTTCAGATTATAATATTAATGTTACCATAAGCCATGAGAAAAAAATTGTGGTTACAATGGTTATCATAGAAAAAATATGAAGTTACGGGCTCCCTTAAACAGAACCCTTTGCTGTTCTTCACAGGAAATTTCAGAACTAAGCAATGAGCTTATTTCCCTATCATCTGAAATTGCCATTCATGACATGGAAAACAAAATCATCTGTCAGGATATTTTTGAAGCAAAGCCTTATATTCCTGAAGGTTTTGCTGATTTGATTGTGATGGATCCTCCTTATAATCTTTCCAAAAACTATAACGGTCATCTGTTTAAAGAAAAAGAACGAACAGAATATAAGGAGTGGTTTGCTTCAATAATACATCTTGTTAAACCCTTGCTTAAACCCACAGGAACCCTTTATATATGCTCTGACTGGAAGACTTCTTTGCTTATAGCGCCTTTGCTTGAACAAAATTTTCATCTTCAAAACCGCATAACATGGGAAAGGGAAAAGGGAAGGGGCGCTAAGTCAAACTGGAAAAATAACACCGAGGATATCTGGTTTTGCACAAACTCTAAGAAATATACCTTTAATGTTGAGTCCGTAAAACTTAAAAAAAAGGTTTTGGCTCCTTACCGCACAGGAGATGGAGCTCCCAAAGACTGGGAAGAAGAGCCGGATGGCAATTTCAGGCTTACTCATCCTTCCAATATCTGGACTGATATCACAATCCCTTTCTGGTCAATGCCTGAAAATACTGATCATCCCACACAAAAACCTGAAAAACTTATTGCAAAGCTTATTCTTGCAAGCACAAATGTTGGAGATATTGTTTTTGATCCTTTTATGGGTAGCGGAACAACAGCGGTTGTCGCAAAAAAACTCAAAAGAAAATTTGTTGGGGTGGAAATTAATAAAGAATACTGCTGTATGGCATTAAAAAGGCTTAGAATTGCCGAACATGAGCCATGCATTCAGGGATATGCGGACGGGGTTTTTTGGGAGAGAAATACACTTAATGAGCAGCCTAAAAAGTAAGGGTTAAAAATTCTCAGACAAAATCCCCTCTATTTCAAAAAATTTTTCAACATAATATTTTGCTTCTA
>DYOW01000082.1:0-5840 GCA_020720325.1 Desulfobulbus propionicus
GGGGATTAAGGGGGGTGAATTGTCGTTGAAAAAGAATCTTTTAAGTTTTACGCTGTTATTGCTGAATTTTTTGAATAAACCCTGAAAATTAAGGTCTCACATAAATCCAGCCGTCTTCGATGGCGTCTGTAATAGCCCTGATTCCGCCTGGAACAGTTTTAAAAATATCAGCAAGTTGTTCCTTTTTTATTCCGAATTTTGAAAGGGCAAATTCACAAAGCACAATCTCGCCGCCATCAAGAACAATCTGTCTCAGCTTATCATAAAGAGCTCCGTCACATGCTGCTGAAATGGTGACAGCCTCTGAATTTCCCACAATCTTTACAGATAATTCCTCATTATCTCTTTTTGATTTGAGAAAGTTTATGGCATTTGTCGCGCCAACATCCCATCTGTCTGATGATGGAATATGAAGTAATAGCTTTGTTTTTTTTTCCATATTAGTCATCCTCCTTTTTTTAAAGTGTATTATCCCCAAAATGGTTACCTCTCAATTACAAAATGAGATATGTCCTCTTGCAACAGCTATATGCTGCAGCTAACTTTTTCAAATTGTAATGATAACAACAACTTTGTCAACTATTTTTAATCAAACAGAAAAAAACAAAAAATGTAAAGAATTTTTTCTGCTTATGAATTATATAATAAACACCTATGAAGAAAAATCAATTTGTCTTCTAAAAAAAAGCGACATAAAATAAAAAAATCTTTGGCTGATTTAGTGACTCAGCTTTGAGAATAAGGGACAAACTTAATTAAAAATCCCTTTCATTTTTTTCTTGCATCACCACTTATGAAAAAATATAAAAAAGCCGATTTGAATGATAAATACAAATTAAATTATTACAATATGAAAAAAAGAAAAATATGAATATACGTGAAAAAAACAAAAAAGAAAAAAAAATACTATTAAACTATATCTGCTGTATAATTAAACCATTTGAAAATGAACTTAATGTGAAATTCTTTCAGGTAAAAGACATTTCAAGCGCTATATACTGGGCAAAAACAGGTCATGTGGCAATTCATGAAAACTATGCCTCAAAAAGAAAAAAACTCTTCCACATTATCTCAACCGATGAAAAAAAAATCATTAGATTTTGCTATAAATTAGGCATCAGCACAGATAAAATAGTAAAAAAAGACCTTTTCAAGTTCTCACATATTAACTGGACTCCTTATTATGAGCCTTTTGATATGGATAAAGACAACTAAAAACTTACAGTTTTTTTTAATTCTATTCCACCACAGCGCCCTTTGCTCCGCTTGAAACCATTCTTGCATAACGGCCAAGATATCCGGTTTTTATCTTTTGTTCTTTAGGCATCCAATTTGATTTTCTTTTGTTAAGCTCCTCATCAGACACATCCAAATTAAGTTTTCTTGCAGGTATATCAATCTCAATCATGTCTCCCTCCTGCACAAGGGCAATTGTGCCGCCTTCAGCCGCCTCAGGTGAAATATGTCCTATTGCCGCTCCCTGTGTTCCACCGCTAAACCTTCCGTCTGTGATAAGCGCCACATCCTTTCCAAGTCCCATTCCAACTATAGCGGAAGTGGGAGATAACATCTCAGGCATACCTGGACCGCCTTTTGGCCCTTCATATCTTATCACAACCACATCGCCTTTTTTAATATCCCATGCAAGTATTGCCTTATAGGCATCGTCCTCAGACTCATATACCCTTGCAGGTCCTTTATGTTTCAGCATCTCAGGGGCAACTGCGGATTGTTTTACAACAGAGCCGTTTGGGGCAAGATTACCAAAAAGGATGGCAATTCCACCCTCCTTATGATAGGCAGTTGCAGCGCTTCTTATAATATCAGCATCCCTTGCCACTGCATGCTGAATATTTTCAGAAACCTTCCTTCCCGTCACTGTAATCGCTTCACCGTTAATCAGACCTATTTTGTTAAGCTGATACATAACAGACTGTATGCCGCCAGCGGTATCCAAATCATCAAGACTATGATTGCCTCCGGGTATCATGCTGCAAAGATGCGGGGCTTTCATGCTTATCTCATTAAAAAGATTAATATCAAACTCAATTCCTGCCTCCTTTGCAATCGCCGGAATATGAAGCGCTGTATTTGTGGAACACCCAAGGGCCATATCAACTGCAATGGCATTTCTAAAGGCATCCATTGTGGCAATATCTCTGGGTTTGATATCATTTTCCAGAAGTTTCATTATTTGCATGCCTGTTTCTTTTGCAAGACGCATTCTTTTGGAAGAAGTCGCAGGAATCGTTCCATTCCCCGGAAGGGATAGACCTATTGCCTCAGAAAGACAGTTCATTGAGTTTGCAGTGAACATACCCGCGCATGAACCGCATGTGGGACATGCCTCAGACTCTACTTCACAAAGCTCTCCCTCTGTCATTGTCCCCCTTTTTACACTTCCAATACCCTCAAAAACAGATATAAGATTTACCCTTTTTCCACGCCAGTTTCCTGTGAGCATAGGGCCTCCCGTAACAATTATAGCAGGAATATTAAGCCTTAACATTGCCATCATCATGCCTGGGGATATTTTGTCACAGCTTGATACCATAACCATTGCGTCAAAAGGATGCGCCATTGCCATAAGCTCCACGCTGTCCGCTATTAATTCCCTGCTGGCAAGGGAATATCTCATGCCAAGATGATTCATTGCTATTCCGTCGCAAACACCTATTGCGCCAAATTCCACAGGCGTGCCTCCGCCAATCCTTACTCCTGCCTTAACAGCCTCAACAATCTGTTTTAAATGAATATGTCCCGGAATTATCTCATTAAAAGAATTTGCAATGCCAATTAAAGGTCTTTGTATCTCTTCATCCGTGTATCCCATTGCCTTAAAAAGTGAGCGGTGCGGCGCCCTCTCAATACCCTTTTTCATCTGGTCACTACGCATAAAAAATCTCCTTTTTATAAAAATTTATTAATAATTTCTTATATAATTAAGGGAAGCTTTTTATAAAAAGTTTCCCTTAAAACCCTTCCAAAATTTTTAAATTATTTCTTTTTTAATAAGCTTATTTTTTTCAGAGCTATTGAACCTGCTTCATTATTAGGGTTTATCTGCGTCTGTTTTAAATAGTAATTATAGGCTGTCTGCGTATCGCCAATATTTTCATAGCAAACCCCCAGAAAACCATTGGCAAACTGATGATGCTTATCGATATTTGCCACTTTTTCAAGGTATAAAATAGCCTCCCTGTATTTTTGAAGCTTAAATAACCCCATCCCAAGATACAAATTTGATATAACATCATCAGGAAATAAAAAAACCGCCTCTCTCAAATAATCAATGCTGTTCTCAAAATAACCTTTTTTATAATAAAGCTGGCCAAGGCCGCTTAATGCAGGCTGATAATTGGAATTATGATTTTTTGCCCTGTTAAAATATTCATCTGCGCCGTTTAAATCATTAATTTTAAGATAAATAAGCCCGTTCAAAACATAAAAACATGATTGATTCGAGTCTTTCTGTATGCCAGCAAACAATAGTTGCTGCGCCCTTGAATAATCACGATTTTCATAATATCTTAAAGATTTATCAAAAAATTGTACATATATTCCGTGAACATTCCTGATTTTCTGAAGCATCCGGTTAAAAGGCTCTCTCATTTCCCCGTCTCCGGCAAGTCTGGAGGGTGGATATGAATTAATAAGCCTTTGCATTTCAACTGTCTTTACAGAGATTGCCGGATGGGATGCAAGAAATTCACCAAACAAACCCCTTTCTTTTGGACTTTCCACAACTGAATTCAAATAAATTTCTCTTGCTTTTTCTGAATTTATCAGCGCTTTAATCCCATTTCCAGGGTCATATCCAATAGAAGAAACATACCTCAAAGCATTTTGAACAGCCTCATATTCTTCATTTATAGTATATCTGTCTATTAAAAAACCTGATGAAAGCGAGCCAAGAGCAAAAATTGTCCCTGAATCATAATCAGAAGGGGATAAATTATTAAAAACAGGAAAACCACCTTTAAAGGGATTATAAGAAAAATTTTTAACAGATAACCTGCTTATTTCCCTTCCGGCAATAAAGGCAAATTCTGCCTCGCTCTGAAGATTTACCAATAGCCCCCTTGTAACTACAACACAGCCGGGTATTGCCCACGCATTTGGCACAGAAGTATTCTGAATTGCAAAATTTATAGGCAAACTGGAATTATTTGCGGCATAATAGACTTTTTTTACTATTTCATGGAGGTAATCCCGAAGATAAGGATCATAATATTCACCGCCTCCGCCTTCTGCCCCCCAGATTAAATCAGGATAATTTTTTTTGACCTGAGAAGGCTCATCAATTTTTGAAACAAGGGCTTTCTGTCCTTTTATATCTTGCTCTGCAGTCCAAAACGAGCAGCCTGATACAAAGGCAGAAGTAAAGATTAAAAATAAAAAAAAATAAATGTTCATAAAAAAAGACAAAGTAAAATTATTTTTTATAAAAAAAACAAAACTTCAGCGATTAGCTTTTTGATTATTTTCTTATATTAATTTTATATTCAAAAAAAACAAGTGACAGAATTTTTAATTTATTCCTTTTTTTTTCATATCTGTTTTTTTCCCAATAAGACCTTGAAAGAAAATCGCAAATTTTTTCCAATGACAACAGGTCTTTGTCATTGCTTATTAAATAGTCATTATAAATTATTTCATACAGTTTCATCATGATTTAACTATTCAATTTATTTAAATATTTTCAATATTTTTTGATGAGATAGACATTTCGGAGAAGGGTTTGTCTAACTATGAGCTAATATCTAACAAAGGATTTATGCATTTTTAGCAGTTTGTCATTTTATATTCATAGGATTAATAACTTTTAATCCTTCTGTCTTGCCTGATTTTATAATCTTTTCATCACTTACAACAACATAATCGATTTGATCTTTTAATAATAATGCAGTTCCTAACTGTATTGAATCAATAGTTTTTAATTGATATTTTTCAATTAATAATTTTGCGTTAACAGATATAATTTCATTGAAATCAATGTGGGTATAAAATTGACAATCTATTTCAAATTCATTTAATAATATTTTATAATCATCTTCATTAATTGCCTTTTTAATTAATAATCGCCTAAAAGTTGAATATGTTTCCATTTCAGTTATAACAGATACAAAGATAATATCTGCCTGGTTCATGAGGTTTTCAACTTTATCAGAGCCGTTTTCAAGTATATATTTTTTTATTAAGGCTGATGTATCAAAAAATAATTTCATTTTTCATTTCTTTCTTCTGTTATGTAGTCAAGCGTAGTTTTAGCGGTTTTCAATTTAATTTTTATATTATCTCTTTTCCAGCCTGCAATGGATTCCTTGAAAGGAAGAATTTTAGCCACAGGCTTTCCTTTTCTGATAATAATAAAGGAACTGCCCTGTTCAACTTTATCAAAATATTCTTTTGAATGATTACGAAAATCAGTAAATTTTAAATAATCCATAAATAATATCCTTTAAAATAAATGTCATTATAATGACATAACAATAACATAGAAAGATAACGTCAACAATTTTCTATTATTTTTTAATGGAAAATAAAGGGAGTTGAAGAAGGATATGCAAATTTAAAAAAAATCTAGGAATATTTAGATTGGTTCTTCAGAAGATCCGTTTTCGTTTAAATTTTTTACTTTGAGTTATAAGGTTGGCTATGCCTACAAATGGGCTACGGAACTGAAAAATAAAGCTTCCTGGCGATTCCTCATAATAGTTGTTTCTCCAATCAATGAAAATTATTACAAAAAAACTCAAAAACACCCTAAAAAATATTTCTCCACTCCTTCCCAAACCCCCTAAAAAATGCTAAAATAAATATTTTAATCTCAAATTAAT
>DYOW01000082.1:5940-9214 GCA_020720325.1 Desulfobulbus propionicus
TTAATCTCAAATTAATTTTTATGATTATATTAAAAGAGTATCTTAAAAACGATAATAACACATTTTTTTATAAAAAAAGGAGTCTGATACTGAAATGCCCATCTATGAATTTGTTTGCAATGACTGCGAAAATCAGTTTGAAACCATTGTGTTTTCCAAATCAGAACAGGTAACCTGCCCGAAATGCAAGTCGGAAAAAATCCGAAAAAAAATGTCATGCTGCGCATTTAAAACAGGTGACAATAATTTTGTCGGAACAGGCAAAAGAGCTATGGCTACCGGTGGCGGTTGCTCAGGCTGCAGCGCCACATCCTGTGGCACATGCGGTCACTAATCTAAAATAATATTGTAAGTGGAATCATGAAAGGTAGCTGAGCCCAGCCAAAATATCGCCGCCTGTCAATCGCCTTGCTTATATCCACCTAAATAAAATTTGATACTATAAAACCTCTACAAATTAATTAAAAAGAATAAAAATGACAAAAAAACTATTAAAACTCGGCACAAGAAAAAGCCTTCTTGCTATGACCCAGAGCACATGGGTAAAAAATCAACTGGAAGCTCTTAACTCTGATATAACAATAGAACTTGTTAAGATAATCACAAAAGGTGATAAAATCCTTGATGTCCCCCTGGTGAAAGTGGGAGGAAAAGGATTATTTGTTAAGGAAATTGAAGAGGCTTTATTAAAAAAAGAAGTGGATTTTGCAGTGCACAGCCTCAAAGATGTCCCTACAGAAATTCCGGACGGACTTGAGATAAGCATATTTCCCAAAAGAGAAGACGCAAAAGACGCCTTTATCTCAAATATTGCCCCTGATATCCAATCATTAAAACCAAATGCCATTGTGGGGACATGCAGCCTCAGAAGAATTGTCCAGTTAAAGGCAATAAGACCGGATTTAACAATAAAATCCCTCAGGGGCAATATTGACACAAGGCTTAAAAAACTCGATAATAATGAGTTTGACGCAATAATTCTTGCTTCAGCAGGCTTACACAGGATTGGTCTTCAAGATAGGATTACCAGCTACATAAATACCGACATAATGATTCCTGCCATAGGACAGGGCGCTCTTGCCATTGAATTTCGCAGCAATGAAGCTTATATCAAAGAAATTCTCTTAAAAATACATGATAAAGACACTGAAATTTGTGTAAGAGCTGAACGGGCATTATTAATGCGCCTTGAAGGCGGCTGTCAAGCGCCTATTGGCGGTTATGCGCAGATATCCGGAGATGAGCTTAAAATCAATGCAATTGTTGGTGACGAAAACGGGGAAAAAATCATAAAACGGGAAATGACTGGCAAAATTTCCATTCCTGAAGGTCTTGGAATATTAGTTGCCGAACAAATACTAAAAGCCGGCGGGGATGAAATATTAAAAAATGTCTACAACAATGCAAACTAAAAATCATGGCGCTGTCTTTCTTGTAGGCGCAGGCCCCGGAGACCCCGGTCTTCTTACAATAAAAGGAAGAGAATTAATTGAAAAGGCTGATGTAATCATATATGACAGACTTGCAAATCCACGTATATTATCCAATGCAAGACGAGACGCAGAACTTATATATGTTGGAAAACAGAGCGGATTTCATGCCTTAAGTCAGGAAAAGATAAACGAGCTTATTGTGAGAAAAGCCATTGAAGGAAAGACCGTTGTAAGGCTAAAAGGGGGAGATCCTTTTATTTTCGGAAGGGGCGGCGAAGAAGCAGAGGAATGTGTAAAAAATAATATTTTTTTTGAGATTGTCCCAGGCGTGACTTCTGCCATATCTGTGCCTGCTTACTCAGGAATTCCCTTAACACATCGACAGTATTCCGCTTCTTTGACCATTGTGACCGGTCACAGGCAGGATGACATGGATGTTCAGGTTAACTGGGAGGGTCTTGCAAAGTTTTCGGGCACAATTGTTTTTTTGATGGGAATGTCTAATCTTGACTACATAACCTCAAATCTCATAAAACACGGGGTTAAGGAAGACATGCCTGTCGCTGTAATCCACTGGGGCACAACCCACCTTCACAGGACCGTGAAAGGCGCTCTTTCAAATATTGTTGATATTGTCAAAAAAGCAGGGATTAAACCGCCTTCAATAATAGTTGTGGGCGATGTGGTAAATTTACGGGATACCTTAAAATGGTATGAAAACCGCCCGCTTCTTGGCAAAAAATTTATTGTTACAAGGACAAGGGAACAGGCAAGCGAGCTTATAAAACTTCTTGAGGATAAGGGCGCATTTTGCATTGAACTTCCAACCATTGCCGTAAAGATGCCGGATGACACCTCAGAACTTGATAATGCAATAGCACATCTTTCAAAATATGACTGGATTGTCTTTTCCAGCCCTAATGCTGTTAAATTCTTTATGGAACGGTTATTTCAGCTTGGCAAAGATGTAAGGGCTTTTGGAAATACAAAAATTGCCTCAATGGGCGCAGGCACATCGGATAGTTTAAGGCAATTCTCACTAAATCATGACCTTATGCCGGACAATTTTCAGGCAGAGGGAATGCTTGAGGCTTTTTCCCAAACTCACATAAATAATCAGAATATCCTTATTCCAAGGGCAAAAAAGGCAAGGGATATACTTCCCGAAGGACTTAAAAACTTAGGCGCAAATGTTGATGTTGTGACCTGTTATGAAAATTTCTCACCTGAAATATCTCAGGATAAAATAGATTTGCTAATGGAAGAAAATATTGATTTAATTACATTTACCTCATCTTCCACAGTAAAAAACTTTCATAAATTACTACCGGAAGATGTATTAAAAAAATTACTGTCTGAGGCAAAGATATCAGCAATTGGCCCTGTTACTGCGGATACCGCAAGAGAATTGGGTATAAACATTGATATAATGCCAAAAGAGGCGTTGATTCTGTCAATGGTAAATGATATTGAAGAATATTTTAAAATTTCTGTTTAGATAGTCTCATATAACAAATAGCTTTCTTCAGACAAGCTGAAAAATACAAAAAAAACCACCGTCAACAGGAAAGTCAGGTTTGAATTTACACTTAAAATAATAAAACCCTGACATTTATTACTTGAAGATACTTGAACATAAATTTTCACTACCTATTTTTTATAATAATGTTCTGAAACAATCTGCTTTAAACTTTCTTAAACAATTAAAACAGAACTAAGGAAATTTTTTATTCAGAACCTTACAAACAGCTTGAAGAAGTGACCTCTCTTTATGCTCTGGACAGCGACAAAAAACCTTTTTCAAGGTGTATGATTTGTAATTCCATTCTTGAAAAAATTGA